>JADZEO010000127.1 GCA_020850475.1 Bdellovibrionales bacterium | reverse complement strand
AGGATTGAGTGGAACCGACAGTCCGCACCGCAATATTTGGGGTCAATCGAACGCTAATCAATGAAGAGCCTAGCTATCGAACGCTAATCAATGAAGAGCGTAGCCATCGAACGCTCATTGACGAAGAGCCTAGCCATCGAGCGCTTATTTTTGAAGAACGCAGCCAGCGATCGCTACAACAGAAGAAAGGGGTGGAAATAGCTTAGCCGAACAGTATTGTTCCAGAGAACGGCATTGATCTTGAGAACTGTACTGTTCTTGAGAATTGGAGACGGCTGGACTACTGGGCCAATCGAGAATGTTCCTAGTCTTACCATCCTGAGTGGATTTGACTGCCTGGCGAGAGGTTAGCGCGAAGCCAGGGATTTTTTGAGTTCTTCAAGAATTTTGGCCACATGAGGGGGCCGAGTGCGATTCTTCAAATAAGCCAGCGACAAGTGGTTCTTGAGCGGCTTCCCGCAGCCCTTAAACACCTGGATTTTATGGCCCTCGGCCTGGAGTTTCGAGACCAGGTGGTCTGGCAGGACGCCAGCTCCCAAATCGGCTAGTACCAAACGAGCGATGGCTTGCACATCCATCACATGAGCTCGGACGTTGAGTTCGAGGTTTTTGCGTTTGAGGTGATGCGAAAACCAAGATCGGAGCACCGGCTCCCCGGTTTGATACTCGACATACTCGAGTTGCTCAAAAAAATTTTTGTTTAAGGTGGGCTTACCAAAGCGCTTCAGAAACTTCTCCGTCGCGACCAACTCCAACACTTCGTCGGCGACTTCTTCGACTTCGATCCGTTTGTCGAGCTGAAACTCGTCGACAAAGGCAAAGTCCAAATGGCCCTTGAGGAGCTCTTCATTCATGTGGCTGGCAAAATCCAAAGTAAGATGAAATTGGAGCCGCGGAAACTCGAGTCCGAGGCGGGCTAAGATGGGCACAATTCGGTTGTTGCCGAACTCAATCGGCATGCCAATATTGACCACCCCTTTGATCTCACGCTCGCGAGTGGTGACGCTGCCCAAGGCCTCTTCAATCGTTCCTAAGGCCGGTTGCACCACTTCAAAAAGGCGATCGCCAGCTGCGGTGGGATAGATCTTTTTGTTAATGCGATCAAAGAGTTTAACCGCCAGAGTATCTTCCAAGGACTTGATGTGCTGACTCACGCCACTCTGGGTGAGGTGCAGCTCCCGCGAGGCCGTCGTCATACAGCGCGTTTTGTAAACGCTTTGGAAGACCCGCAAGTTGTTGAGATTGATACTATCGATCTGCATTCCCAGGCTCTTATCACAGTCCGGTCCGCGACAGATTAAGAATTAGTAAAACTAATGGATTTTAGGCTTCGACCATAAATTTTTTATAAGATCGACTCACCTTTGCGGCGAGCAGTGACAATTCCGGTCGCGGCAGAGGCCCGGGGGCAAACCCCTCAAAAACACAACGCGACCTCGGGGGTCGCGTTGTCAAAGGCAACAAACAAACAAACAACTCAATCAAACAACTTAAGCAAAAACGAGAGCGATGGAAATTAAAGGGTCTGCTCAATTTGGATGGTGAAAACGGGCTCAGGCTTACCAGTCAGAACCAGTTCACCTACGACCACGTCGTCGGCGGTGACCGTCTCCACGCGAACTTCCCACTTTTCAGAGGGGACGTTGATTTGCGCACGGTAGTCAATGATGGTCACAAAGGTCGCTTCCGGAAGTGGGGAGGACGAGGTCAGTTGCGCAGGATCAACGGCAGTGATCATGCGGATTCCATCCTCACTCACTGTCGACTCAACAATTTGATACCGGCGTTGAATACCATTAAGAACCAACTTTACTTGCGAAGGAGCAGTTTGACCATCGAGCTTGGTCAGAACCGCTTGGCCTCGTTTGACTGCCGCAAATTGGCCGATGGCTGATTGAACATCCAACTGCGCTGATTCAACGGGGCGGTTCCAGCCCGGCAGTGCAATGGCAAATGCTTGTGCAGAAATCACTAAACTTAAAATCGCAATCAGTTGTTTCATGTTTGAGCCCCCCGTTTATGGCAATCACTTGTTCCTGTGTTCGGAACAGGAACAGTTATAACCAAAACCCGTTCTCAGGAAAAATTATCTGATGTTAACAAAATCAATCAGTTTTACTGATGATTTCTGGCTCCACTTTGGGACCAAACAGGACGGTCATGCCCCCTTTGGTTGGACGCCGAGGGGTTTTATTTGAGGGCAGCCAGCAGCTTGGAGTAGATGCCGTCAAATCCGCCGTTGGACATAATGAGGATGACATCTCCAGTTCGGGCTTCGCGCGTGAGGGCCGCTACAATTTCTTGGACGTTGGTGCCAAGATGGGCCTCGCGACCGGACCGCTTGAGGTCTTCAATCAACTCCTCTGCTGAAAAGCGCTCGCCCTCAGAGATCTTGGATTGATCATAGGGCTTGGCCAGCCAAGTGACGGCCGCCTGACCCAAGGCTTGCACGTAATCCTTTTGAAAGACTTTGCGGCGACTGGTGGCCGAACGCGGTTCAAACACCGCAAAAATCTTTTTCCCCGGATAGCGCTCCTTCATGGTTTTAATGGTCAAGTCGACGGCGGTCGGATGGTGAGCAAAATCTTCGACCACCACAATTCCTCGCGGCTCGCCGATGACTTCTTGTCGGCGCTTGACCCCCTTAAATTCCGCACAACCATTCAAAACTTGTGAAAGGGGCCAACCCAACTCGCGCGCCAGAGCAAACACCGCGAGCGCATTCATGGTGTTATGGGGCCCAAAAATCTTGAGCGCCAAGTCGGCGACACTCCGACCCTGGTGAATCACCGCAAATTGATTGCGGCCGACCACCACTTCGCGATTGGCGACATGATAGTCACCCGAATTCAGTCCGTAACTCACCACTCTCGATCGACAAAGGCGCGCCAGTTCCATCGCCACTGGATCTTCGGCGTTGACCAGCAGCAATCCGTCCGCCGGGATGCGCTCGATCAACATCGCAAAGGCCCGCTTAACGGCTGCCAGATCCTGGTAAATGTCAGCGTGATCAAATTCGACACTGGTCAAAACCGCGTACTTGGGTTTGTAATGCACAAACTTGGGAACCTTATCAAAAAACGCGGTGTCGTATTCATCCCCTTCCACCACAAACCAATTCCCCTCAGGCGCGCGAAACGACCGAGAAAAATTAATCGGAATGCCACCGATTAAAAACCCGGGCTTTTTGCCACAGGCTTCAGCCACCCAGGCCATCAACGACGTGGTGGTGGTCTTGCCGTGCGTACCGGCAATCACAATGGATTCTCGTCCGGCGATCGCAAACTCACCCAAGGCAGCCGGCAAACTGGTGTACGGAATATCCGTCGCTAAGAGAGCTTGGGCCTCTTCATGGGTGCGGCTGATGACGTTACCCACGATCACCAGATCGGGCCGCGGTTTTAGATTCTCTTGGCGATAACCTTCCATGATAGGAATCCCCAGCTCCGCCAGCTGCGTCGACATGGGGGGATAAACATTTTGATCACTGCCAGTGATTCGATAGCCCATGCTCTTGAGCATACCCGCAAGACTGGCCATCGCGGTCCCACAAATTCCCATCAAATGAATATGCGCGCCCGGTTTGAGCATCGAACACCTACTTTTTTTTGTGAGTCTCAAGCAGGTCGACCAATACCCCGTTTTTGATTCCCACCTTGGGTAAGAGAATGTTTTGATAATTAAATACTGTGGCAAACTCGTGGATAAACATGCTGGCCGGCAAAATGACATCGGCGCGGTCGGGCCGCAAGCCCAACTCTTCACGCCGCGCCCGATTGCTCATGGAGTGCAGTAAAGTCATTAAGGATTCGAGTTGAGTCATGGTCATCTTTTGCGAAGAAGGGGTTTGCATGAACTGCTTGGCGAGACGACCGAGACTGCGGGCATTGCCACCAGTCACCACCAGATGGGCGGGAATGTTCTGCTGACCATTGAGCCAATGGCGACGAATACGACTATGAAAGCGTCCCACGTCTCGCTTGACTTGATTATGCATTTGCTCGAACTGGCGATCGGGATTGAAGTCCTTTAACATTCGGACGGTGCCCAAGCGCAAACTCTCACGCCCCACCAAAGCGCCCTTGGAAACTAAGATCACTTCGGTGCTGCCGCCGCCAATGTCAATGATCGTGGCATCGAGTTGGCGGGTGCGGTAGTATTTAGCAATCGCCAGTTGCACGAGGCGGGCCTCTTCGAGGCCATCAATGATTTCCAAATCAATGTTACTTGCCCGGCGAATCCGCTCAACCAAGTCCGAGCCATTGCGGGCCTCTCTGAGGGCGCTGGTCGCCACGGCTTTGTAGTGGAGCACGTGGTGCTTGTCCATCAAACGCCGAAAACGTTTAAAGGCCCGGAGCACTTCGGTGCTGGTTTGGGGGCGCACAAAGCCCGCCGAAAACACGTCTTTACCTAAACGGACCGGAACCCGCAGCACCTCTTTAAAAACCATTGATTTATTGGGTTCAAATTCGCTGATGGCCATGCGAATGGCATTCGAACCTGTATCTATCGCTGCCAGCATCACCCCATTCTCCTCGGGCCTAATGCGTTGATGAAGACTTCCCAGTTGTTCGAGACGATGTCGTGTCAGCCGTAGTATTAACCGCTTCTGAGTCCGATGCAAGAGTCAATCGATGTCGGGCGACTTCCATAAAACCCAACTGGGAATTCACTTCCGGCTCACCCGCCTTAGGCAAGCGGCGGTGGTAAGAACCGTCGGCCGCCATATCCCAAGCCAACCGGTTATCTTGCATTTGCAAATTCAGGATTTGCCAGAGTCGTTTTTTGAGGCCGGACTCAACAATTGGAGCAGCCACTTCGACTCGCGAAAGCAGGTTGCGATACATCCAATCCCCGCTGCCGAGATAAAATAGACCGTTTTCCGGGTCGCTCTCGCCGCCCCGAAAAAAGAACAGCCGGGCATGCTCCAAAAGCGGGCCGATAATCGAGACCACCCGAATATTCTCGCTGAGCTGCGGGACCTGAGGGCGCAAGCAACAAAAGCCTCTGACGATGAGGGTGATCGGCACGCCCGCCTTGGAAGCCCCGTACAGCGCATCGATGACATCGCGGTCCTCGAGGCTGTTCATTTTTGCCACAATCCCCGAGGGTTTGCCGGCCTGAGCATTGGCGGCTTCGGTGCGAATAAGTTCGAGAAAGCGGTCTTTCATGTTCATGGGCGAAACCAGCAGCATTTTGTAGTCGGACTTAAGACTTCGCCCCGTCAAGAAGTGAAAAACATCGACCACTTCACTCGTGATCGCCGGATTACAAGTGAACAATCCCACATCGGTATAAAGGTTCGCGGTCGTAGAATTGTAATTGCCCGTACCAAGATGGCTGTAAAGGCGAAACTCGTTCCCCTCTTTACGCACCACGGAGGCGACTTTAGAATGGATCTTGAGCCCGACCATGCCGTAAATGACGTGCACTCCGGCTTTTTCCATTTCTTGCGCCCAGTAGATGTTGCGCTCTTCATCAAAGCGGGCTTTGATTTCGACCAAGCAGACGACCTGCTTGCCGTGATTGGCGGCTTCGATGAGCGACTTAACGATCGCACTGTCACGATTAGTCCGGTACAAAGTCAGTTTAATGGTAATCACTTGAGGATCGCGGGCGGCCGAACGAATGAAATGTTCCACCGTCGCGGTAAAACTCTCGTACGGATGATGCACTAAAATATCCCCGGAGCGAATCGCGCTAAAAACCGAAAACTCTTCTTCTTGATTGAACACATTGGGGTTGACCGGCGTCCATGGAGCGGTTCGCAACTCAGGAATCTTAAGATCCGGAATCGGATCCAAATCCCGATAGCGTAAGTGCATGGGAAACTCCACCACTTCTTCTTCGCCCAAATCCAAGTGATCCTTTAAAAAGTTAAGGAGCCACGGATCCGGGTGCGGGCCATGTTCCAAGCGCACGATTTCGGAAAACTTCCGATTGCGCAGCTCCACTTGAATGAGATCGAGCAAATCGTCGGCATCGTCCTCGTCGGTTTCGATATCGGCATTTCGAGTTACCTTAAACGGCATCACGGCCATGATGTCCATCCGCGGGAAAAGTTCCGGCAGGAACTCTTCGACGACATCGAGCAGGTGAATAAAATGGTGCTCACCTTTAACTCCGCCCTCCTCAATTTGAATCCATTCACTAAATAGCCGGGGGACCTTAACCCGCGCGAAGAGCGGTTCTGAGTCGTTCGGGTGGCGAATTTTGGCCGCAATCGACGACGAGAGATTGGAAAGCAGCGGAAAGGGGTGCCCTTGGTCCACCACCATGGGAGTCGCCACCGGGTAAATCTTCTGGCGGAAGAACTTTTCGCACCAGTCTTGCTGTTCTTGATTGATGGTTTCCCAGGTATGAAGTCGAATGCCCTTTTCATTGAGTCCGGGGAGTAATTCCTCGCGCAGCAGGCGCTCAATGCGGCAGTTGAGCTCACTCACTGTCGAACGGATGTTGTCCAGGCGGTCCCCGGCCATTAAACCCGTGGTGGCAGAGACAATCGGCAGATTGGACATCTTCTTTTGCAACAGCCCACCGACTCGCTTCATGTAGAATTCGTTCAAGTTGTTCTGAAAAATATTAAGAAAGCGCACGCGCTCCAGGAGTGGGGTTCGGGCTTCTTCGGCCTGGTAGAGCACCCGCTCGTTGAATCTGAGCCAACTGATGTCGCGATCTAGGTAATGTTCCACGGAGCCTAACTTTTGGTCTGAGGTTTTCATATCTCTTACTACAGGACGTTGCTTGAGAGGTGTCAAGAACTGGTCAGGTTTGAATTCCCTCAATCCAAAGATTGCACGATCCAGTCATGAATTTGCGGCCGAAGGCTCACAAAAGCCGCATTTTTGCGAGTGGGATGAACCCGGTTGCTCAAGATCACCACCAGGAGGTCCATTTTAGGATCAAACCAAATCGAGGTCCCGGTAAAGCCGGTGTGGCCAAAGCTCTGCGGCGAAAAGTATTTGCCACAGCTGGCCTTGCCCCGGGTCGGGAGCATAAAGCCTAGGGCCCAATCACCCCGCGTACGGGGGATCGCCCGGCGACTGAAGTGTCGCAAGGTTTTTTGGCCGATCAGAGCCGAGCCACGAGGGTTCACATAGGCTTGCCGCAAGAGTAAAGCCCAGCGGCTCACGTCATCGAGAGTTCCAAAAAGCCCCGCGTGGGGGGCCACTCCCCCCAGAGCCCAGGCATTTTCATCATGCACTTCACCCTGCAGGATTTTTTTGCGCCACGGACACCTTTCAGTGGGGGCATAGCTGTCTCGTCGGTAACTGGGTTGATTGTGGGGGTTAAAATGCAGGGTGAAACGATCGAAGTTCAAACTCGAATGATAACTCGCAAAGAGATCCAGCAGCGACACCTCGGTGACGGCCTCGAGGAGATACCCCAACACTAAAAAATCCACATCGGAGTACACGGCCTGGGACTGGGGGCGAGACCGCACTCGGCGCAATTTCACCTCCAATTGCCGCCAGCGACGCTCGGGCACCAAGGGTCCGCCAAGACGACGATAAAAAGGCGCCCACCAAGGCAGGCCCGCCGAATGACTGAGGATCTCTCCCACTCGCGTGCGGGAGTTAGCAAACCAGGGCAAATAGTGTTTCACTGTTTGATTGAGATCGAGGCAACCCACTTCCACCAAGCGCATAAGATTAGGAACGGTAAACAAAATCTTGGTGAGCGAAGCGAGGTCATAAAAGCGATAGGTCTTCCCGAACTCCAGCCCCCCTTTTAAGCGACCGCGACGATACACACGCAGTTGCAGGCCTGGGGTGATGGTTTCAAGCGGCGCAGGTAAATGAGCTTCAAAGTTCCGGGCCAAACGCTTTTCAAAGGCATTAAGCGCGGAGGCTTTGGTCCTCGTCATCGGCTGATTCCTGAAGCGATCACCAGTTGAGGGGCGCGCCCGAGTTTGAGTTCGGCGCGCGGGCCAAAGGGCACGGGCCGTTGGGCCTTGCCGTGGCCTGAGGGAAAATGATCAAAAACCGGGCAGGGCATTTCGGCCGCAAACGAGCGAATCACGTCTCGCCACAAATAGCGCCCATCGGGTTGGGCACCACCCAAGAATTCGCCAAAGATCACGGCCCTTACACCTTGAAAGTGCCCCGCTTGGGCCATTTGCACCAGCATCCGGTCGACGCGCCGGCCTTGCTCGCCAATGTCTTCGAATAACAAAATTTTGCCGCGAGCCGAGCCTTGCCACGGAGTCCCCATCGACGAGGCCCAAGTGGTGAGATTGCCGCCAGTGATCGGGGCCCGCAGTCGGCCCGACTGCCGAGCCCGAGAGTTGAGCGGGCGCAGCTCATCAAAGGTAAGTTCCGTTTTTGTTCCAAACAAGACGGCTTTCATCTCGGATTTGTCGCGCGGACGTCCCACCCCTTGGCCAAAGCGGTCGAGCAAGGGACCATGGAGCGAACTCCAACCCCAAACTTGGTTGAGGAACAAATGCAAGGTGGTCACGTCGGAGTAACCAATGAGCAGTTTACTTTGGCGCGGACGTTTTAGTTTTTGCAGCGACGGCAGGAGTCGAATCGCACCGTACCCACCTCGCAAACACCAAATGGCTTTGGAGTCCGGGGCCTGCAAGGCCCGCTTCAAAAATAAAAACCGCTGGTCGTCGGTATTGGCAAACAAGGGATCCGGTCCAATGAGGCCGGAAGGAACGCGGGGGTTTAAGCCCCAGCTGCGCAAAAAAGCCACCGCACCTTTGATTTCATTTCGCGTTGGTGCAAAGCCCGGAGCAATGAGGTCGACCGTATCTCCGAGACTTAAAGGTGCCCAACCCAACATTTTGGCCCGTTGACGAATGTAACTACGTCCCATGTGCTTTCCTTGAGGCGATTCAATGGAGGTTAGATGGCCGGTACCAGCTGTTCAACCTCGATCCCTACTTGTTTGAGGATCTCAAGAGATTGGCGACTGCGGTAGTCCTGAGCGTAATAAATCTTGCGGACTCCGCCCAAATTGATCAGCCGTTTAGCACAGGCGACACAGGGCAAATGGGTGACAAAGACGATTTTTTCGATGTACCGGGGCGAATCGCAATTGATCACGGCATTTTCTTCCGAATGAAGGCACCCACAGTTACCCGCCTCGTCTCGATCACACTCGTTGGGTAAACCCGACGCGTTCCCGTTGTACCCAACTGCCAAAACTTTGCGAAAATCCACACTGGTGATGACCGTACCGACATTGAGGCGTTTGCAGGTTGAACGCTCGGCCAATTTATGGGCCAGATCCATGTACAGCTCGGGAAATGACGGGCGCAGACGAGTGACTTCCATACCCACTTTGTAGCAACTTTCCCATGGCGGAGCAAACTCAATCCCGGTAGGATGCTCAGGATGCGTATTCTCCATATTGGAACGGAAAAAACTTGGCGGGGCGGCGAAAATCAAATCCGCCTCCTGGTGGAAGGGCTCAATCAGCGACAGGCCGCCCAGTCCTGGATTGCCTATCCTCAAGGGAGCCAAGGCCTTAAACGCTTTGCGGAATTGGGACCCGTGGTGGCGCTGCCCTCTTCCAGTAGCGCTGACCCGCGGTCCGTGTTTTTGCTGGCGGCGGCAGTCAAGGCCCATGGCATTCAGCTTCTGGATGCTCATTCCAGTGGAGCCCATTCGCTCGCCTTGTGGGTTAAGGCACTGCACCCCGAGCTCAAGCTGGTGGTTCATCGACGAGTGGACAACAGGCTCAAGCCCCGCTGGTCGACTCGACGTAAATATTTGACTCCCGCGGTGGATCATTTTGTGGCGATCTCCCGGTTTATTGGTCGGATGCTGGGTGATTTTGGAGTCGCCGCCCAAAAAGTCAGTGTGGTTCGAAGTGCGGTGGATCCACTCCCCTACCAAACGCTGGAGCGAAAGCTTTGTGGAGAGAAGTGGCGGCACCGCCTGCAGATCCCCGACCAAACTTTGTTGTTGGGGAGCGCTTCGGCCTTGAGTTCACAAAAGGGGCCTGATGTTTTGCTTCAGGCGCTCAGCCAACTTGGGCGAATTTCGAGTTCGGCCCCGTCACGGCCGTGGCACTGTTTGATCGCGGGCGAGGGTGAAATGCGCCCCCAACTCGAACAAATGGTGCGTGAGCTCAAGCTGAGTTCACAGGTTACATTGACAGGATTTGTTCGTGAAATTCCGGAGCTCTTGAGTGCGCTGGATATTTTGCTTCTTCCTTCGCGCAATGAGGGGCTGGGGACCCTGGTGCAAGAAGCCATGTTGGCCGGAACTCCCGTGATCGCCTCGGCCGTGGGCGGAATCCCCGAGATGGTTCACTCGGGAGAAACCGGGTTGTTGGTCCCGCCCGAAGACCCTCCGGCCCTCGCCCAAGCAATCCAAAAAATGCGGGTCGAGGAAAAACTGCGCGGCCAACTCGTGGCCGCCGCCCGCCAATTAATTAATACGGAATTTTCCCTCAACTCGATGGTTGAGGGAAATCTGGCAATCTACCGCTCGCTCCTGACCGCTAGCCCCGCAGGCGATTAACCACCCGGACTAAGAGAAAAACCGCAAAGGCGATAATGGTAAAAGTGAGAACCGCCGTCATAAATTGACCGACGTTGAGGGTCACTGCTCCGGCTTTTTGGGCGTCGGCCAAGGTGGCGTAGGGTGCCGCCGTAGCCGCACCCTCTTTGAGGGTTACGAATAAATTACGGAAATCGACTCCGCCAATCAGCAGGCCGATCGGCGGCATGATGATATCGTTCACGAGCGAGTTGACGATCTTGCCAAACTCCGCGCCAATGATAATTCCCACCGCCAAATCAATGACATTGCCTTTTACCGCAAACTCTTTGAATTCCTTTACGATACCCACGTCGAAGCTCCCTCGGCCGAGAAAAATTCTCGTTACTTACACGTTCCAAGGGCTTGGTAATAGGCTGCCAGATCTTCGATATCTTGATCGGCAAAGCCCTTGGCGACTTCGTTCATGATGTGCGAAGGACGAGACCCATCACGAAAGGCACTCAGTTGCCAAATCAGATATTTTTCGTTTTGCCCAGCAAGATTCGGGTGCATGGGTTGCTTGGCATAGCCATCAGCTCCATGGCAACCGGCGCAAGCTTTCGCAATCATGGCGCCGTTGTTCGGATCACCCACCGCCAAAGCGTTGAGGCTAAAACCAAAAACCAAAACAACGAGTGAAACTACCTTCATCATTGTCATTTCCTCCCCTGGCGACAGCCCTGCGGCCACCGCAAATTGATGATTGAATTCTTCAGTGATGACCATTGTCATCCTAGTCTATTGGCGAGGTCAAACATTGCCCTACGCACTTAGCCAACAACCGCGGGCGCTGTTAACCGGGGTAAGGCCTGCCAAAAATTTTCCCCGCGGGACGCTTCGCGGATCGGGAGCCTACCTGGATTCAACAACTTAGCAATCTTTTGACTGGTATGAATCTTGATGGAAATCAAGGGCTTAAGCTCTTTTGAGAGGCCTCAAAAAATCGCCAGCGAAGGATAACTCTTGGTGCGCTTTGCCTTACTACCTTGGATTCTCGCTCTTGGCCTCGGCTGGGTGGGCGGCCCCGCGTGGGGACAAGAAGATGCCCCTGAGCGCATCACCTATTCGATTGAGACCGATGGGGGCCGCATTGACGTCGATACGACCACCGGGATGAAACTCAACCTCGCGGCTTCGCTGGCTGAAAAACGCGAAACCCTCATGCAGTTGCAAGCCATCGTGGCTAGCAGTGGTCGTCCGCTCATAATTTATTTAACCGAGGGACAAGCGGTTCCGACCGAGCTCGCCAGCTTGCTCAGAAGCCACCACATCGCCTTCGAGACCATGGAAGTCCCCGCCATCGAGCACGACACCATTGTGCAGTCTCGCTCGTCCTGGATGGGACAAATGCGCGCCCGTTTTAAGCACATCATGGACGCCAGGCCTTCGTCCACCGACTGGTTTTTGGGAATCACGATGGCCGCCTACGCGGGAACGGCTGGAGTGTGGGCCTGGGCCCATGCCGGAATTCTCGACCCCTGGGTGATTGCGGGACTGGCGGGGTTTGATGCCCTGGTCACTTGGTTTCAGACGACTCACCTTCATCGACTTGATCGCTTGATGGGTCGACGAACCACCGACACTCACCGCATCGAATCGGTGAGTGGTATTAACCAACTGGCTCGCCGATCGTTTTTTAATCTCCTCATGACCGAAGTGGTGCGGGCGGTGGCCGGTCCCACGGGAACCGCTCACTCCGTGCTGTCGGTGATGGGACAGGTCGAAATATTTTCGTTTGTTGCGGCCTATGGTGTGGGTCAGGCGTTGTTTAACACCGTTCGCGATCAGCTGTATGCCGATCGGCCGGAAATCTCCCGTTGGGCAAACTTCAATCAGTTCATCTTGATGACGCCACTTTTACTGATGGATTGGGCCGGCATCCACTTAGCAACCTTGTTTGAGACGAGCTACTTTCACTTAAACCTTTCGACCACGTTGATTTTGGCGGGCTACGCCACCATTGCCGCTTCACTGAAGTACCTTAAACCCGCAAGAAGGTTTCTGGAGTCCATCGCCGAAGTGGAACAACGTTGGTTCGAGCGAGGGCTAAAGCGCGTGGCGCGCACTCAAGCACGTTTTCAAGCCGCCGGGTCCTGTCGAAGATCCGTTCGGGGCCGCGGTGGGCCCGACGTTCGATAAGGGCCAACTCTTACCTTGGGCTGGGTCTAGATATCCATTTAACAGGAAGTTCGTTAAAATTAACGAGTTATTTCATGTGGGTGCAAATCGGTACGGGCATCAATGGACCACCACCAAGGAGTCGGTCATGGTCAAACAACGAAAGTCGCTTAACCTTTTCCTGACAATTGCTACCGTCCTCTGGGTGGGTCTGCCCCAGGCTTGGGCCCAAGAGGAAGACGAAGGGCAAAGTGAATTGGAAGTCGCCCAGGCCGAACTCGACGGCGAAAAACAAATTCTCGCCCAAGAAAAAACCGCCGCGAGCCAAGCCAAGGCGAATCTGGCTTCAAAAAAACGCAGCGTCGAGCAAGAACTCAAGCAACTCAATACTGAAATCGCCAACACCCGACGCGAATCGGACCGCTTTCGAAGCCAAAAAGAAGAGGCCACGCGCGAGTACCAAAAACTGATTGACCGAATTACTGCCGCCCAAACTCAACTCCAAAGCGTACAGGCTCAGCGCGAAGAAGCGCAAAAAATGAGGGAGCAGGCCGGCTTGGAATCACTTCAAGCCAACAAAGAATTGACCACCTTAAACGAGCAAATCGCCAAGACCAAAACCGATAACGAGCTGATCCGGGGAGAAACCGACAAAACTCGAGCCTCGGCTCAGGCGGCTCAAAAAGAAATTTCCAGTAAAAAACAGGCCCTCGATGTCAATATACGCGAAACGCAGCAACAGATTGATATTGCCAAAGGCGAGACCGCCAAGGCCAAGCTCTCCATCGAAGAAGAGGAGAACGCCATCAATCGTCTCAAAGAGGAAGTAAAACACAAAGACCGCGATCTCAAAAATGCCAAAGACGAAGCCGATGCACATCGCAATACGTTGCGTGACAACCAATCGGCGCGACGCAAGTTAGAAGATCAAAAGAAGGATGCGGAGCGAGCTGTCGCGGAGGCGCAGGCCGACGTTAAAGACCTACTTCGCCAGATGGACGAAGCTAAAAAGGAAGAGGACAAAGCCAAAAAGGAACTCGAGCTCGCCCAGGCTGCGGAAGCCAAAGCCAAAAAAGAAGTGGCCGACACCCAAGCCAAATATGATCGCGAAAAGGCCCGGGCTGACGAATCAATCAAAAAATTGAATGAGCAAACCGCCGGATTTGAGAAACGGACCAATGAGGCTCAAGCGGCGGCCGAACAAACTCGCGACAAAATGAAAGCTGTCGAAGATGCCGTGGAATCGGCCAAAAAAGCCTCATGGAGTGCCCGCGAGCGGGCCGATGACTCGGAAAAGCGACTCAAGGAATTGCGTGAAGATCTCAAGCGGCAAAAGGAGAAGGCCCGCGGCAAGGTTTCGGAGTACAAGTCAGAAATTCTTAAAGCCAAAAAGCGTCGGCACGAGGCCCTCGTCGAATCCAAGTTGATTGAACGTCAATTGGCCAAAATGGAAAAATAATCACACGGGCGTTGGGTACTGACCATCAAAACAAGCAGCACAAAAACCGACTTTACTCGCGCCCACTGCCCGCATCATCCCCTCGATACTTAGATAGGATAAAGTGTCGGCATCAATGAACTGGCGAATTCCTTCTAGACTCTTTTGATTGGCGATCAATTCTTCGCGCTCTGGCGTGTCGACCCCGTAGTAACAAGGTCCCGTCGTGGGTGGCGAGGCAATGCGAAAATGAACTTCCTTGGCCCCCGCCTGCCGCACCAAACGAATAATTTTTTGACTGGTGGTTCCGCGCACCAAGGAGTCATCAACCACCACCACGCGCTTACCCTTGAGGATCTCGGCCTGGGGGTTAAGCTTAATCTTGACTCCAAAGGAACGAATACTTTGGCTGGGCTGAATGAAGGTGCGTCCTATATAATGATTGCGAATAATTCCCAACTCAAAGGGCACACCACTTTTTTGGCTGTAGCCGATGGCGGCCGGAGTGCCACTGTCGGGAACGGGAATGACCAGATCTGCTTGGATCGGGTCTTCTTCGGCAAGGATCTCACCCATACGTTTGCGCGTTTCGTAAACGCTGCGCCCAAAGACCTTGGAATCGGGCCGCGAGAAATACACATACTCAAATACACATTGGGCCAGCGGCGAGGTGGGAGCCTGAAACCGCTCACTGTGTTCACCCTGGTCATCCACCCACCAAATTTCTCCAGGCTCAATTTCCCGAATGTACTTGGCGCCGATCAAGTCAAAAGCACAGGTCTCAGAGGCCACTACCCAGGCAAAACCGCCCGTCTCGAGAGAGCGCTGACCTAGAACCAGAGGTCTCATCCCGCGTGGATCGCGCATGGCCACCATCATGTCTTTCGCGAGGAGCACCAGACTATAGGCTCCGTCGAGACGCAAAACGGACTCTTTGAGACAAGTGATCAAGTTATTACTCGGATGCCGGGCCAACAAATGGAGCAAGCACTCGGTGTCGTTGGTGCCTTGAAAAATCGCGCCCAAACGCTTGAGTTCTTTGCGCAAGGGTTTGGAATTCACAATATTTCCATTGTGGGCCATTGCCACCGGGCCATTGAGCAAACCGGCCGTCAGCGGCTGAATGTTGTGGAGCGAGTTGCCACCCGTGGTTGAGTAGCGCACATGTCCGATGGCCGCCTTCCCCACCAGCGTATCCAGCACGTCCGCCGAGAAGACTTCGCCCACAAGTCCCGTGCCCTTGTGGTGAATTTGTTTGCCACTTTCCATCAGCGTACTTATGCCCGCGGACTCTTGGCCCCGATGTTGTTGGGCATAAAGCCCCAAGTAGGTCATCTTGCCGGCTTCAGGATCGCCCCAAATTCCAAATACTGCGCACTCCTCATTCCAGTCCTTCAAAATGCGCCTCCCAACCGGTTTGATAGGCGCGCTTGGCCTCACTCACCGGAATATCGAGGGCGCGGCCTGCGACGATCCGGTCGCCCCCGGTTTCTCCTAGCTTAAAGATCTTCAGTCCATCCACCGCCAGAGACTTGATGAGTTCACGAAGAGCGGTCTCCTGATTGCGGTCCACGGCAAGCAAAACTTCGTAAAGGTGTTCGCAAAACAAACTGCGCGCGGGCTCGCGGACCTCGGCAAACCAATCTCCAGCGGCAGTACGGGCGCCGATTCCGAGTGGAAGGCACATTCGCGCCAAGGCATAGGCCAGTCCAAACTTTCCGACCAAACGGGTCGAGTGCACATACGGTTGGCGAGCCAGCTGAATCAGCAGGCGCACCAAACCGGCGACGGCATGGGCATGAATCTCGCCTTGACCCACCATCGGCGCTCCGGGTTTTAGCTCCGCCAGCTGACCGCTGAGCTGCACCTGGGGCAAACGCAAGAGAAAAATCCCATCTAACTTTTCGGTAAAATGCGACGCCGGAATCGCCTGGAGGTTTGGACGCAGTCCTACTAGGCCCGTGGTCGGCGTCGAAGTGACATTTTGATCGAGAGTTTCGTTGTAAAAACTGACGTTGCCGCTGATCACCGGAATTCGCATGGCCGCGCAAGTTTGACTCATCCCCTCGACGGCGGCCACGAACTCCGTCATGAGCTCAGGCTTTTCAGGATTGCCGAAGTTGAGGCAATCGGTGAGAGCTAAGGGCTCAAAGCCTTTGGCCGCCAATTCCAGAGCTGGATAAGCCACGGCGTCCATTCCGCCTTGTCGAGAATCCCATCGCATCACGTAGGGGCGGCACCCGAGTACCAAGCCCAAGGCCCGTCCTGAATCGGGCAATCTCATCACCGCCACAGAATCCGCAGCATCGCGAGCGGTGGCTCCCCCAACGCGTTGATCGTACTGCTGGTAAACCCAATCGCGAGAGGTCCCGCGCAGATCGCGAAGCACTTGGAGGAGGGCTTCGTTGGCATCCTCAACGACCGGCAGAAGTTTGTCCGGCTTGCTCTCGCGATGACGAGCCTCCCAAGGGGAGTAACGACGTTGGTAAAGTGGTGCCCTTTCGACCAACACATCGGGATCCAGCGCACACAGCATCTCGCCGCGCCAGAAAAGTTCCACGGTTTTGCTCGCTTTTACTTCACCCACCACCGAGGCATCGAGATTCCAATGATCAAAGACGGCCTTAAGAGCGGGAAATTTCGCTGGCTCACAAATCAACAGCATGCGCTCCTGACTTTCGGAAAGCAAAATTTCCTCTGGCGAAATCGTTTGATCTCGCACCGGGACTTTGTCTAGGTGCAGAGTCAAACCGACGCCGCCTTTAGAAGCCATCTCAAAGCTCGAACTGGTAAGTCCCGCCGCACCCATGTCTTGAATCGCCACCACCAAATCTTTTTCCATCACCTCAAGGCAAGACTCGATGAGAAGTTTTTCGTAGAAGGGATCGCCAATTTGCACCGTCGGTTTTTTGGCTTCACTGTTGGCATCAAAGGATTCACTGGCCATTGAGGCCCCATGCACGCCATCACGGCCGGTTTTGGCGCCAACATACACCACCCAGTTGCCCGGGCCGCGCGCCCGCGAATTGACGATCTTCATATGGGGACGAAACAACCCCAGGGCAAAGGCATTGACTAAAATGTTGCCATTGTAGGACGAATGAAACTCCGTTTGACCGGTAACGGTCGGCACGCCCACGCAGTTGCCGTAGCCGGCGATCCCGCGCACCACTCCGTCGACCAACTGACTCATACGGGGAGCCCGCGACTCGCCAAAACACAAAAAATTCGCCAAAGCCAGAGGCCTTGCGCCCATCGTAAAGATGTCGCGCAAAATTCCGCCCACGCCAGTGGCCGCCCCCTGATAGGGTTCAATGTAACTCGGGTGGTTGTGGCTTTCCATTTTAAACGCCACGCGCTCACCTTCGCCCAAATCAATCACTCCGGCGTTTTCGCCGAAGCTCTCGAGTACGCGCTCAGTCTTGTTAAAAAATTTCTTCAGGTGAATCTTCGAACTCTTGTAACTGCAGTGCTCGCTCCAGAGGGCGGAAAACAAGGCCCACTCGACTCCGCGAGGCTCGCGGCCCAAGACTTCTTTGATTTTTTCGTACTCAGCTTGGTTGAGCCGGTAGTGTTTTAATTTTGCCGCTAACTCCACTGTGCCCTACTCCTTAACTATTCCATCCAACCCAAACCCGTGAGGGCGAGTTAAACTAAACTCGTAAAAAATGATCGCCCGTCGTCGCCGCCCATCCAGTCAAAGATCGCCCGCTCCGGATGGGGCATCAGTCCGGCCACGTTCTTCTCGCGATTCATGACGCCGGCAATATTGGCCATCGAGCCGTTGGGATTGTCGGCGTAAGTCCACCAGATCTGTCCCTGGTCTTGAAGCTCTTTAAGCCCCTCGGCTTCGACATAAAACCGCCCCTCGCCGTGGGCAATCGGCAGACGACTCGGGGTTTTGGCGACCGCCTGCGGGGCAAAGGCGGGGCAGGAATTCACTAAATTCAACTCCACCCATTGGTCGATAAAACGCAAGCCTTCGTTGCGCACCAAAGCGCCCGGCAAGAGTCCAGAGTCACACAAAATCTGAAAGCCATTGCAAATGCCGAGGACCGGTACGCCGCGAGAGGCGGCTTCCCGCACGCTTGCCATCACCGGAGCTTTGGCCGCAAGCGCCCCGCAGCGCAAATAATCGCCGTAACTAAATCCCCCCGGCAAAATCAAGGCGGCAAACCGACTGACCTCAAACCGATCTTGGTACCACAGCCACTCCGGCGCCAACCCGACGGCCTCGATCGCCTGCCAAACATCGCGATCACAGTTGGTGCCTAAAAAGCGCAAAATGCCGATTCGCTTAGAGCCAGACATCACTTCACCACTTCAAGCTCAAAGGTTTCAATGAGAGGATTGTAGAGCACAAAACTCGCAATTTCGCGAGCCTGCTCCAAGGCCTTCTCCTGAGTGGGCGCATCGATTTCGAGCTGCACGTACTTTCCCACTCGACAAGCCGCCACTGTCTTTCCGTGTTGAGCCAAAGTCTTTTCCACTGCGCGCCCTTGGCTGTCCAAAACTTCCGAGCGGGGTAATACCTTTACGCCAATTTTCATAACTGACTCTCCCACGTGCTGGTAATTCGCTTTAAAACTTCCTGATAACTCTCTTCGACCCGGCCGAGATCTCGGCGGAACCGGTCTTTGTCGAGTTTCTCGTTGGTGGCCAAATCCCAGAGGCGACAACTGTCCGGAGTGATTTCGTCTCCCAAGATCACCTCACCTCGTTCACTCACGCCAAACTCGATTTTAAAATCGATTAGGCGAATTCCCATTTTACTGAAGAAATGAACCAGGGCTTCATTGACGGCCAGGGCCTGCTTTTTGAGCGCATTAAGCTGCGCTTGATCTTGGGCCGCCCCGATCACCAGCGCCTGATCATCACTCACAAAGGGATCATTGAGCTCATCTTTTTTGTAGTAAAACTCCACCAGCGGGGCTTTGAGGGCGGTGCCTTCCTCGATCCCAAATTTTTTTGCGGTCGAGCCGGCGAGCCAATTGCGCACCACCACTTCCAGCGGAATGATAGTGAGCCGCTGACAAATCCACTCGCGCTCTGAGACATCGGCCACCCAGTGGCTTTTGATCCCGCGCGAGCTCAGGTAGCGAAAAATCAACACCGCGATTTGCTTGTTGATGACTCCCTTGTTGCTAAAGGACCCCTTCTTTTGGGCGTTAAAGGCCGTTAGGCTGTCTTTGAACTCCATCCACAAAAGATCAGGACTTCCCACGACCTCGAAAATTCGCTTCGCTTTACCTTCGTAACGAAATTCCCCCTTTTGGTATTTCATGGGGACTCCTTTGAATTTTTTAATTGGCGATCAAGACGTTTGAGTAACTGTTGAATGGCCACCCGATGGGTTTTACCGGCAAAAATCTCTTTGAGCTTGTCCTTTTTGACGAGCTTGGTGACTTGTGGATCGGCGGCCATGGATTCGAAAAGACTCTGGCCGTTTTTGAGCCGATGGGCATGGCTCTGCACCAACTTGTAGGCCTCTTCGCGAGTGAGTCCCCCATCCACCAAGGCGAGCAGTGCATGAGAACTAAACAGGTGACCCTGAGAAAGCTCGAGATTGCTTTGCATTCGTTGGGTATCAACAAACAGCCGCTCCACCAGAGTGGCCATCCGATCGACCGCGTAGTCACACAAAATAAAAGCGTCCGGCAGAGCAACTCGCTCCACACTGGAGTGACTAATGTCGCGCTCATGCCAAAGAGCAATATTCTCCATTGCTGCCTGCAGGTAGGAGCGCAACAGCCGAGCCGCACCAGTCAGATTTTCCGCACTGATCGGATTTTTTTTGTGCGGCATCGCACTTGAACCCTTTTGGCCGGGGCTAAAGTCTTCGACGACCTCACCCACCTCGGTGCGCTGCAAGTGACGCAATTCCACAGCCAAGCGCTCCAGCCCAGCACCCACCATTGCCAAGGCAAAAAACAATTCAGCATGACGGTCGCGCGGGATCACCTGTGTCGCCACGGTTTCCGGAGTGAGCTCAAGGCGCTCGCAAACCCCACTCTCAACCTCGGCAGGTTGGGTGGAATAAGTGCCCACCGCTCCACTCAGTTTGCCAATGGCCATTTGCTTCAGCGCTTGCTCTAAGCGCGCCCGGTGGCGACCAAACTCCGCGACATAACCTGCCATCTTCATCCCAAAGGTGGTGGGCTCAGCGTGCATGCCATGAGTGCGTCCTGGGCACAAACTCTCTCGGTGGGCTTGCATCTTTTGGCGCAAGGCTTTGAGTAATCGGTCCAAGGATTGATTTAAAACGGCACCGGCTTGGCGCACCTGGAGACTGGTCGCGGTATCAAGCACATCCGAAGACGTCATTCCATAATGCACATAGCGCCCGTGCTCGCCCACACTTTCTGCCACCGAAGAGACAAAGGCGATGACATCGTGACGAGTGGTCTTCTCGATCTCGTCAATCCGCGCCACACTAAAGCGGCCCTTTTTACGAATCGCTTGGGCTGCCGCCGACGGAATGATTTTGAGGGCGGCTTGGGTTTCGGCCACGGCAATTTCCACCGCCAGCATTTGCGCAAAGCGATTTTCTGGTTCCCAAATCTTCGCCATTTCTTCTCGACTGTAGCGCGCGATCAACTTTCAACTCCTTAAGGGGCAGCGGCCGCTTCTTTGAGGCGCTTGGCATCGCGCCGCTTTTTCCACTCCCGAATGCTCTCCACCACCACCGACTGGTCTTTGAGGACCGAACCCCACTCTTGCAAAACCCAATCTTCACTGGACGAGTAGTGCATATTAGCCAAGGAAGCCCGAAACAAATGGTGGAGATCCTCATCCTGATAAATGGGAAATCGAGGTGGACCCAACTCCTGGTACTCGTAAAGATGATCCTGGGGCATATCCACCACCACTGGATTTGCTCCCGGAATTTTAGTGGAAATAAACTGGGTCATCCCGCGACTCTGCTCTTCCAAATAGGCCCGCTGAAACCGATGCTGCGTGGGAATGCGAATCCACACATCCAAATCTTGCGATTGAACTGTTCGCTGCACCACCAGTAAATTGGCATGAGTCCAAGGGGCGTAAAGATCACGAATCATCACAAATTTAAGCGGCAGGGTTTCCATGTGAATTCCCTGTTCAATCCGCAGGCGGTAGCGCACCCAATTCCACATGGGTTTTACCACGCCCTTAGGATATAGCCGCGCACTAATCTGCGGCGCCAAGACTTCGGTCTCTTCGCCTGACAATAGCCAGACGAACTGGTCGGCCGTCAGAGCGCCCGACCAAGCACTGCGAATTTCTAAACTATTGACGGTGGAGCCAGTCATGGCCAGATCCACCAAACGAGCGTTGGGGTACACGCTCACCCCTTTGGACTCGACCCACTTGAGCGAGTGCGAAAAACCTTTACGACTGACTCGGCGGATACCCCACGGTGAAAACAAGGGCAAGGGGCGCCCATAAGTGACACCTTCGGCATTGGGCTTAAACACGTGGCTGGCAATTTGATAAGCGAGATGAACCAGCCAATTTTGTTGAAAGCCCCCGCGCCGAAAGACCTCCCGCTTTTGCCGAATGGCCTCGGCATTGAGCGTGCTGAACTGACCCAGAAATTCATAGGCGTCGCGGGTCAGGCCGGATTCGGCGAGTAAATGAGGGCTCAAGGAGCTGCGAAAATCAATCGGACCGTCGGCGAGCCAGAGGGTAAAGCCCTCGGGGATATCCTCGGTGTAGTCTTCTTCGATCAAGCGTTCCCGCTGAAGTGGCGTGAGCTGTTCACTGTGAAAGTAACCAAAGGGGCCTTCCCAATCGTCCGGAGTCCAGCGCCCCAATTGTTCGGAGACTTCAACCAAAGACACTTGCAGCCCGAGTGCGGCGAGTTCAGCCGCCAACCAGTTGCCACGGCCAAAGGCTGCGACGAGGACTACTTCGGTACCGCCTTCCATTGAGTTCACCTCACTCCGATTGCGACCCACTTAAAGTTGCGCTTCAAACTCCGACTCTTGAAATGACCACTCACTCTCGCGACCGGCGCTGGTCCGGACCTCCGCCAACGTCCATGCCTGAAAGCCCAGTGCCCGAATGCTCTCCAAGGCCTCTGGTGCGTGCTGAGGATTCAAGACCGCCGCAAACCCGACGCCGCAGTTGAGCGTTTCCAACAAATTTCGCCAGGACATCTTCGCCCGCCGCTTCACTTCCAAAAAGGGCGCGGGCAGGTTCCAAGTCTTCAGCTGGAGGTGAGTGCCTGCAGGCACCACGCGCAGCAAATTATCCATGCCACCGCCAGTGATATGGGCAAAGGCGTGAATCTCGGCCACGGTTTGCAAACGATGGGCTAGTTTTACGTACAACGCCGTCGGTTCCAACAGCACATCTACCCAACGCTTGAGATCCTCGGCAAAAATTTTGCGTAAGAGAGAATACCCGTTACTATGAAATCCCGAACTTGAGATGCCGATCACCACGTCGCCCGGCTGAACTCGGTGGGAACCCAAAACTTTGGGTTCATCCACCACTCCGACGGCAAAACCGGCACAATCAAAGTCTTTTCCCGAGTAGACTCCCGGCATTTCGGCAGTTTCGCCTCCGATGAGCATACAATCCGAGTCGAGACAGGCCTTCTGCAGGCCCGCCAAAAACTTTTGCGCGTCGGCCAGTTCCAGTTTACCGCAGGCATAATAGTCGAGAAAAAAAAGTGGCGAGGCTCCGCAACAGACCAGATCATTCACACACATTGCCACTAAGTCTTGGGCGACTGACTGGTACCGGCCAAATTCAGCTGCCAGTTTGACTTTGGTTCCCACGCCGTCCGTACAGCTGACCAAACAGGGCGAGGTCATCTGGGGAAAACCACCGCGAAACAGGGCTGCAAAACCGCCAATACCCGATACCAATCGCTCTTGATGGGGCCACCGAGGGGGTTGATTGGCCTTGAGCCAGTCGACAAGAGCATCGCCGGCCGCAATATCGACTCCGGCTTTCTTGTAGTCCATAGACATGGACGCTCTCCTGGGGTTGGTGGTTCGTTGCTTTCTTGTAGCAAAAACCGCCTGTGATTTCAATGTATTCGAGCCGACCCAGAGCGTTTTGAGGTGCCCAAAAAAATGGCGAATGACCCCACGATGAGGGCCGGAGAAGTGGGCTGGGGCGTCTCCCCGTCTCATTTTGAAACAAAATCCTGCCTTCATCTCAAAAAATGACAAAATCCTTAGCCTTAAAAGGCCTTCCCTGAGTAACATTGTACATAACTGCCTCTATTGGCGAGCTGCTTTGGGACTGTCCCTACTGAAATTTGAATGGGGAGGATGAATTGATTCGGGCGAGTGTCAGCGCATTGATTTCCGTTTTTGCCGTTTTGACCCTTTCCATGCCCGCACGCGCCGAAGGCGTGGGACTGCTGGCTGAGCCCAGCTGGGCGGACCAGCAGATCGCCGACCGCCCATTACTCGCTCAGTTTGAAAGTGACGATTCCTATGACCCCTTTGCCGATTATAGCGAGTTCGACGCAGCTTCTGACGAGGAAGCCGATATCAACTTTTTCCGCAACGGTCGCTTTTTCACGCTCGGGTTTATTGGCGGCTACCGGACTTTGACCGATACCTTAGGCGATATATACGCCCCGACTTTTACCTTTGGTTTGTTTCTCTCTTACTTTTTTGACTTGCGCTTTGCCATGCAGCTGGCCTTCGTCACGGGGGATCACACGATTGATTTTACTTCGCCCGCTGGCACTCGGGTGAGGGGAACGGCCTCGATTACCTCGATGGGATTTGATTTGAAGTATTACTTGAACACCCAAAATGTCACCCGCGGACTGGCTAAGCTCAACCCTTATTTGATCGGCGGTTTCTCGCAAGTTTACCGCACCTCCACCGTGACCGGACAGAGTGCCTTTGCCAAAGAAGGGGCGCTCGGATTTAATATGGGAGCTGGAGTGGAGGTACCCATGTTGCGCAATAAGATGTTTTTGGGTTTTCAAGGAGCCTATCACCTCATCAGCTTTCGCGATGAAAATTCCGAGATCAACCTCGCCGGCGGGGAAAAGACTGGTATCTTCCCGACTGGGGATTACCTGACCTTCCTGGTGATCATGGGAATTAATTTCTAAGCTTTGTTCTCGTCCCTTGACTTGTCCGGCTTCAGTTAGCACCGCTCGACCTGAGCCGAACTTATAATTGGTTCCACGATACCCTAGGCCGACATATCGAATGTTCACGGGATCATTCATTAGCAGTGTTGCCTTGCAGACCGATTTTTGACTAAATCGGTGGCCCGTTTGCATCCACCAGCATTTGCACGTTTTAAGTATCGCTTGGCGAGAATTGGATTCATCCTGACTCCATCTCCTTTGTGATAGCACAAATACAGGTTAAAAAACGCAGAAGGATGACGTAGCTGAGCAGCTGCTTTGTATAGGTTCAAAAATTTTCTTCGAAATTCCGCGTTCCCTGTTTCTTGGAACTTTTGGTGCATATAAACACCTAGCGTGACCATCGCATCGGGATCGCCAGCTCTGGCTGACATCTCCAAAAGTGTAATCCGCTGCGTGCGTGAATGTCTTGAATCAATCGTTTCTAGGATCTCAGCTAAATTGTAAGCTGCACGAGGATGACCATCAGCTTTTACTGCTCGTTTATACCAGTAAATCGCACATTTTTTGTCCTTCCTTTTGCCTCCCCATCCATAGTCATAGCACTGGCCGAGATAAAATTGAGCATTCGCAAGTCCCAATCGAGCGAAGAAGGTTTCAATTAGAAATACTTCCCTCCTAGTATAGATTGAGAAGTCAAAGTTATCACGTACAATATCAGGGCGACTCCTTTTGCAGGCAAGCCGGAGTACTCGGATTGTTCCTAGAATTTGGTTAGTGTTCACCTGGGCTCCTTGCGCGATTGCCGATCGAGGATTTACTCACAAAAATTCTTTTCTGTTTTAGGGGCCAAGGCCCTATCTATTCCTGTGGACGAGTTCTGGCTAGGGGCCTTCGGCTTTTATCACCCTTCTTACCACCCTATTCTTTCCGTACGAGCTCGTCCTCTTTCGTGCTTCTCTTTACTTCTTGAATCGGAATAAAACTCTCCATCATGCGACCTGAGGTATTAAATCTGACTCCACTGAGTTGGCCGCGGCTATCGTAATTAAAACTCACCGGTGAATCATCAGCGAGTTGCGACAAAATAGGCCGCTCAACTTGATCTAACTATAGTACTGGATGTCGACAAAACCTAAATCATGTTGGCGATGCTCGAGCATAACAAAATCATAGGGGCCGTTTTTGGTATAGTCACGAGTTGTCAGCAAAAACTCGTCCAGGCCGCTCGGGTAAATCAAATTGGAGAATAAGCGGTTATACTAAGATTGATCGGGATCAAAGATTTTTCTGTTTTTGCAACGCTCTGGGAGTTGCATTGGTAAATGCGGGTGTGGTTCGGGGATCAGCCCTTCTGCCAGTCGGGCCAATGGTCATGGGCCACAGGGGGTACTTCTGCGCTCCGTCTCCGACACCGACACCGACACCGACACTGACTCCGACACTGACTCTGACAGTCAGGAGTGCTGGATGAGTATAGCCAATAGTGTCGACATTGTGAGTTCATCTTCGATTGTGCGAGGGGTAAATATCTACTTTGGATCCCAGGGATCTCGCTTTTTATAATAAATTTGGTCGCGAAGTGGGATGCAAGGTTTCTTAGGAAATGAAACCTGCCCATCTTTGATTTCGGCGGCTTGCCCAGCGTTGATGTTTGTTCCATTCAGAGTCAGAGCTTGGCTGGGAATGATGCACGCAATGTCCTTTAGAGCAAGATTACCCTCAGGAAGACCATTTACAAAGGATAACACCGATCGGGCCGGGATTTTACCTTCTGGCAACGGAATCTCCTGGCAAAACTCCGCTTCGAAGACCTGCAGAGTTTGTGCATTCTGTCCAAAACGTTCGCATATTTTCCACTGTCCGATCTTCATTTCATCAATGCTAAAGGCTCGGTAGGATAGTCCATTTCCCTTTATTAGTGCTCCACTGATCTCGCGTCCTCCCAATCGAAACCGGCCAAGCCTCAAAAATTCGACATAATAATCACTTTTCTCAGGACCTTCAAAAACAGCGACACGAAAGTCTGCTTTATTCCAATCCATTTCCTTAAAGATCGGAAACTTCGCAATGGCCTTTTTCGCGCTGTCATCGATGGGTACGGGCTGATCGGGCTCTCCCCAGGCCTCGATGTAACAGGGATCGTCGTCCTTGGGTCGCTCGATACTCCTGCCGGTTGGGCTGTAGGGGCGGAGTGTTTCACCCTTGGCAAAGTTTTCCCCTTTGAATTTCATCGACCCACCCAATTGAACGCAATAAATATTAAACCAATCTTGCTTTTTATCTAACTTGCCATTGTAAAACACGACTTGGGATTGCCCCGGGATCTTTAATCCATTGATGGTCGAATCAGAGCAGAGCTTCATTTCCACAACGGCCAAATAATACCCGTGTAGCCTAAGATGATCACAAACAGGTATCCCGTTAACGGTAATGCGTTTGAAGTCAGACATGGAATATAGTAGATCCACCCCACTAATATGAGTCCCTTTTGGAAAACGCATTCCGCCAATCACTACCGAGGCTAAGGCTTTGAGCTGGACATAATACTCCATCGACCCAGGCCCCTCATAAAACAGGTCTTCGATAAACACTTTGTTCCAATCCAGATCTTTAAATATCGGTAGAGTCGCCACTATCTTTTGAGCCTTAGGGTCTGCCCGGGGCGCGCGACCTTCTTCTTCGCCCCATGTAGGCACGCCCACAAATAGAACGACGAACGCTAGGCATAACTTTGCTAAAGATTTTTGTGTCAGACGCTTCAGTTGCACCGAATTTTGTCCTTTTTAATCTCCAAGCGGCCTCCCGTTGTCGTCCTTGCCGAGCGAACGATTTGCTTGGTCGCCGAAGGCCGCTCGGCGCATGGGCTTACTTGATCATTCCACTTTTCTTGAGGGTCTCAATCATCTCTCGATCCCAAACAAGAACCTCGCACTCCGCCATCTTGTCCTCAGGATTCTTAGGTCTAAAGTTTTCTGAAAGAGCAAGGATCCTTTCCCCCTTTTTAAAGGCAGTTCCTCGGTAGGTCATATCTTTCCCCGGGGTAATGCAGGAGATGTCAAACCATCTCTGGTTCTTCTTTGACTTGTGAGGAATAAACGCTACCTTCGATCCGCCCGGTATTTTTACCCCATTGATCTCGGAATCATCGCAAAGCTTGACCTCAAAGATCTCCAGCGTCAGGGCGTGCTGGCCTAACTGACCGCAGATCTTGATGCCATAGATCTCAACAGGGGCTGGAGGGTATAATCGATAAAGAAAATATTCTCCTGAGAGCTGGGTCCCGGCCGGGTATTGCCGACCACCGATCTTCACATTTTCAATTGACATGACTCGCAACTGGATTTCCCTTGATACATTAGGCTTCCACTGGACGGCTGTGTTAACAAAAAATTGTTTTTCGTCAGTACCCTCAAAAATAGGCAATTTTAATGCTTGGGCAAATACGCCTGGCTCCACACCACGCCTTTCGTACATTTCTTTCGGAACTTTGAATGCAGACTTCTTGTCACTTGCTATGCCCTGAAAAGCCAGTCCAATGGCCAAAAGATAAGTCTTGAACCAAACATTTGCCAATCTCATAATTAAAACCCCAAGTGCAGATGGTTCAAATGTCCAGGTGCGGTCTTCAGATTCTTGTTTGATCCTACAAAGTGTAAATCGCAGGCCGCATCGGATTCGCAGTCCCCAATCAATGAAAGGCCAGCTCCCGAAGACTCTTGGACCCCCATACCCTACACGACCTCTTGATAAACTCCGAGTATTTTCTTGTGTTTGATCCAAAGCGGGCAGAGTAAAATGAAGCTTGATTAGGATCAAAGTTGGCGCTTTGTGATGAATTTCGGGGATCAGCCCTTCTGGCAATCGGGCCAATGGTCACGGGCCACAGGGGGTACTTCTGCGCTCCGTCTCCGACACCGACACCGACACCGACACCGACACCGACACCGACTCTGACTCTGACTCTGACTCTGACTCTGACTCTGACAGTCAGGAGTGCTGGATGAGTATAGCGAATAGTGTCGACCTTGGGGAAAGAAACGTCGCAGTGAGCACGAAACTCAACCCCCCAATTCTGAGGTGCGGTGGGTACCATTTGTAGTTGAATCTTACCTTTGGCAATGGATGAACCGGTCGATTTGGAGGTGACGCCAATTTCTCAGCCAGGATGT
>JADZEO010000126.1 GCA_020850475.1 Bdellovibrionales bacterium | reverse complement strand
TGCGAATTAACTTTTTCCCGAGCTCGTGGAGTCTCCCTTTAGACCGAGAAGAACTCATGTGCTTCGCGGGATCTTCAAGTTGGCTTAAAAGCGCGTCGGGAGACCAATTCGAGTCGGTCTTCCTGTCTTTGGAAAGCAGAGATTGAACTTCGGATTTTGGCACCTCAAAAAAAGACTCTGAGAAACTATCAAAGACACAAAATTTAATATTGGTATCATTGAGCTGTAGAAACTCCTTGGCCAGGGAGTTACATGTACGAGGAATTCCTGTCGGTTTTTTCTTCCATCTGAAGGAAGTTGTAACATCAATCCACAGAGACTTCGATTTTTTGCTATCGGTAGTCACATCAAGTCCTCGCAAAGGGAGTCACCAAGGTATTCCTCGTTGCCAGTTGAAGTTTATGGCCGAGCCAAACCAACAGGAGCCCTCATCCCTAAGAATTGGGACAGTCGCAACGACAGCTTTGGTGAGAACTGGGTGTTTATATCAGTATTATAAAGGAGTCTACTGCGGGCCAAACGCTCCGAGTCAATATATTGGGAGTTTTAGGGTTAGTCTCTAGAGAGGGCTGCGGTGACAAGTGTGTTCCATTCAGGTGTGCGTGGTCTGCCTTGCGATGATTTGGGAGCTATGGAGATCAAGGATCCTGAGCCAATCTTTGTTGAATTTAGTTAGGTCAAAGCTCACTGCCCACCCAAGCCCGTTTTTAGTGACCTTTCCGTGGGACAAGAGAGTCCTAACCATTGCATTCAGATTGCGATGGTCTGGACAAACTAACTGCCCTGAACTAACGAGAATCTCTTCCATTCCCCCCAATCCCGACCCAATTACCGGGGTTCCAACTAGAATTGCTTCGTGGGCAACGCGGCACCAACCTTCTTTGAATTGGGAAAAGGTGATCACGATGTCGCAAGCGGCTAGGAGCTTTACGTAGTCGGGGAAGCTGAGTTTCAAGTGTTTCGCCTTTGGGAGCACAAGGTTGCCTTCGCCAGAGGTAACAAGATCGTAGTCCTCGTCTTTAAGAGCCTCATAAACTAAATGGGAGCCCTTTTTGGGCTGTGGATTGCCAATGTAAATCAGCGGACGCTTGCCAAAGCCATGCTTCCTCTTGAATTCCGCGACCTCTTGATCGATCACTTGATACTTTTCAATCTCAAACGGGCAATAGGCGAGGCAAACGTTCGTAAAACCGTGATCGAGGAAGTATTTCTCCCAATACTTGGAAATAACAACTATTGGATCGTGCTTGCGGGTAAATAGAAAGAAACCAAACTCCATGAACTTCTGGAACAGCCGAGAGCCCAGCGGGCTTAGGGTTTCATCGATATGGTAGACAATGGTTAACCCCCGTCCCTTGCGCATTGGAACAAAGGCAGCTTGGGAATTACGGATGAGAAACCCCTTGGGGAACATACAAACTTTCAAAAGCCTCAAGACATAAATCGGAAACTCAAACACCCGCCACCATCCACGCAAATGAAAGCTAAGGTCGACTTTTTCAAAGTTGTAGTTCGTTGATAAAAATTCCTCGAGGTACCATTCGTAAATGTTGCCGCCATATCCGCGTTTGGTCGTGGAAATTTTTTGAATCAACATAATTCGTTAATTCCGTGCCAAGACAAGCTTCGGCTGAAAAGGGGCATTGGGGGCTCTCAATACGTCATAGAGCTCCGAAGCTGTTTCTGACCAAAGCGTGCGACGATAACTCTGGGAGATGTGCTGTTCTCGTTCCGCCACTTTTTCTGGTGTTAGAATAAATGATTTGGTTTGTTCCAGACAGTCGGCCACTGAAGTGGGATCAAAATAGCTAACAAACTCTTGCCCCGCCTCGGGGATGGATGCGGTATTAGAGGCGAGACAAAACTTGCCTCGCGCCAGGCTCTCCACGACTGGTAGCCCCCAACCTTCATAGAGTGAAGGATAGAGAGTAAAAAATGAATTGCGATAGAGCCAATCAAGCTGGTTGTCGGAGCAATTTTGCAGCCAAACCAACCGCTGGTTGATCTCTGGGTGTTCTTTAAGATAGTCCAGGGTTTCCTGAATCATCCACCCTCGGCGTCCAGCAAAAACCAGATAGGGAGTTTGGGTTCCCAGCTGAGCTAGGAGTTCACTCCAGACCCTAAGTAACAAAATATGATTCTTTCTGATTTCGAGAGTGGAAACAAATAAGCAGAATTTTTTCCCCTTGAGCTCTTGGACCTCATCGGCATTTCCGATTGAACCAAAATCGGATCCAAGATGTATGCGAAAGACGCCAGGCTTGGCGAGACCTTCCCTTATAATCCATTGATTAATGTCGACCCGGGAGTTCTCTGAATACACCAATAAACCCGTGGCTTGCTGGGCGATCAGGCGGATGTGCTCACGAAAGTGCGGACTAAATCGCGCTTCGTAGTAGTGCGGAAACTTAATTGGGATTATGTCATGGACTAGGTGAAAAAACTCGAGTCCAAATTTCTCGCGAAAATACGGTAAATAAGGAATATAATTGTAGCGTCCCCATGTAACATCAAGAGCTACGAGCTTGTCGCCAGATCGAAAGGGTGACGAAAACTCAGTTACGCGTCGGTAGAAGATACGCTTTAGGTGACCCCAAAAACTGAGCAATACTCGTCGACCGTCAGAAATGTACGGGAAGATGCTCTCTGGGATCCGGCTTTTAAGGTAACTCGTAAGTTGGTACCGCCAACTTCGACGAAAGCCTCCTTGATTTTTTTCCTGGCTGGCAAGTGCCAAGTCGGTCACCATGGACTTTGGAACTTCATAAAAACACTTGGTGTCGGGGTCAAAGCTCACGAGGCCGGTATTGTTATCAAGTTTAAGGTATTCTTTGATCAGTGAAACCGACACACGTTGCATGCCAGTTAGGGGACCTGACCAACCAACCAGGCTTGAGATGTCAAACCACACGCGACTCATGTTCTCTTAAGCTCCCGTTCTTCGCGGCCATTGTAATGATATGAGCCGCTCTTGGCCAGTCCCCAGTAGGTGCCTGCTACTTTTTGAGGACACTGGGCGTTAGCATTGAGGTGCGGCCCCTAGGGCCGATTTGGCGTTTTGGTTGTGGTAATAGGCGATTGCATCCTCGGGAGAGCCTTCAAATACTCTTTGGCCGCGGTTAAGCACAATGACCCGATTACAGGTCGACTCGATGAGCCCCATGTCGTGGGAAACGATTACGATTATTTTGGACCGGTCCATGAGGTTGTCGATGCGAGTTTTGGCTCTGGCCATAAACTGGGCGTCGCCGGCGGCGAGCATTTCATCAAACACGAGAATCTCGGGCTTAATTGAGGTGGCGATGGTAAACGCCAACCGTACCGACATACCCGAAGAATAGTACTTAATTGGAGAATCAATAAAATCCCCGAGGTCCGCAAATTCAATGATTTCTTTTTCTTTGGCGCGGATTTCGGCTTTGGTGAAGCCGAGCATGTAGCCATTGAGGTAGATGTTTTCGCGGCCGGTGAATTCGGGGTCAAAGCCCGCGCCGATTTCAATAAGTGGTTGGACTGTGCCTTGGACCTCAACCGTGCCTTTGGTGGGTTTGAGGATTCCGGAAATCACTTTAAGCGTGGTGCTTTTGCCTGAGCCGTTAAGTCCAATGATACCGAGGCGGTCGCCCTCGTTGACATCTAGGGACAGGTTATCAATGGCATTAATTTTTTGCTTGCGGGTGCTGACGTACTTGCGACCGGTAAAAAGATTGACCACGAACTCCTTGAGGTTGTTGGTGCGATCCAAATGCAGATCATAAGTGAGCGATACATTTTTGAGCCGAATTTGGGCGGGGTGGGTGCTGGTCATAGGCGAAACACAATCTTGTTATCAAAGGCTTTAACCGTTAACAGACCAAAAACAAAAGTGAGAGCGGCAATCGCCGTGCAAAAAACATAATACCTGAGTGGCGCAAAGGAGGAGTTCAGGAGGGGTTGGCGAATGAGCTCGAGGAAGTAATAAAGCGGGTTAGCCTTAAACACCCAGTGATAGCGCTCGGGCATCATGGACGGGTCATACAATATCGGAGTGGCAAAAAACAGGGCTTGAAGGGCCGCAGGGATGATGTTGGTGAAATCGCGAAAGTAAACCGTCATCACGGCAACCAGGCACGCCACTCCGACCAAGGTAAAAAATAGTAGGGCCAAGGGGATGAGGGTGAGAAAGAGGCTTGGGCTTAGGTGCAAATGGCCAGTGACGAGGCCAATGGCCATCAAGGCCAGAGTCGACAAAAAGAAGTTCGTGAACTCAACCGACACCGCTTGCAGGATGTAGATCATTTTCGGGATGTAGATTTTTTTGATGAATTGCTCGTTGGCGATAAAAGCCATCATGCCGCGACTAAAGGTGCCGGCGACGATGCCGAAAAAGACGGCGCCGGAGAAGTAGTACAAAAAGTAGTTTTCTTGCGAGCCGCGCATGAGGAGGGAAAACACCACCCCAATCACCACGTAGTGGAGCATGGGGGCCAGCACCGTCCAGACAAAGCCCAAGTAGGAGCGGCGGTAGCGAAGCTTCAAGTAGGTTTGCACATAGGAGTAAACGACGTACCTAAAACGATAGACGTCGACGCACTCCTTTTTGATCTCAGCAATCATCAAGGCAGGAATACACCAAGAGCGAAAAGGTGCCAGCTACTTTTTTGCAGTCGTTGGGTGATTTTGCGGGCCTTGCCGAGGCTGCCGAGGTGCCTGCTACTTTGCCGAGGTGCCTGCTACTTTTCGGTGGTGTTGGCCGCGCGAGCCGCCAGTTTTATGTGCTACACACCCTCGCGGGATGCCACCCTCAGGCTGTGCTGCGCGTTATACAGAGCTGGCGCTGGGAGGGGGAGTTGGTGGTGACCTAGGTGGTGACGGTGACCGGGGCCACGGCCGGGGAAGCTGGTGCTTTACATGGATCGGTGCCTGGTGGGGCAGGTGCTGGGGAGAAGCCTGCCAGGGTAATGCTACAAAAATAAGCAAACTACAGTTCTCAAAGAACTGCTGCGGAAATGGGTGCGTCAGATACGGGGTGCATGCTTGGGTCTAATACCAACACCTACCGAGAGATGTGCCACTTCCCGAGCAGATGGCATCAAGCTATGGTGAGAACGACTCAACTTCCGTGTGGTCGGACATAACCTAGAGTCAGCGCCCCGTCAGTGGGGCCTAAACGCGGCCCATGGTTCGCATACCCCATTTCATTATCGTCATCGTTGAGTTGATTAGTGTCATCTAAAGTTGACACTTTGTCATTTATATGAGACAAACTATGAATGAGAACTATCCGGTTAATCAGGTGGCTTTCTATCGCGAATCGAGGAGTGGAAGGGAGCCATTTGCTCGCTACCTGGACTCCGTGGCTGACAAGCGCCTGAAAGCCGCAATTTTGATTCGGCTTGCGCGAATTGAGTTTGGTAGCTTTGGTGATTGCCGGTCGGTTGGTGATGGTGTTCGAGAGTTGAGGATTCACCTCGGTGCTGGGGTGCGGATTTACTTCGCCCAGCAAGGACCACTGGTTCTAATCTTGACCGCTGGCCCCAAGCGAACTCAAGGTCGAGACATTGTGAGGGCGAAGCTCTTTTGGGCGAGACACAATTTGGAGAAGGCGAACAAAGGTACTAACAATGGCCCGAGGAACAAAACTTAAAACTTACCTACGACGACAACTGCTCGATACTGATTTTGCAGCTGAGTATTTGGCCCAAGCAATCGCGGAAGGAGACCGAAAGTTTCTCGCGGACGCGATGGCCAAAGTTATTCAAGCTCATGGTGCGACTCGAGTGGCTGACGAAACCGGAATTGCGCGCCAGGCGATTTACCGAATGCTGTCGATCGATGGGAATCCGTCATTTAAGAATGTCCATAAGTTACTTGATGCTATCGGCCTCGAGTTAACTATCAAACCCAAGAAGACCGCTTAAAGGTGCCTGCTACTTTTTCGCAATCGCGCAGGTTCATTTCGCAGACGGTGTAAAGCCTACTTTCGGCCGGGTTAATAAATTGCAAATCCAAAGCAAGAGCCGTTGCGGGCGGCGAGAGCCACAGGCAATCGATCCGTTGGTCGGACGCAATTGCAAGGTGGTTCGTCAATAATGGGGCCTAAAGCGTGGCATGGCGCTCGTATTCACGACCTACCGGGCCTTCAAACACAGCTCGTGATCAAGTCCGAGTCTTGCAAAAATGAACGATATATCGTACACTCAAAATAGTAGACTCAAATGTACCCATGAGTTTTTCAAATGGATTGAGTCTTTGGATATTATCAGTGGCGATTCGCATTGACCAACGACTTCAGCGCTTGGCTGATGGGAATCCCGGTTTCTGCAAGCGGTTTGACAACATCTTGGAGATCAAATGGAAGACCGGAACGCTTGAAGGAGTGAAACGTGGCGCGGTCCGAACCAAAATATATGAGTAAATACTCCGACCAGGAAATTGTTCGCAGTTTTACAGGAGCCTGGTCCGATGGGGACCCCGATGACATCAAATCAGCACTTTATGCGGTAATTAAACGGTTCGGCGCGACTTCAATTTCTCGCACCACAGGAATACCAAGGACCACCCTCTACGATATGTGTAAGGATGAAAGCAATCCTACGCTCGACAATTTGTGCAAGGTGCTCGATTTCTTGAAGGCAGAAAAGTCAGCTTAAAGGTGCCTGCTACTTTTTTAAAGGTGCCTGCTACTTTTTCGCAATTGCACAGGTTCATTTGGCAAACGGTGCAAAACCTACTTTCGGCCGGGTTAATAAATTGCAAATCCAAAGCAAGAGCAGTTGCGGGCGGTGAGAGCCACAGGCAATCGATCCGTTCGGGGGGCAAATGTTGTATTTTCAAAAGCGCCCCCGTCTGGAAGTGAGCTTGAAGGTTGTGGTTGGGCTGTAACTCTTCAAAAAAGTAATCAATAAATATTTGAAATTAAACAGCTTTATTTGATGTATTGCTATTGTGCGCACATGATGATATTATGGTTTTGTAGTTGATTAGGAGATTTTTATGCCTACTGCAAGAAAACGAAAAGATAATAACATCAATATAAGAGCGGCTATGAATGAGAAAGAGCTAATAAAAAAAGCTGCTGACATGAGCGGTCTGGATACCAGTACGTTTATGCTCTTCCACTCTATTGAAGCTGCTAAGAAAACCATTTCGCAGACTAATGTTTTTGAATTGTCCCGTAGAGATGCCGAACTCGTTGCAGATGCTCTATTGAATCCACCTGCTCCAAACGAAGCTCTTAAACGAGCCTTTAAACGGCATAAAGAAATTTTTGGCAATAAGGTTTAGGCATCAAGTTGGCATTAGAGTTTCGCACCTTAGGCAAAACATTTGATAGAAATTCTTTTGATTGTGGAATCGAAGAGCTAAACAACTTCCTCAAGAGGGAAGCTCGTCAACACCAGGGTCATGGATTTAACGTGACCCTGGTTTTAATTGATTCAACGAAGCCTACAAAAATCCTTGGCTACTACTCTATGATGAGTTCAGGAATGAACGCAGAATCACTTCCACCTGAAATTGCAAAGAAGCTCCCAAAACATCCTGTTCCAGCTATACGAATTGGCAGACTTGCAAGAGACCTTTCAACAAAAGGACAGGGCATCGGTGAGCTTCTAATGGCAAATGCTCTTGAGAGAATCAAACGTGTGTCTGCAGAGATAGGTGTGTACTGTGTGATTGTGGATTCAAAAAATGAAGCTGCAAAAAACTTCTATTTAAGATATGGATTCATTGAATTTGCTGACGCTCCAATGAGCCTGTTTCTACCGATTGCCTCTTTCCCAAAATAACAAAAGGTGCCTGTTACTTTTTGAAACTTCTCAGTCTGAAGGCTGAGAGGGTGGACATGTCATTGCGACGTTTTCTCCGAACGACGGATCCGAAATTCGCCACGGGTTTTCCTCCCCCAATTGCTCAGTTTAAATTCAGTGGGACTTAGGGGCGGCCCTGGGTTCGCAAGCGCACCCGGGAATGTATCTAAAAGAATTGTTCGTGTGGATCAGACTTTACTTTACGACATATATGTCGTACACTCAATTTATCTTCATCGTGGACTTTCGTGGTAGATGGATCGCAATGGGTCGTTCCGTGTGGGCCGACCATATCAAGCAGAGTCATCCCGAGATCTCTCTTTACCATCTGGCGCGAGTCCTCGGTCACCCAGATGAAGTGTGGCGAAGTCATCGACGAGGAGATTCGGAGCTCTACTACCTTCTCAAGAGCCAGGATCGCAGGAGGTACTGGATGGTGGTCGTTAAGAGTGTTGGAGAGCAGCAATTTGTGGCCACTGCGATGACGAGAACGACTATTTCGGGCTCAAAGCAAATCTATCAAAGGGAGCGAAGATAGATGAACATTTTTTATGATGTAGAGCTAGATTACGCCGAGATTTTTTTTTCTAGAGCCCCGAATTACGGTGACGAGCTGATGCCTGGCATCTTGGCGTTTAAGCGTGAGTCAGACAATGAAGTCATCGGGTATGCGTTTGATCAGGCCTCACGCTCCGTTTTTGAATTTGCCAATCTCCCGACGCGCGCGAAGGTGGCCTTTTTGCTGAAATTTACGCGTGAACAAAAAGGCTACACCCAAGACGACGTGATTCAACAAATGAGTCGCGGATCGGGACGTCAATACCAGAGGGCCGAGGCTGGCGAAAATATCTCCCTCGACTTCGTAGATGAAATTCGGCGCGCCCTACCGGAGGCCGACTTTTCCAAGGTGTTTCGAGCAAAAAATGCCTCCGCGTAGTTAGGTCAGGCTGCACGAGTCTTCGTCTCTTTTTGCACCTTGATCGACATCGTGTAACCAAGCGCCTTTACCATCTTAAATGTCGTGTCGAAGGTGGGTGTCCGAGAGACGTCGCCTTTTTCGAGACGGGCCACCATGAGTTGGCTCACCCCAGCTCTCTTGGCAAGCTCTGACTGGAAACGCCACTCGTCGCTCGCAAGTCAGCCGTGAGGTGAGCAATCTGCGGGTAAAATCGTCGTTGGTCATAGGCGAGTTTGAATTCACCGCTTTTGGATTCGTTCGCCAAAATGTCTTCCAGCAAAAAACCTTTAAGCTGCGTTTGGTCTAATGGTGAAGGGGACTTCCAAAGCTAAGGCCACCTTACAAAGAAAATCGAGACTCACTTGACTGACCTGCCCAGATTCCATTCTGGCAATGGCGGGTTGTTTGCTGGAAACCATTTCCGCTAGCACAGCCTGCGATAGCCCTTGGCGCTCACGGGCCTTACGAAGTTTTGCGATGAGCTTCTTTTTTTGACGAATGAGTTCCATTTCAATCTCAGTCAGCCCAAGTGC
>JADZEO010000125.1 GCA_020850475.1 Bdellovibrionales bacterium | reverse complement strand
TGGGCACGACTGCCGTCACCGCCACCGGCAAATGCACTCTCTCTCCGCTTTCGGCGGCTTTTTGCACGAGATCGTGTACCGCCTCGCCTTGTTCACAGATAAAATGAACATCGCCCTCGGGACGTTTTAGATACTCGGCTTTGAATTCTTTAAAGATGAGCTCAACATTTTTATCGACTTGCTCGATATGGCGCAAAGCCAGCGCCCCCACCGCCAGATCCGCACCCACCGCGAGAGCTCCAAAGTACATCGAGCCCAGGTGATTGCGTGAACGATAGTTGAGCGGAATTTTTACTTCCACTTTGTCGTCCGAAGAATACACCACCCGCGGCGACAAGAACGCAATCAGCGGAATTTTCATGAGTGAAAATACATTCAGGCGCAAAGTGTCTTTGATCGAAGGCGGCACAAAGCCCCAGTAGGTTTCAACGCTCGAGAGGACTTTGTCTTTGATCTCGTTGATCTGGTGGTTGAGAGTCATCCCGTTCCCTCCTGGTTGCAGCCGAGCCATAAGGTGAATTCCGAATCAAATTCCACTCAGCAATGTACCGATCGACATCCTCAGGGGTCAACTTCTGCGAAAAATCCGGACTTATGTACTCACCCTCATAGCCATCCCAGCCACGATATTGGCGGTGGCCGTCGCGCCTTCCCATCTCAAAGTCGGGAACGAGTCCCACCTTGCCGCCGCCGCCCGGAATGTCGAGCGACAAATTGGGCATCGCAAGCCCCGAGAGTCGCCCCCACAACTCGCGTTGGATTTCGAGCGACTCCTCAACTGAAGTTTGCAAATGCCGAGTTCCGTCCGAGGGATCACACTGAAACATATAATAAGGTTTCACGCGCAGATAAAGGAGCCGCCGCGACAGCGCCTGAACAATCGCCGGATGATTGTTGACCCCATTGAGTAAAACCATTTGATTCATGACGGGAATGCCATGGTCAACCAAGGTCGTCAGGGCTTGCGCGGCCTCAGCCGTCAACTCACGGGGATGATTAAAGTGGGCCATAAAAAAGACCGGTGCTGCTCGACGCAGAATTTGCGCAAGCTCCGTGGTGATCCGCATGGGATTGACCACCGGAATGCGCGACCCCACGCGAATGATCTCGACGTGGTCGATAGCCCGCAAATCCTGAAGAACTTGCTGCAAGCGTTGATCCGACAGCGTGAGGGGATCCCCCCCACTTAAGATGACCTCACGAATCGCGGGATTTGACCTTATATATAGGAGAGCGGCCTCGTACTCCCCGACTGCAGGAAAAGCCTGGTCCTGGCCGGTGAAGTGCTTGCGCAAACAATAGCGGCAATACACGTTACAAAAGTCCGTCACTAAGAATAAAACCCGATCGGGATAACGGTGCACAAGGCGTTTGACCGGGCGGTGTTGATTTTCACCCAACGGATCCGGCAGGGTGTACTCGTGCCCCAAAGTCTCTGAAGAATGAGGCATCAATATTCGCCGGATGGGATCGTCCGGGTTGGTTCGATCGGCGAGACTTGCATAGTAGGGAGTCACGCGAATGCGAAACAGTTGAGTTGCGGTCTCAAAGGCGCGGCGCTCGCCATCGGTAAGCTCGAAGACCTTTTCAAAGTCGGTCAGCCGTTCAAAGCTGTTGCGCATTTGCCAAGAAGAATCCAACCACTCTTGGCGGGAAACTCCAGAAAACGGCTCAGTGGAATGAAACTCGAGCGCCATCTATGCTCCTTTGGGGCTTACCAATAGCCCGGATCCCCTCTCCCCTCAACGAATTTGCGGGCCGTTTCAGTGCCTTAGGCCCTTGCAACAGGGAAGGGCACTCCCCCCTGTCAGGATCTTTGCCACTGCTACCAGCTTGAAATGAGTGCGCTTTTCGACTCTCCCACCGTCCCCCTGTTGGCGGACTCGACAGCCGTGGGGGGCTCGATTGTTTTCGTGGTCGAGAAAAACTTGCGGAATTTTAACTAGTTGCTCGATGTGCCAACTTGGACAGGTTTTTGGAATAGGTCTTTGTGTGACGAGTGAATCCCTTACGACGGATTCGAACTCTTTGAGAGGAGACACGTATGAAAGCCCAGATTCAAAAACGCCTTGGGCTCAAATTATTGCTGCTGATGTTGTTGGCTGCCAACATGACTTGGTTCCACAACTTGTTTCAAGCTAACAGCAGCAACACCGAACTCGCATCGGAAACGGCCAATTCATTTAGTTATGATCGGACCGTAACCGCCCCCGGAAACACCGGTTCTGGCTCCCACCGATGGAAAGCTCGGATTACTCAAATTAAACAAACGCGCACTGATGTTTGGGGAAATGTTGCCCCCGAAGGTGGGCAAGAGACTCTCTATGAGTGGTCGGCCCAGCTGGAAGGTTGCTATGGAATCAACTGTCGAGTGAGTTCCAACCGAATTCGGGCTCGTGATCTTGGCATGTCGGAAGCCGATTTTAATAATCGTCAAAATGCCGAAGCCGTGATTCGCCGAATTCAGGAGCAATTCGATCCTAAGATTGACGAAGCCACTGCGGCTCGAATTGAAGCCGATAAGAAAAAGAAAAAAGAAGAGGAAGCTGAACGCAAGCGCGCTGAGCGCGAGGCCAAGGAAGACGAAGAAATTGCCGCCTGCAAAGGTAAACGCAATGATGACGGTAAGTTTGTACGCATCAGTGCCCATGCTGCTCTCTCTTGCCGCGCCGAAAAAATCGGCGGAATGTCCGGCGACGAACAAGAAGTTGAATTTGCTGAGCTCTCTGGTGAGCTTCGCACGATGCTCGCGAGTCAAGACCCAGCTGAACGCCGTCGTGGCCAAGCCATCCTAAAAACCATGGGCTCGTCAGGTCGCTTCAATCGCTCAATGACCGCTCAATTACGGGCGATGCGCGCGGGATCCACTTACTTAGATGAGTATTCAACTCAGCTGCGCCTCTTTAAGTCGACTCAAAATCCGATGTTGCGCCAAATGGCTCTCGGCAAGATCGAGATGCTCAACCAACGCTTCCAAATGGATTCGATGGGCGTCACCGGCAACCCGGATGCGGCAATTGAGTTCGGTTACTGGCAATCGGCTCTCGATACTTCGATTCAGAGTATTCTGCGCAACCCCAATGCTGGCGCTCGCGGACAAGTCGGTCACACTGTCGGCCCCGCTATCCCCAGTGTTGTCCACATCAACCAGCGAACTCAGCGTGGCGGCGGCACAAACATCTTTTATAACCGCGACCAATGGTTTACTGGTGCGCAAGTAACGGCTCCGCAAAACTGGCAGAGCTACTTGACGACCAATCCTTACGTCAACCACAACGGTCGCACTAGTGGTCTCACTATCCCGCAAGTTGGACAACAAGTCCTTGATGCAGGAAGGCCGCGCTAATTTGAAATTGAACCCCTTACCCTAACAACCCAATTGCTTCATACGTACCCCTCCCCGCCGGTCCTGTCCCACCCAGGACCGGCTTTTTTTTGAGAGCGGCACGTGTTGCCTCCTCAAGGGCGGTTACTTTAAAATTAAATTGACATTCTCAATCAACTACGAGACCCTTCCTCGGTGATGCGATTTCGACCCGTTCTTTTCATATTGCTGGCCTTGTTTTGCTCGTATTTATTGGCCGAGGTGGCGGCTCTCGTGTTCCTTTGGCTGGCGACGGGCCAGCTGCCTAATGAATATGAGAGCTTAATCCTCTCCAAAAAAGGCGCCGTCGCCAATGTCGACTTCGCCTATGACTGGAATTTGCATCCCTATTTGGGTTTTCGAAATCCCAGTCGGATGTTTGATTTAGAGAGAATTCAAGTCAACAACAAGCCACGTGATGAGTTCTGGGTCGGAGTCTTCGGAGGCAGTGTTGCCGAATCTCTAGTTGGTGATAGTGCTGTTCAAGCCTACTTGGAAGCAGAATTGGTGAAATTTCCCACGGTCGCCAATCGGAGAATTCGCATCCTGCAGTTGGCTCACGGAGGATTTAAGCAACCTCAGCAACTCATCACTTATTCCTTATACGGAGAAAAGATTGACCTCGCGATTAGCCTTGAGGGGGTCAATGAGATTTCTGACTTTATGCTCGGTCACCATTTTCCTATTGATTTTCCGGTGACGGCATTTCGCTATTTCTATCAAGACCATCCGGGGCAAGTTTACTTGAAGGCGTCTCAGCTTCTCGTGGAAGTGGTTCACCGGGGATACTGGGCGTACCTCAATACCAGGCCCCTTCAATGGAGTCCTTTGGCGACACTCATGACCTTCACTCTTGCTTCAGTGGGAAATCCTCTGCACCTTGAATTGCAAACACAATTCCAAAGAACCTATCGACGCAGGTTTTTGAGCCAACGCCCATTCGGAAGCGATGAGGTTTTTAATCAACTTTTTGATGTTTGGGAGCGAAATCTCCAAACCTTTTTGGCCCTTGCAAGGGCTCGCCAAACCCCTGTGTTCATATTTTTGCAGCCCAATCAGTATATTGAGAAGAGCAAGCCATTTTCAGATTGGGAGCTCGCCAATATCCTGTCGCCAAATTTTCGCATTTTTGGCATGTACTATACGAAATTCCTAGAGCACGCGTCTGTCCTAGGTAAACAAGGACTACCCGTTTATGACCTCAGCCAGGTATTTAAGCTGACCAATGAAACTGTGTACACGGATGTTTGCTGCCATCTAAATAGTGTGGGCAACCGAATTGTCGCTGAGGCCATGGTAGGTCAAATCTTAAATTCAGATATTTCAAAGTAGGGACTGTTGAGGTCAAGGTGCCGGTGGGGTCGGTGAAGACTTGGGCTCGGTGGTGTCGGGATTTGGTTTTTCGGAAATGCCCAGGGCTTCGCCGGTGGTTTCGATGGTTTTTTTAATTACGCCACCGGTGGCCTCGACGGTACCAACGCCAAGTTCATGCAATTTGGTGGCAAAGTAATCGACCCACTTATCAAGTTTGAGTCCCAGGGACACAAAGGCCTGACTCCAAATTGCCTCACCTTGTCCGTAGCCAACGCGAACTTCAAACTTGAGATCCATGCGCTCATGAACGCTCGCGACAAAACCGAGCCCCATGCCATAAGCCAAGGTCTCTTTGTTTCGGGAGCCGTCGTGAATATTTTCGAGTCCGGCAAAGACACTGACGGCAGGAGCGGCAACTTTGGGAAAATTAACAAACTGCCAGCGCAACGAAGCAAGGGCCAAGCCCATGGTCAACCCGTCCGCTCCAGAAATTCCGACGATGCCATCCAAAAACTGCTGGCAGGTTTGACTCGCCGAAAAGGCGCAGCGACCCAGATGAAATCCCATGGCCCCTCCGACCCAATACATGCTGCGCTCTTCCCAAGATGAGCCAATATCGAGGAAGTACTCCCGACTTTGTGGGACATAAGTCTGGTATCGAGCCCACGACTGCCCCCGCGCCCGCCCGGCGCCAAAGGATTCCTCGATCGTCGCCGGAGCCTTGGCAGTTTCACTGATCGCGCGAGTCGGAAGGCCCACCACAGCGAGCAAGGAGAAAAATAAAGCCGTTGCCACTGCCCCTGGGGCTCTCCTATCCTGATGGCAATTTGGTGTAGGCCTTTCCATGGTCGTATCTCATCACAAAAGATGCGGCGAGGGCAGCTAAGATCCTCTCACTTCGACTTTGGATGGGCCGACACGAAAACCGCCAATGGAAATAGATTTATGAAGCGACTCCGCTATTTGCTCTTTTCCTTTATTGCAATGGCGCTGGCTTATTTGTTGAGCGAGATCTTGTCGTTGGTCGTCTTATGGGCCGGGTGGGGCCAGACGCCTAGCACCTATCGTACCTTTATCGACAACTTTAAAAACAAGGCATTGCACGTCTCGTTTACCTACGATTATCGCGCCCATCCTTACCTGGGATTTAGAAATCCCTACAGCCTCAAAGATCTTGAAACCATTCAAGCCAACAACAAACCCCCAGAGGAGTTTTGGATTGGAGTCTTCGGTGGCAGTGTGGCGGAGGGTTTCGTCGCTGACCAAGGAGTCCGGAGCTTATTTGAATCTCAACTCAAAGATCTGCCCAGCGTGGCTGGTCGGAAGATTCGCGTGCTCGAACTTGCCAATGGCGGCTACAAACAACCACAACAACTGATTCTTTATACTCTCTACGGGGAAAAATTAGATCTGGTCATTAATCTTGAAGGAGTCAACGAGACCTCTGATTTTATGCTGGGACATCACTTTCCTCTCGACTTTCC
>JADZEO010000124.1 GCA_020850475.1 Bdellovibrionales bacterium | reverse complement strand
TGGAATTTTTCTAAGTATATTTCTCTCGCCGCCTTCGACTCCTGCCCTTCGATTTGATTGGCTTTGATGTAGCCAAACAAATTGAGTTCCTCTCGTCGCGACACCAATACGCGAGTAAAAGCCTGGCCCTGCCAAAACTTGCCAAACTTCTTACCCCGCCGGGCGCCCGTGAGGGTTCGAGCGATTAAAGTGGTGACCGACACCAAAAAGGCTTGAAACAGCGGCCGCGAGGCAATGCGAATTTTCAGATGAAGGTGATTGCCAACGTTAGCAAACTGACAAATGCGCACCCCAAATTTTCTCGCCTTCTCCCGAATGATCGCCTCGACTACGGGTTTATTCTTATGAGTGAGAAAACTTAAAACTCCCTTCGCCCGATGAGACTTCAACACCAAATGAATCGGACGAGTAGTTGAAAGTGGTCTCTCCAATTTTCGGTGTCCTTTGGTTTCAACGCCGCCGTGTTGGGTGCGTCCATAACGCTTACGGGTCTGACGAGTATCAAAGTAATCAAAAAGGTTGTCTTGTTTGGCTTTCATGTGGGCACTATAGTAATAGACGTAAAAAACGTCAAATTATTTTACTTATAAATCGGTGATTTTACATAATTTGGGGCGGTGCAGACCTGGGGCAGGCAACCCTCAATCGGTGTAGAGTTGGAGTAGCCCAATGCTCAAGTAGCACAGAGCTGGAGTCAGACCATGCTCAAACTCAGACCATGCTCAAACGGCACAGAGCTGGAGTCAGCCCATGCTCAAGTAGCACAGAGCTGGAGCAGCCCAATGCCCCAACAATGCGGAGTCGGAGTCGCCCAACTCTCAAACGGTGCGAGGCTGCAAGAGGTAGAATTGAACGTACCCGAAAGTCGGCGCCTCAAAAGGGTGCGGCCAATTCGGCAGCAACTCTTGAGAACAATATTGTTCTCAATAATTGCTGCCGAAATGGCCCCGCCAAATTAAAAGTAAATTGTTTCATCCAAAGTAGTAAATCGCGGTGACAAACTTAAGTCTTCGTCGCTTAATTTTGCCAACACAAAAGCTCCTTCCAATAAGTTACGTAACAGCCTGCATGGTACAAATCCTGCAAATCCGAATCTGCTTATGGCACGATCAAAAACATTCATTTTGATGACCATCCTCATAAACTTGACCCTGAGCTTTTCCCCTTCCCCTGGACATGCTACCCAGCAGGATGTCGATGGCTTGTCTAAATGCAATTGTAGGGCAAAGGGCCCCGGAGTCACTTTCCTCAATCACACTGATCAGCAGGGACGCGTACTCGATGGAAAGGACTGCGCCTACAAGTGCCAATGTCAAATCTCGGTACTGGAGAAATCCACCGTCAGTGCTCCCTCCCAAACTGGTGGGCTCGTGGTAAAGGAATTCGACATTGACCACGCGCTCGGCAAAGCGACTTCGTTTGAGGCCTGGGATTATGGGAATTATACCTGCCATGGCCAATATGTCTACATGTCCTCCGACCTACTTGAAAATGGACGTCCGAACCCTCGGTACTTCCAGGTCAAATACCTGACCTTTGAAATCAATAAACAGGGTGAGGTGACGATGCCCAATTCCCGTCAAATCTCACGCGCGGTCGTTGAAATTGACTTTCGCTATACTCGAACATTTCCTGAGCTCATTGAGGCCATTCGCCAGGCACCCTAATCAAGAATCACCCTTAGGGCGAGGGGTCGCCTTCAAAACAGTATCATGAATTCTATTGGGACCTTTGGAGGTCGGTCGGCTTTTCAAACTCCCGAAGGCGGCTTCATTCCAACTTTGGGAATGCGCACCGTGAGGAGCCCGTCTTTGTACTCGCGGGTGACGCCTTTTTCCACAGCCGGATGTTCAACCGGAACGGCTTCACGAAAGGTTTGAAAGTTACTGGTGGTCAGGCGTCGGCCACTCTCTTGCACCTGATCTTGAAAGCGCCGGGAGCCTGAAATCACAATTTGATTTTCCTTCACCACCACATCGACTTCGTCCTGGCGATCAGCGGGAACCTCAACCTCCAGAATATACGACCAAGGATTTTCTTTTAGTACCGAGGGTGCGGTCTTGAGCCGATAAAAGGGATCATCTTGTTTGTGCAAATACTTGCCGTGGCTTTCCATGGCGGCTTTCTTCTGCTGATCGAGGGCCGCAGCCAGGCGCTGCTTTTGGCCATCGAGGGCCTCACGATGGACCTTCTCATTGGTCACGAAGGTTTTTTGAAACTCCGTCTTTTGATTGTGCAGTTCGCCGCGGTAGAGGTTCTCAGCTCGCTCTTTCTGCTCTTGATGGCGATTGAGATTTTCTACCCGGTCCTTTTCGAATTGAGTCTGCTCCTCACTCAATTGTTGGTCATAGTTTTGTTTAACCGCTTGGAGCTCCAATCGCGACTTATCCTTTTCCTTGGTGACTTCGCCCTCGCCTCGCTGATGAATTGTCTTGATTTCTGTGTCGTACTCACCGCGAAGCTTTTCTCGCTTGGCGAACTCCTTGTCTCGCTCCGTCTTAAGAGCCGACTGCCCTTCTTCCTTCGACTTGCGCAACCGTTCTTCGTAATCTCGTTGCTGACGGTGAATCTCGTCGTTCGACTTTTGCCGCAAGTCTGTTAAGGACTTATTCGCGGTTTGCCGCTCGCGTTCGTAAACTCCCGAGTTTTGTTCACGCAAAGTCTTAATCCGATGCTGCTCCTGCCGCGACAGATGAGTATATTGCTCCTCGTGCTTGCGCTGAGCGTCCTTGACCTGGGCTTGGTGCCGCTGGTTCATTTCCCGAACATCCTCAGAAAACTCTTGCTGAATTGCCGTACGATCCTTTTGGGCGCGAGTGCGGGCCTCGTCGATACTCTCGCTGGTTTGACTTTCGATTTTGTGCCGCCGTTCATTTTCTTGATCCAGCATCTGCTTAGTTTGCTCACGCTCGTGTTTAATCACTTCATCGCGGCGCTGACGGGCATTGGTGATGTCGCGATGGTGGGCGTCCTCACGCGATTCTCGATCGGTTTTTAAACTCTCGAGGCGTTCCTGTCCTTGTCGTTTGAGCTCGTCATAGGCGCGGGTCTGCCGTTCGCGCTCCGAGCGAATGGTGGACTCACTGTGCTCTCGCGTATTGGCAACCTTGGCGTCGGCTCCCTGCCGAATGTGGTTGACGGCGGCGTCGCCTGATTCCCGCAGGTCTTGCTCTTTGTGGCGATAGGATTCGCGCAGCCGCACCAGCTCCGCTTCGTTTTGCTCCATCATTTGCTTTCGACGTTGCCGATACTGCTCTTGCAGTTGGGCCAGCTCTTGATTTTGGCGATTTTGCGTTTTGCCGACGTCCGCAGCCATTGCCGATCCCCTTCCTAGGAATCCCGAGAATTGCTCTCTGTTAACTTGATAATTATACCACCCAACCCAGCCGACCGGGCTGCCACAGCCCGTTTCAGGACGCGGAACTAGTCCTTGGCTCGGCCGCGGGACTCACCTCTTGCCCAGTTCGCTCGTCGGGTGCGGGGCAGATGGGTTGAAAGCCACCGGTGTTCCCCCAACAACGCCAACTCCGTAAGAGCTGAATTTGCTCACCCTTCGTCAGAGGAAAGTACTCTGGGTACTGCAGGTGATCCAAAGTCGAGCGCACGGTTCGCTCCGTGCCCTTTTCAGGATCAGCAATGCGTAATTCGAAGGCTCGGTACTCAGCACGCGCCAACGTGCCAATCAGAGACAGCAGCAAAACAAAAGTGAGCTTAAGCCTGGTCATAAAGGGATTATCGGCAAGCCTTTCGCCCGACTGAAGTCAGGGACCAGGACCTGGACCTCGCCTCGACAATGGACTAGATTTTCAGAAAATTTTGCGGGCTAATGGCGAAAGGGAGCGTTCGCCAGAACTGAGTTTTCAACGATGTGAAAGTAGGTTCTTACGACCGTTTCATAGTCCTCGCGATCGAGGTTCATCAGGAACTTTTTGCGATCTAAAAGCGTCGCACATTCCATCAACTGCGAGAACAATTTCTGAATGCGTTCGAGATTGGCAAAATTGAAAAAATCCAGCTCTTCCGTCGGGTTTTTGAGGATATGAGCAATGGTCTGGTTGTCAAAAAGAGCGTGGATACCACGCATAGATTGGTTTAATAGAGTCTCAATTTCTGCCAAAGAAGCTTCATCAAATTGCTGCAAGAAAACCAACCCTTCCGAACTTAGGCTTTTATTGAATTTCATAAGCTTTTAAGAGGCCTTGCAAGCGAAAATCGGCAAAATTGACATGACCTGTCGGCCTTTCTAAAATTAGAATAGTAGAAGGGATGCCTCCTCCACGTTTCAAAGTGAGACGGGTGAAGGCGTTTATTTTCGACCCTCATTAGTAATGGAGGATCGTTTCGAGTGTCTGAAAAGGCCAACCGACAAAAGTCAGATGATCTCGAATCCGTTAACGCCAAGATCGTCATCGACGAATCGAAGGGCTTGGTGTTTTCCACTGAAGACGATTTGTACCAACACTTCTTTAAAGAGATTAATTTTCTCGAGGAAGAGTTTTTCCGCCTGCGCCGTCGCAATGTCGATATCGACGAAAATGAATTTGCTAATTTCGAAAAAAATTTGAGCCCCACTCTCGAGGATCCCGACGAAGTCTGGGAAGATCAAGAGACCGTGCCAGGAACAACACTCACCATTTATCTTAAAGAATTTCCTGAACAAGCGGCGGCCGAGGAAGGCCGCGAACCGCACCATGATGAATTTTTGTTTCACGTGGCGATCTGTTACATGACGGCGAACGTGCCGAGCTTTGTTTACTTGCACTTTCCCTCACGGGACATTGATTTGGTGGAAAAGTATTGCCGCGGCCAATTGGTTTACGACCGAACCCTGCGCAATGCACCTCCTGGCGCGATCGATGGAGACGCTTTGGCGGAAGGGGACGAGCTCGCCACAGGTCTTTATGAGTCCATGCTCAAGGTCCGCGCCGACAAAGACATCCAGGAAAAAGATTTTCCTAAATTTGCCCACCTGCGCGAACAGTCGGTTGAAGAAGCCGATGAAATCTGGCGTGCTCCTGATTCCATGGGCAATATGCTCGTGACTTTTATCAAAGAATTTTCCGACGACAGTGAGGTGGGCGATATGTGGTACGCCGTCGTCACTCTCGAGGATCAGGCCACCTCCAGCCACGCCTTGCTTTTCTCGTTTCCCACCACCGACACCACTTTGGTGGATCGCTACCGCCACGGCGAAAATCTTCAGGCCGAAGAAGTGGTTCAAGAGTCCAGCCACTGACCACGAATTTGAGTGCCAGCGAAGTCAGCGCTAACAAAATAAAAAAATGATTATTTTTTTGTGAGAATTCTTAAGACTTACGAATGGCCGAACGCACTTCGCCCATCACAAAGCGAAGGCGACCTTGCAGGTCTTCAAGCTGATTAAGATTGGCTTGCATCTGCGCCAGCACATCGATCTGCGCAGCCTGGGTCTCAGGAATTTCATGATAAGCCGGGCGAGTAAAAGCTGAAGTGACAGCCACATCCAATTCCAGCTCTGATCCGCTGGCCTTGGTCTTTTTAATTTCGACTGTCTCTTTCACTCCCATGACGGGCTCCTTTTATTTACCGGCGCTTTTCCCGCGCCAGTAAGAAAGATCTTAGCGAGCGAGATTTAAAACCAAAACTTAAATTACCTTACAAATTACACGGGCACGAGAGGTCCAGTTCCACTTTGGAACTTTTTCAACTCAGCTCCGCTTCATTTGCCTGCCATCAATACTCACACCGAAGGGAATCTAAATCTTCCTTTCCAGGTGTGCGTCGAAGCGTTCCATTCGCGAGAGTCACAGCCATCACGCTGGCTTTGGCATCATTGTGAGAAAGTCCTAAGACGTGACCAAATTCATGAAGCATCAAACTTTCCATATCGACTCCCGAAAAGGCTTGCGCTCCACTACCGCCGTAAAAGCTGAAAAACTCAGCGTTAATGCGAACGTCCGCTTCGTAGATACGGTCTCCTGTCCAATATACTGTCGTGCGAGCCTGTTCACTGCGGCGGTCATCTTCCCATTGACTGAGCCAGTAGACCATCGACGCCCCATCACGCTTGGGAACCGCCTCGCCACCCACGCCGGTCAACTCCACGCGAATGACCTCGCGGCCAAGAGATCGATTCCATTGGTCAACAGCGGCCTCAATGGGAGCGTAGTACTGAGTGGGAACGGACGAGTGAATATAAAGTTTAACCGGAGTGTGATCTTGCCAAGACACTCGCTGGAGCTGGCTGTTCTGAACGAAGTTACACGACTCCTCCGGGTCAAGTTTGCGACCGCAAGCCTGGATGAACAGGAGAGCCAAAAGTAAAAAGCCGCCCGCTAGGAGCCGTTTGCGCATGAACCTCATCCTCCTACGGCTTTACATCGCAAAACTAAGGCCTCAGAAGCGCCCTCCGACCATTTGGTAAGTATTTGAACTTATTGTCTTTTATTGAATCGTCGAGGTTTTTTGCAAAGTCGATTTCGTCTTCCCATTTTTGGCAAAGCCCTCGTTCTCGAATTGATACAGACTAAGTATTTGAAATTAAATACTTTTTTTGCTGTCTCATTTTCAAACAGGTGTTGAAACGCGCAAGGGCATAATTCTCGTTTGTTGATTCAATAAGATTGTCTAAGTGGCGTTTTGCTCCCCCCGATGTTTCGGGAATTAGCCGCCACCACCCCTCCAAATGGCGTTTAAACGCCGCTCAGGCTCTTATTTGGGGCCAAAAGGTCCCCAAAACCCCTGGCCCCGTTCTTGCCCTTAGGTCTGGGTGTGTGACCTTCCGGCTCCACCACAATCGTGGGATTCTAAGAGCCACTCGACCTTTCACAACCGACCTACCTGCAAGGGGGGAGCAAAAGCTCCCCGCCTCCCGCCTTTTTTGAACCCGCTCTGGCGGGGGCTAATCGACGATGGAGTAGCGGTAGCCGACGCCACGGACGGTTTCAATTGCCGGAGCGTACTGCGCAAGTTTTTTGCGTAACGAAGCCATGTGCACGTCGATCGTGCGGTCGGTGACGTTGAGATTGCCAAGCGCGGTCTCCCGCAAACGATCCCGCGTGAGCACTTTTCCCTTCTGGCGAAGGAGCTCCGTCAGTATGCGAAATTCCGTCAGGGTCAAATACACTTCGCTGCCACTGAGGAGAACCTTGTGAGACCTGAGGTCAACCACCAATTCACCGTTCTCCAATCGCTCTTTTTCATCCCGCGGGGCTCGTCGCAAAACGGCCCGAACTCGGGCGGAAAGCTCCTTAGGAGAAAAGGGCTTTAAGACATAATCGTCAGCACCCAATTCCAGAGCTGCGACCTTTTCGTCTTCACTGTCGAGGCCGGTCACCATGATGATGGGGATTTGCGCAAAGGTCCGATTGCCCCGAACCACGCGAATAATTTCCACACCGTTTTTCCCGGGCAGACTGTAATCCAACAAGAGAATATTGGGAGAAAACGAACTCAGGACGGAAAGGATATCATCACCACCCTCAACTCCACGAACTTCGAAGTGTTCGTCGGAAAGGACTGAGATCAAATAGTCCCGGACATCTTTTTCATCATCCACCACCAACACTTTGGCATGACTCATTATTACCTGCCTCAAACGGTGCGCGCTCAATAAACACTTTTAGTACTAAGCCGCACACGATACCCACTCGAATTCACTATGGCAATCGAGATTCGTTCGAGGGGGTTGACCATATTATGATTGAATAACCGCACTTTTTTAGCGGACTCCCCTCTGAGTTACAAGGGGATAAGGAAAAACTTAACACTTTCAATTCGTTGACTCATCCCCCGAACCCCCGAGGAGAGGCGTCGCACCCCAAGTTCATTTTGCCAATCGACTTTTCCCCTACCCGCCCACCCCCACAAGTCTCGTCAGCGCCCCTTAATCTCCTGAAACTACTCCCCTATTGGGTAACAAATCCTCTGCCAAAAAGCTTGAATTTGCCGAGGGCCGCGACCATAATCCCCCGCTCGCGGAGGGACCTCATGGAGATTATGTCGGAACCGACTACAGGTGGAGCCATGAATCAAATGAAACAGATTTCTTCTCGTCAGGAGCTACAACCTCGAATTCAAGCCAAGGGCGAAACGATTTTTCGCTCCCTCGAAGATGAATCTGGATCAATCTTTAATCGGGATTGGTGGTATGGCCGCATCATGGAATGGAGCATGAAGAATGAGCAATTCAAGACTCAAATGTTTCGCTTCGTTGATGTGCTTCCGTACCTCAACTCGGGTTCGGAAGTCGCTCGCCACCTCAAAGAGTATTTCGCGGAAACCGACGGCAACCTGCCTTCGATTTTTAACTTCGGTCTCGGCGTCGGCTCCCTGGCTCCAGCACTTCTAGCTGGAGCGGTTCGCAAAAACGTGACCCAAATGGCCCGGATGTTCATCACCGGTGAAACGCCCAAAGATGCTCTCCCGGCCCTTAAGAAGGGGCGCAAGAACAACATGGCCTTTACGGTGGATTTATTGGGTGAGGCCACTCTGTCCGAACGCGAGGCTCTCGACTATCAACGACGGTACATGGAACTCATCAGTTGGCTGGCCAAGGATGCCGAGTCGTGGACCAAGAACATCCAGATTGATGAGGATGCACAAGGTGATCTGCCAAAGGTGAATGTTTCGGTTAAAATGACGGCCCTTTACTCTCAGGTCAACGCCAAAGCCTGGGACCACACGGTGACCATGCTCAAAGAGCGCCTGCGCCCCATTTTTCAGTTGGCCCGTCAGCATCAGGTTTTTGTTAACATCGACATGGAACAGTACGACCACAAGGAGCTCACGCTTCAGGTCTTCCGTGAGCTCATCAACGAGCCGGATTTCAGGGATTATCCGCACTGGGGAATTGTGATTCAGGCTTATTTGCGCGACTCCCTCGAAGATACCAAAAGGCTCATTGAGTTCGCCAAACAACGAGGCACCCCCTTTACTATTCGCTTGGTGAAAGGTGCCTACTGGGATTTTGAAACTATTTTTGCCCAACAGCGCAACTGGGACACGCCGGTTTATTTAAACAAGCAAGAATCCGACTGGAACTACGAAAACTGCCTGCAAGTGCTGCTGGAGAACTACCCGCATATCCGCACGGCAGTCGCCTCGCACAACGTCCGCTCGCTGGCCGCCGCAATGGTAATGGCCGAAGAGTTGGGACTCGACAAAAAAGCTCTCGAACTGCAACTGCTCTACGGCATGGCCGACCCAATTAAAAAGGCGTGCATCAAACTGGGTTATCGAGTGCGGGAGTACACAACCATTGGCGACTTGATTCCGGGAATGGCCTACTTGGTCAGACGTTTATTGGAAAACACATCGAATGAATCTTTCTTGCGTTCCAAATTCGCTGACAACGTGGCCACCGAAAAACTCCTGCGTGACCCGGCCGAGCACCTCGTCACCACCGATGGCAGTGTCAAAACTGGTAAAGGATTTTTCAATGAACCCCTCTACGATTGGGGAATTGCCGAAAATCGCCAGAAGATGATTTCAGCACTGGGGTTCTGGCGAGCCAATATGGGCGCCACCTATCCCTTGACGATCAACAACAAACCCGTTGTCACCAGTCGCACCATCCCGAGCGTTAATCCCTCACACCCCGGTGAAGTGATCGGCCTCGTTCATCTTGCCACTCAGAGCGATGCCGAAGCTGCGATTGCCGGAGCCAAACGCGCCTTTCCCGAGTGGGCCGCAACGCCCGCACCGGTTCGAGCCGGCTACCTGGATAAGCTCGCAGATCTCATCAGTCGCGACCGTTTTTCACTCGCCGCCCTTGAAGTTCTCGAAGTCGGCAAAACTTGGAGTGAGGCCGACGGGGACATCACCGAAGCCATCGACTTCTGTCGTTACTATGCGCGGGACATGCGTCGTCTCGATAAGCCCCAGCGCGTAGGTCATGCCCCGGGCGAGGTGAGTCACTATCACTATCTCCCGCGCGGAGTTGCGGCGGTGATTGCGCCGTGGAATTTTCCTTTAGCCATCCTGACGGGAATGGTGGGCGCGGCCATGGTCACCGGCAACACCGTGGTGATGAAACCCGCCGAACAAAGTTCAGTGATTGCCGCTCAACTAATGAAATTGATCGTCGAAGCCGGCATTCCCGCTGGCGTCGTGCAAAACCTCTCTGGTCTCGGCGAAGAAGTCGGCGAAGTATTGACGGGCCATCCCGACGTGGATCTTATTGCCTTCACGGGGTCGCAGCAGGTGGGCTTGCATATCGTGAAGAAAGCGGCCGATACCCAACCCGGACAAAAAGGCGTCAAACGGTGCATTATCGAAATGGGCGGTAAGAACGCCATCATCGTCGACTCCGATGCCGATCTGGATGAAGCCGTCGGTGGAGTGCTTTATTCGGCCTTTGGCTTTCAAGGGCAAAAATGCTCGGCCTGCAGCCGAGTCATTGTTTTGGAAAGTCTTTACGAAAGATTTTTGGATCGCCTGATTGAAGCCACCAAGAGTTTTTCAGTCGGACCGACCGACAACCCCTTCCACTTCATGGGACCGGTGGTTGATCAAGAGTCGCACCGTCGCATCTTAGCCACCATCGAACGCTCCAAGGGCGAAGCTCGGTTGGCCTTTCAAGGTCAAGCTCCCACCGAAGGTTACTTTGTACCTCCAACCATTTTTGTGGAAGTGGATCCCAAATCCCGCTTGGCCCAAGATGAAATTTTTGGACCGGTCTTGGCGGTCATCAAAGCCCGAGACATTGATCAAGCCATTGCGATTGCCAATGATACGGTCTATGGACTCACCGGCGGAGTTTATTCGCGCAGTCCCATGCATATTGAACGAATCAAACGCGAGCTGATGGTTGGTAATCTGTACGTCAATCGCGGGATTACCGGCGCCATGGTCGACCGTCATCCTTTTGGTGGCTTCAAGATGTCAGGCGTGGGCAGTAAAACCGGCGGACCGGATTACTTACTCCAGTACGTTGAGCCTCGCGTGGTCACTGAAAACACCATGCGACGCGGATTTGCTCCGGTCGAAGAGTGATGAGACTGCGAAGTAAATCGACTCAGGAGTTTTACGATTTAGGAAGCGGCCGGAAGGTCTTTGTCTAGCGACTTTCCCCGCCGCATCCGCGTGAGCAGAAACATCAAACTCCCCACGATGATTCCGGTGGCCTCTCCGCCCAAATGAGCGGTATAGGCAATACCACCAAACTCTGGCAATGATCCCAGGTGTCCGCCCAGGTCGGATGCCACCCACAGGAAAAAGATAATCCAGGCCGGAACATAGACAAATCCCGAGTAACCTTTAACCGGAATAAACAACCAGTAAAAACACCGCACCGGCACCCGCCAGTGCAAAAAACAAAACAAGGCCATGAGTCCGCTGACCGCGCCACTCGCTCCCACCAACGGGGCACTGGTCGGACCATTCACCAGCAAGAAAGTTCCCGCCGCAATCATCCCCGAACCTAAATACACCACCAGCAAAGCGAGACCACCGATGAGGGATTCGAGGTAACAGCCGAACACAAACAAAAAGATCATGTTGAAAGCAAAGTGCAGCCAGCCACTATGCACAAACTGATAGGAAAGCCAGTGGCGCAATCCCATGTGATCAACGCTAACGCCCAAAAGAAAACTGGGGTGACGCTGTTGGGCTTGCCCCAATTCGTCGAGTTTTTCCAACCACCAGCCCTTTGCGACTTGATCGCCCTTAAAGGGATACGCCGGAGCTTCTTTGATGAAGAGATCGTTGCGAAGAGCCAAGTTCCCTAGCAACTTCACTTTGTCCGCGTCACCACTCAGCGCCCTCAGAGAAAGCTCATTCATAAAGGGCGTGTACTGATTTTTGTGATCACTGATAAACTGGGCGTAAAAACTGCCCTGAGACTCAACGAAGTAGTCGTCCCGCATGGCCTTGTCGATGGAATCTTGGGCGACCATCAACTCGCCGTAGGTGGCGATCATCATGAAGGCGTTGACAATAAACAGCAGCCAAGTGATTGGACAGTCTTTAAAACGCAAAATGCCGTTGAGATAAGGCAGGATCATTTGCCCGCAAACTCCTTCTTGAGCCCCTGAGCAATCATCTCAAATTCACCGCTGTCGGCACTGGCAGGACGTCGCGACTGATCCTCGGCAGGCGCCGCCGGATTCAATTTTTGCAAAAGCCCCCAGGCCTCCTGGCGCTTACCCAAATGATAGGCAGCAAGTATCGCCTGTTGGCCAACTTTTTGATCGGTGTAAATGCGATCGCCTAAAATCTCCACCACGGAAAACGCCCGCTGGTAGTCACCCAATTCAAAGTAGCCGCGCACCAGGTGCAAACCAAATTTTCGCCAATTCTGATTCTGTTTTTCTTTGGCCCAATCATTGCGTAGGGCTTCTAGATCTTCGGCCCGCGTCGACCATTGCACGAGCAGGTGACGGGCCTCTTCGCGAAACTCTTCTTCAGTGGCTGAGTCATTCACCAGCTCCCACAAAACCTGGCGGCCTTCAGCCACCTGATCCTTGCTCCGCAGATTATAGGCAAAGAGCAGGCGGCGAGCGGGAACCAAGGGAATATTGCGCGCCAACTCGTCGTAGCTTTTGCCATAGCCCTTCCGGCACTCATTTTGTTTGATGTAACTCAGCGCCACCTTCGCATCGAGAAGAAACTCGCCGGAGTCTGCAACGGCCTTTTCGAGGAGTTGACAGCTCTTTTGCAGCACGCCCTGGCAGCTCGCTTCGACTTCCTCGTAGCACATCCAACTTGCCAAATCGATTCGCTCCGCCGGGCCCAGAGTCTCAAAGGCTACTGCCGCCGCCGCTCGAGACTCTTCCAGACGCCGCAAACCCCAATAGGCCTTCGCCCGCTGCATTCCCAAGAAGGAGCCCAAGCCGCGGCGAGGTTCAATTTTTTCAAGGTACTTCGAAGCGAGGTGAAAATCTCCGCGACGAACATAGTGCCGAACGGCCCACACAAAGATGTAGTGTTCCTGGGTCTTGTCCAGTGCCCCAAAGATCGACTCAACTTCGTTCCATTTTTCTTCGGTCCAAAGAGAAACCACTTCACTCATCTTACAACTGTCTGAGTCCGGTGCCAGTTCGCAGACGCGAGCCAGATAGCGATCCGACAGCTCGGCATTGTCGGCATGAACAAAGGATTGCGCAAGATAAGCCAAGGGCGATTCTTCACCCTCTCGCACCAGCTTCAAATCCACCTCGGCACTCAAACAGGACTTGGCAACTTCACCGGCCGCAAATAAGGCCATCGCCACCTGCAGCCGATCCGGAGTTTCACCATCGACGGTGGGCCAATCTTCAGCGGCCTCACCGACCGAGCTACAAAGGCTGCCATCTTCTTCCAGGGAACTAACTAAGGGGTCTTTCGATTTGGCGTCCAGATAGTAATCAAAGGAACTGAAGGTGAGAAAAATCACCATAAAAACCGCGAAAGCCGCAACCACTCCGTGAACAAACGAGGCCTCGATAATTCCGGGCGAACGCGCCTCGCGATTTTTTATTGTCACCACGACGGTGTCAGAAACTCGATCGTGAAAGGGACGGCGCTTTTCGTTAGAAAAGACCGCCAAGTGGGGAACCATCGCGAGCAGCGAATCAAACAACCAAAATACGGATCGCAACAAGGCCGCCGTAAAAGTCGGACGACGATGTTTCCAAAGACGCTCCACTCGCAGTCCCCAAAACATTTTCCCCAACGTTCCACCAAAGAGCCACACCATCAACGTTTGGTAAACAATAACCACCAGTCCGGAACTCAAAGTGATCATCACCAGATAAAAGGCGAACTCAGTTTCATCCTGAAGGATAAGCGCTTTCATGATCTCGCGCTTAAATGGCGCTCCGACCAAGGCGGAAACCGGAAAGATCACTAAGAACAGGTCAACAATCACCGCCGCCAAACGATCCAGCGGCGAAGCGAGTCGCAAGCGCGATGAGCGGTGGCGGACTTCCCCCGTCTCAGATTGATCCTCTTTGGTCGTTTTTTGGGCGTATTGATCTTCAATTACCATCAATCATTTATCGGCCGTTCTTGACGGTAAAATGATTGGGATTTTGTTATGGCTGCCAAAAAATAATTGTAGGTGTTAGTTGGCGACTGCGAGAGTCAGCAAACGACCCTGAAGATCGACTTCGATCGTCACTTTGCCGATACTTTCTGGACCAGCGTCCAGAGAATAAGTCTCGGTCACGACCTTACCCTTCTCTTCGCGAGAGAGCAGGCGAACTTCGTCAAATTGACCGGGCAACAACTCTTTGTACTGGACTAAAAACTGGGTGCGATTCTCGACTAATTTAGGTTGCTCAGAAAGCGCGACAAATCTGAGATTGGACAAACGCCCATCGTTCATTTTGAGAGCGTAACGGCCTTCCAAAAATTCAAACTGTAAGCGCTCTTCGGCAGAAGGCGTTTTACCAATGCTCGCCGGACCGCGATCACCGCCACGAACGAGCTCGCGGGCAAGTTGCCGCTCATATCGTTCATTGCGAAAATCGCTGGTGTTATCACTCAAACTCGCAATTGCTCGAGAGGGATTGGCCTGTAAGGCTTCGGTACTCGAAAACGGCTCATCGTCTAACAACGCTTTGTTGACCATGGTCACGCCAATTAGAATTGTCACGAGTGAAGCCGACAAAACCACCTTGCTCCGTTCGCGATCAAAGCGGAATTTGCGTTTGGCCGTAGTGGGAGCTGGGGCGGGCGGAACCGATGGCGTGGGAACGACTGCCGAATCTGGAAGTGTCGCATCGGTCGCAACATCCGTCTTGCGCTTAACCGGCAGCTGAATGACTTTTGCTTCTTCTTTCTTCGCCATATTCTGTCCCTGTTCAAGTTAACCGTCTTCGACTCAAGTTATTGCGAAGCTCATGCCGCTCCCACCTCAAGCAGGATTGCGTCTGGCCGACCACTCTATGGACAGGTGATCAACATTTTTCGCGCACCAAATCGACTCAGTCTGAAACACCCTTGTCGAAGGTCTTGAAATCTCTCCGGTTCCCACATGCTCTCTTCGGCAGGTGCCAGCAACAGTTGAGCAACAATCATCGGGGCGCGGCGATTCTCGACCAACGAACTGCTTTGCCCTTCTGTCTGTGCCTCTCCCGCGCTATGATGAGGCTAGGATTGATACACCCTATGCAGCACACCCTGGCTCCTCATCGACTCCTCGTGCGAGTCATCGCAATTTCGCTCACCTTTGGCGGAGTGGCTTTGGGCACCGCCGCCGACCTCGCAACTCTGGAAAAAAAGATTGCCGACGACCCGACCAATCCCAAGCCTCGCATCCAACTGGCTGAAGAACTCAAGCGACAAAAGGGGCAGGAAACAAAACTCATTGAAACTCTCAACCCGGTGGCCGATGATCTCACCCTCCCGAGTCTGCTGGTGTTAGCGACGGCCTATCGATCGCAACAGAATTACCGGGACGAGGTGCGAATTCTGCAAAAGGCCGTCGACGTGGCACCCAAGCAGCACGAGCTGCATTTTAAACTCGGCCGGGCCCAGCTCAACGCCGACACACCCGTCGAAGCGGTCGCCAGCTTTCGCAAGGCCATCACGCTCAAAAGAGACCATCGCGACTCCTATGAAGCGCTCCTCTCGATTTTTGCCAAATCGGGTGAAAACTACGAAAGCCGCAACGTCCTCAAAGACATGCTCAAGCAATTTGGCAAGCGACCAGCCATTTACTCTCACCTTTGCCGCTTGGATTCTTTGGACGGCTACCTCGATGCCGCGGTCGAAAACTGCCAACTCGCCATCAAGTTGGACCCCAAAAAGGCCGACAACCACGTTTACTTTGCCCAAACACTCACCGACCAAAAAAACGAAACTAAGGCCGCCAAGGTCTTAAATCAGGCCGCCAAAAAATTTCCCAAATCGGAATTGGTCCAATGGTCGGTCGGTCAATTTTACTTGCGGCAAAACAACTACCCGATTGCCGCCGAGTTTTTCGGCCGGGCGTTGGCCGCCGACTCCGCCTCGTCGCGAGGTCAGCTTGGATTTGCGGTTGCAAATTTTGAACAAAAAAAATATGGCGAAGCGCTCAAAGCCTTTTCTATAGCCTGTGAGGCTGACGAAGCGGCACATGAAAAGCTGCGCGAATCACAAGGCCGACTGCGCGCCCTCAAAGAAAACGACTGGTCACAAAAATACTCTCAAGAAGTTTACGACTGCAAAAAACGTCGAGTGGACAAAGCCCGCGCCAAAGACGGTAGCGCGGGTAGCGACGAGGCCGCGCCCTAGCACCGCGACCCAGGGCTTGTTGCCTGAGGCCCTATTCTAGCGAGTCGCGAGGTCAATCCAGGTATCAATTCCTTTAACCGCGTCCGCGAGCTTGTAACTCAGCTCTCGATCTGGCCACACCCCTTGCGCCTCGAGGTTGACGTCGTCGTGAGTTATCACGGTCGCTTCCGGGATCGACAGGCTGTAGCCCTTTGGCAAGTGCGGAATGCCATACCACACCGCCAGAACCACATCCCCCGAAGTGGGTTCGCCCCACACTCGCGAGTTGGGCCGTTTTTTTATTCCATGGGCAAAAATCTCCGACACCGACGCCGTTTGGTAATTGGTCAGCACCGTGACTTGACCTTTAAAACAACCATAATTCGGATACGTCCACAACTCGACGACGCCCTTTTCGTCGAGTTCGGTCAGTTGCGAATCCTCACTGAGGTCATCTAAAAGGGGACCGCGACTCTCTTGATTTTTCCGCGGCTGAACGAGCGAGCCGATAAAGGTTGGCTCGCAAAAAAATGGCGACAAGGCTCGCAGCATTCCCACAAAGCTCCCGCCGGAATTGTCGCGGATATCGATGATAACTTGTTGATACCCTCCCATTTGTTGAACAGTCGACTTCCAGTTGTCGCCCTCAAAATAGCCGCTGCGAAAACTGGAGATTTCCAGCAGTGCGGTTTGGGCGTTAACCTTGGTCACTTTGGGGCGCGAGTCCAGAATCATTTCGCGGGGCTCAAGATAAACTCGAAAAGTCTGTTCCCCCCGAATGATAGTAAAAAATCCCCGTCCCGTTTGGATTTGCCAAAGCGAATGAATGGGTTGGCCATCGAGAGTCTCGACGATGTCGCCAGGCTTGAGCGCCACGCGCGCGGCCATGCCTCCCGGTAAAACTTTGGTGATCACATAGCGGTCTTCGATAAGGCGGGCTTGGATGCCGTTCTCTTGGCCTTGCCCTTCCCATAGGCGCTTGTCCTCGACGGGCGTGTAGACTTCAAGATGCGAAATCCCCAGATAACGAAAATGCCCCTGAATGCGTTCCAAGACTTCGCGGGTCGAGTCCCAAGGACTGACTTGCAGCCGTTCCGCCCGGCAGCGGTTGGCCCACTTTTCCAGATCGGCGCTGTACTCAAAGTACTTCATCTCAACCAAGTCGCAGATGTAACGGATCACTGAGACATGCACACTCGCCCGAACCCAATAATAATTCGGGACGGCCACCAGTCCCATCACGACCACTGCACTCAAAATCTTTCGCCAACCGGGAGAATGCATGTTCTCCATTCGACGACCAGAGACCGCGAGAGTCAACGCCAAATAAAAAGGGCCGGAACTTGAGTCCGGCCCTCGCCATATTCAATATTGTTAGCGAACTTATGCCACGCGCTTCTTGCGGGCATTCGACGGATCGATATTGTACTGCTTGACCTTGCGATAAAGAGTCGCACGACCAATGCCGAGCGCCTTAGCGGCCTCAGTCAAGTTACCGTTGAACTCATGAATTGCGCTCTCAATGGCTTGAGCTTCCAACTCATTAATGGTCTGCACGCGACCATTGCTGTCAACCCGCTGCCCACCAGTCGGGAAGGGCAGAATCTTCGCCCCTTCATCGAGCGGCTTCGAGCCGGTGACGAGAGACGGAACTTCACCAGTCAGCTGGTGAACAAACGCGGCATCGCGCATTCCTTTTTGCCAATCCGCCGTTGTGTAAACGTGAACGGTCAAGCCGTTGTGCTGGCCATAGGCCTTCAGCTTCTCACCAGTCTCACGATCATCACTCACGAGGATGCACATTGTACGTACCATGGTTTACCTCCAGATATTTGCTTCAAAGTAAGTCACCCACCGACTCACAGTTAACCTATCGGCGGCCCATACTGAGAATATTAGGAAAAAAATGCCGAGTGTGGCTCAAATTGGCATAACCGACTGTATCGACTCGTGAAATAAAATGAGGCAGCAATTGTCTAAAAGTTCGACAGTTTTTCTGAAAATAAAACGGGAGCGATTACCGCTCCCTGTTTACTGCCACCTTGTAATAGGCCACTAGAGCGCCTTAGCGCCGCCCTGATTTGATTTTCAACTGCATCTTGGCAATGAGGTGCACCGCCATCTTTTCTTGAACCTTGCACATCTTAAGCTCATCCCGACGGTACGAGCGTTGGCTGGGGGTTAGAGTGCCCGTCTCAAGCTCCATTTCATAATCCAGTTTATTGGAGCGAATGCCCTCGAGCTCTTTGGTCTGTTGCTTAAAGAGCTTCGATACGCCACTCAGCGGAGCGACTTCCAACCACTCCTCTTTTCCCTTGTACCAGCTCAGCATCCGCAAAAAACGGGCTTTGTTCTTGGCCAGGGTAAACGAGGGGAATTGATCTTCCTGAAGGTCTAGGATGTTGTCGATTTCGTCGAGCGCAAAGAGATCATCACGACCACTCTCATTCTCGGCCAGCTCTTTAACTGCGTAGTTTTTGACTTCTTCCTGCTTGAGCTCAGTCGTGTTGAACACTGACAACCTCCACTAAAAACATTACCCAAAATCACCCCGGACAGGTAATTACTCGTACCGCAAAAATTCAAATCTTTCAAGGCACTTAGCTTCACCACCCGAGGGTGTAAGGCAAAACTTACTGGAAATCCCTAATTATCGTGCTGCAGAAAGCGGCACACCCATAAGATAATTACAGGAGTTTCTAGAAACGCCCGGCCCACCTAACACCATGCGATAATCTATTTGCTGGGAAGGGTGTTTAACACAAAATTAGGAATTAGAAAAGGGGGGCAATGCGCCACCCGAGATAACAAAGCCCAATGGCGATCAGATTGTTTGCGGCCACGTTGGCCAGAGCCCAGCCGGGAGATCCATTCGTCGCGAGTCTTAGGGTGTCGAGGCTATAGCTCGAAAACGTGGTCAGCCCCCCCAAAAAACCCACAATAAACGAAGTCTTAAGCCAGGAAGGCCAACTCCCCAAAGCCCCCCCCTGATCGAAGGCATACCAAACATAGCCAATGACCAACCCACCCACGGCATTGACCGAAAGGGTTGCCCAAGGAAATTGCGTCTCCCCAGTCAAACGCCCAATAAAAAAACGCAGTAAGGCCCCACCGGCCCCCATAACTGCAATGCCCAGGTAAACCATCGTGCCTGCCTCTCCCTAGCCGCGTTGACTATCTTTATTCCCGCGTGGATTGCGACTCTGATGCGGTTTCTTTGGTGCGGTTTTCTTGTCATCACTTCCTAAGACAAAAGACTCATCGAGAGGAAAATACTGATCCACAGCTTCCTTCACGACCTGTGACGTCGCTTGCGGCCAGGACCAGATTTCGGTGCGACAGCCACGGCTTTTTAGGTACCAAATGAGGGGCAAGAAATCTTTGTCACCACCCAGAATAATGGCCACGTCCAACTTGTCGGCCATGGTGACCGCGTCAATCACCAAAAAGGTATCGGCATTCTTGGCCGGACGGCGAATCTCACCACCGAGTCCTTTCCAGAAGGCCATAAATTCCGCCGAAATTTCTTTGTACTCGGGTTTATAATATAGGATGCGAATCACTTCTCGATCGCCCACTTGATCGAGAATCTTCTTATAATTCGTGTAGCCTTCAAAATGTTTGAGGCCCGACAGTTCAATATTTTCCGCGTCGACAAAGATGCCGACCTTTTGAAAGCAGAGCTTTTTTGCTGCTTGAGTTTTCTCCACAGGTCTTCCCTTTCCCAAAAAATCAACTTCGATAGTTCGTTGTTAAATCGATGTCTTTTCGATTTTACGTTTAAGTCTACCGCAACGGTGCAGGTCAAGGAATCGTGGACACGGTGAAATCTCAGAAAAATCTCAGCGCGTTCACACAATTCTCACTTTATTTGTTGGACCACTTCCGCTAAAGACCTGCTCTGCATCCAAAAGGTAAGTCAAAAGGGTAACAAATGGAAATGAATCTCGTGTCTGGCCAAGCAGGGTCTCTGGTCCTACTTGCGCCTTTGTCGGGACTGGTAATTCCCCTCGAGGAAGTCCCGGATCCGGTGTTTGCACAAAAACTCGTCGGCGACGGTTTGGCGATTGATCCCCTCAGCGAAACTCTCTCTTCTCCCTTTGCGGGAGAGGTGGTGCAGATCCACCCGGCTTGCCACGCACTGACACTTCGGCACCCTTCGGGAGTCCAAGTGCTGATGCACATCGGACTCGAGACCGTTCAACTTAAAGGTCAGGGCTTTCACTGTTTGGTCAAGGTCGGAGACCAGGTCACGGCCGGGCAACCCCTGATTCAGTTTGATGCCGACTACCTCGCCCAACGAGTGCCGAGCTTGATCTCGCCCATTATTATTTTGGCCGACGGCCAAAGTGTGGATTTCGAAGTGACCTACGGCCTCGCTCAGCAAAATAAGCCCGGGTTTTTGGTTTTGCGGGGCTTGCGAGGAGCGGGGGACACGCAGGGGTCGGTGTCGGGGTCGGAGTCGGAGTCGGAGTCGGAGTCGGAGTCGGAGTCGGAGTCGGAGACGGTGTCGGTGTCGGAGTCAGAGACCGAGATCGAGGCGGCGGAGGCCAACAGTAGTGCGCGAGTGAAAATCCCGCTTGAGACTGGACTCCATGCGCGGCCGGCTTCGCTGGTAGTTCAAGCAGCGAAGCGCTTTTCCTCGCAACTGACCCTCACCTACGCCGGCAAAACCGCGCAGTGCCGCTCGCTCGTGCAGTTGCTCGAGCTGGCGGTCCCGCACCAAGGCGAAGTGGCAATCACCGCGCAAGGCGCGGACCATCGGTTGGCCGTCAAAGAACTGCAGCGCTTACTCAGCGAATTGCAAGAGGATGCTCCGACCTCACCCTTGCGGAATTCAACCGCCGCAACGGCGGTCATGACTCACGAAAATCGCCTGGGTGGTGTGGTGGCCGCCCCCGGAATCGTCGCTGGCCGCATTTATGTTTACCAGCCACAGTCACTGACTCCGCCAGAGTACGGTGAGGCCAGCGCCAAGGAACACCAACGCCTTTTTGTTGGCCTCCAAAGCGTTGCGCAGGATTTGCAAACTCTCCAGCAGCAAGTCAAAGCCTCGGCCGGCGCCGGGCAGGCCGCGATTTTTGCCGCTCATTTGGATATTCTCGAGGACCCAGCCCTGCTCTCAGCAATTGAGGACCTGATCCATCAAGGTAAATCGGCCGCCTGGGCCGTGAATGCCGTCTTTAGCCACGAGGTCGCTCGACTTGAGAAGGTCGCCAATGAGTTGATCGCCGCCCGCGCCAACGATCTCAAAGACGTGGGTCGCCGCTTGGTCGCCCAGCTCATGGAGAGCACTCCAGAAATTCCCCAACTGCCGCCGCAAACCATCTTGGTGGCTGAAGACCTCACGCCCTCTGACACCGCCGCTCTTGATCGCAACCAAGTCGTCGGATTTTGCACGCTCAAAGGGGGCAGCTCAAGTCACGTGGCCATCCTAGCAAGGTCGCTGGGCCTTCCGGCCTTGGCGGCGATCGATGCCAGAGCCTTTAACCTCTCTGACGGTGAAACGGTCATTCTCAATGCGAATGAGGGATATCTTCAACTCAAGCCTTCGAGCCAAGAACTCGAGGCCCTCGCGCAACTGAACCAAAATCTTGAAGTCCAACGCCAGGCGGAGGAGCGAGCGGCTCAGCAAACTGCCATGACTCAAGACGGAACTCAAATTTTGATCTTCGCCAATTTTGCGTCCCATCAAGAAGCGGAGCGCGGTCGAACCTTGGGTGCCGAGGGCGTGGGACTCATGCGCAGTGAATTTTTATTTCTGAATCGCCAGACCGCGCCCTCCGAAGAAGAGCAGTACCAGATTTATAGTCATATCACCCAATGCCTGGGACCTGATCGTCCGGTAATTATCAGGGCACTCGATGTGGGGGGAGACAAACCCCTCGCCTATTGCCCACTGCCCGCTGAAGACAATCCGTTTTTGGGGGAGCGAGGTCTGCGACTGCTCCTCAGAGAACAGCAACTGTTTCGCACCCAGGTCCGCGCTCTGCTACGTGCCCACCAGCATGGCCCGATTCGTCTGATGTTACCAATGGTGACCAATCTTGACGAGGTTCAAGCCGCGCGCGCGATGGTACGCGAAGAGCAAGAGTCTCTGGGAGTTCCCGCGCTTCCGCTCGGGATTATGATCGAAGTACCAGCCGCGGCTCTCATGGCCGACCAACTGGCCCGCGAAGTGGACTTCTTTTCGATCGGCACCAACGACCTCACCCAATATGCGCTGGCCATGGATCGCAACCATCCCTCTCTCGCCCGTCATGTCGACGGCCTTCATCCGGCGGTGCTTAAACTCATCCAACAGACCGTGACCGCAGCTCATCGGGCCGAGATCGAGGTGGGAATTTGTGGGGGAATCGCCGGAGACGCCAGTGGCGTGCCGATCCTAATAGGACTCGGACTCCGCGAGCTCAGTGTCAGCTTGCCGTCCGTCCCGGGCATTAAAGCGCGGGTGCGCGACCTTCATCTCGCCCATTGCGAGCGAGTCGCCGAACAAGCGTTGGGCATGACCTCAGCCCAACAAGTCAGAGATTTGATCAAAAGGGAATTTCCAAAAAGGAACTAAGGGGAGGAACAAAGGTTATGATGAAACTTCTAAGAGAACACGGCTTCGCACAACTGCAAAAGCTAGGAAAGGCACTGATGTTACCCGTGGCGGTCTTGCCCGCAGCAGGAATTCTGCTGGGCGTGGGCGCCGCGCACTTTGACATTATTCCTCTCGTCGTCTCACAGGTAATGGAACAAGCCGGTGGGGCCATCTTTGGCAACCTGCCGCTGATTTTTGCCGTCGGCGTGGCCTTGGGTTACACCGACAACGACGGGGTTTCCGCCCTCGCGGCGGTCGTGGGCTTTGCCGTCCTCGTCGCCACCATGGGCGTTACTGCCAAGGCCTTGGGGGTCGAAACCAAAGCCATCATGGGCATGCAGTCCATTGACACCGGGGTGTTTGGCGGAATCTTGATCGGTATGATCGCCGGAATTTTGTTCCAGCGCTATTATCGAATTCAACTCCCCACCTACTTGGGCTTTTTCGCCGGTAAACGCTTCGTACCGATTGCCACGGCTTTTGCGGCGGTCGGGGTCGGAGTGGTGCTGAGCTTCGTGTGGCCCCCCATCGGCCAAGCGATCGATGCGGCGTCTGATTTTGCCGCCCAAGGCAGTCCCGAATTTGCCTTTAGTCTCTATGGCTTTGTCGAACGCTCACTCATCCCATTTGGGCTTCATCACATCTGGAACGTGCCCTTTTTCTTTGAGGTCGGACAATACACCGATCCAGCAACCGGCGAAGTTATCAAAGGCGAAATTCATCGCTTTCTGGCTGGTGATCCAACGGCTGGAAACATGGCCGGTGGCTATTTGTTCAAGATGTTCGGTCTGCCGGCGGCCGCCATTGCAATTTGGCGTACGGCCAAACCTGAAAACCGCGCCAAAGTGGGCGGTATCATGTTGAGTGCGGCCCTGACTTCATTTCTCACGGGCATCACCGAACCCATCGAGTTTACTTTCTTGTTTGTGGCGCCGATTCTTTACTTCTTTCATGCGCTGTTGTGCTCCGCCGCTTACTTGCTTTGCATTCTTTTGGGCATCAAACACGGCATGACTTTTTCTCACGGCTTCATCGACTACGTGGTGTTGTTTTCCAAATCGTCCAACGGCCTGTGGTTGTGGGTGATCGGTCCTATGTGGGCGGCGCTTTACTATGGCGTGTTTCACTTTTCGATTAAGTACTTCGGCCTGCGCACTCCGGGTCGCGAAGAGGACAATGGCCTTGAGGTCGCTACGGTCGGGGCCGAAGGTTCGCCCGGCATGTCTGAGCAATTGGTCGTCGCCTTTGGCGGAGCTGCCAACATTACCGCTCTGGATGCTTGCATCACCCGCCTGCGGGTGTCCGTTGGCGACATTAAAAAAGTGGATCAAGCGATGCTTAAATCCATGGGCGCCGCCGGGGTGGTGGTCGTGGGCAAAGGGGTTCAAGCTATTTTTGGAACTCGCTCAGAAAACCTCAAAACCGAAATGGAACTATTCTTAAAAGGTCGGATGCCCAGGTCCGCGGCTTCGGCGACTCAAAAAGTCGACCTTGAGCAGCAGCTGCGGGCGTGGGTCGAAGCCCTCGGTGGCGAGCACAACATTGCAGCGATCGACTGCGTTGCCGGCAATCGCGTGCGCCTTGAGCTGAAACGCAAAGAAAACCTCGATGAAAAAGCCCTCGAGACCTCAGGCCTTCGAGCTCTGATGAATCTCCAAGGTGGTTTGGTCCATTTGGTCGTGGGTCAGGATGCTCCGAGTCTTACGGCTCGCTTAAAAGCCATCGTCTTTGGCTAAAATCTCATCTTGAAACACCGTCTTCAAAGGGCCTTATGTTGAACATAAGGCCCTTTGTGTCTCACGATAAGGCGTGATTTCTCAGAATTTGTCGACCTGCTCGACACTGTATAGATCTTGGTTTCTAAATTTCCGCAAAACGTGAATGACTGCCATCTCAGCTCATCCACCCGTGGCACATTTAGTGAAATAAGAAAGATTACCCGGTCAGATGACAACCCTGGGCCTTGCAATGCTCTTAGAGTCAGAACAATATGTTCTGACTCTTTTTTTTTGCCCAAAGCATTTTTGCCAGGCGCAGACACCCCAAGGAACAGTTAGCTTGCGGCACTAATCCTTACGATGAGTGGCACTCACGACCGTGCGGATGTTACCTCGCACGTTGAAATCGCCTTTGATTTCGATCTCCCAGGGATCAAGAAGGTTGACTAAATCATTCAGGATGAAGTTGGTCACATCTTCGTGGAAGACCTTTTGATCGCGGAAGCCATTAATGTAAAGTTTGAGGGATTTGAGCTCCACGCACCATTGATCGGGGACATAGCGGATATAAATGGTCGCAAAGTCCGGAAACCCACTGCGCGGGCAAATACAAGTAAACTCCGGGCAGGTAAACTCAACCGTATAACGGCGCACTTGGGTGCGGTTTTCAAATCGCTCCAAGCGGTTGTTTTCTATCGCCAGTTCCCCATAGAGCTTTGCTGATTCCACTCCGGCCTCCAAACCTCAATAAATTTGACCTTAAGGGCTTTGCTAGCAGTTCATCGCGTAAAACGCAATTGGCGGAGACAAAAAGCGGTACCGAGGCAAGTACTTTCTTCTTTGGTGAGTCTCGGGGGTTGCCTTTTCGGCCCCTCGGCAATAACTTAGAGCGGTTATGAGATGGCTGTCTTTTATCCGTATTCACGGACTTAACTTTGCTCTGGCCCTGCTCGCGCTGGGTCTCACGGTCGGGTGCATCACCAACCCACCCTTGGACCGCCAAGGCTGCGAAAATGTCGATTGGTACGAGCTCGGCAGGCGGGATGGGTCCCAGGGGCTCCCAATTAACTTATATGAGAGCCGCCGCAATGAGTGCCGACTTGAATCGGACCTCGCCCGAGAAAACCTCTATCTGAATGGCCGCAATGCAGGTTTAGTTGATTTTTGCACTCCCACTAATGGTTACGAAATGGGTCGCACGGGGCAGATTTATTATTACGTTTGCCCGGCTGACTTAGAGGGCGAGTTTGTCGGCCGCTTTCGGCTGGGCCGCAAGATCTACCAACTCGAAAAAACCAATCAGGAAATTGGCAGCCAGCTGAATTCGTTGTTAGCCCAGGTCCAAGGTTCGGCGACCCCAAAGCCCCAGAAAGATCGCATCGGACGTGAAATTGAAGATCTACGCCGGGCTCAAGCCACCAATCAAAAACTGATCGAAGAGCTTAAACAAAATATTAAGTTATAACCGAGGGAAGTATTCCTCATTCGCCGCAATGAGCTGAATCACTGAACTGTTTACAACCCCGACCCCCCAAATATACAACACTGCCCATCCATGGGAGTCTTTCCCAAAATAAAAAGGGGTGGGATCATGTTAGCAAAGCTACTTAGTGTGGTTTTGTGTCTTTGGGGAACGTCCAGCTGGGCGCTCACCAACGTCACTGAATCGTTGGAATTACCGGCCTCAGTCACTGCAACTGCCGATCGGCGCTGCAAGGATCTGACTCAGGAGCTCGACAAAAAATGGGCTCAATTATTGGCCAAGGCGCCTTACGTTCGATCAGCCGAAGCCAAAACTCCTAACGGCTGGAGAGAAACCGCCAAAGCCGACACCACCAAGACCTCTGAGCGGGAGTCCTTTTTTGTTATCAACGTAACTCGCAGTCACGATTTCCCGCTGACGGTATTCAACGTAGCTGAAAGCAAAACCGAGTGCACCAAGGCTCAAAATGCCGATGGCACGCCTTGCGCTTCGTCCTTCACCTATACAGTCGAGGGCAACAAGGCGATTGTTTACGAAAAAGTCGTGGGGATGGCGATCAACCAGAACTATCTCGATTCGTTTGTTTACACCCTGACCCTGACCGACACTGAAAAGACCAAGTGCTCGCTATCGTCTGTTCTTAATATCAAAAACCGCAACTACCTTTGGCAGAAACGCCAATTGATCGGAAGCCGCGATTTGAACACGCTTGAAAAGGGCGTCATCACTCGCTTTGCGCAGTGGAGTAAGTCCACCTTTTCTCAGTTAGAGGATCAGCCATGAAAAAACTCATTATTGCGATTTTCGTTTTAGGATTCTTTGGCGCTTGTGCTCACAACTACATCAGTCAATCACCTGCCATCGATTCAAAAATCATGGCCGGCGAAGTACTGGTAAAACTCGATCGCCAGGTCACAGCGGCTGAAAAGCAAAAGTTTTTTGCCGACTTTGCGCAAGTTGAAACGGTCGATCAAGAGGATCAGGTGTTCGTTCTCCGCGACGCCAAGATCCAGGACCCAAAAGACTTCGCGGCCGACCTTGAGGAGCTCAAGTTTGTTGAACTTGCTGAACCCAACTTTAGAGTGAAACTCAACAACCTTCCTCAAGACCCTTATTGGCTTAAGCTCTGGGGACTCAAAAACTACGGCCAGGATAGCCCCGCCGGAATTGAAGGCCAACGAGGTGCCGACATCGGGGCCTTTGAAGCTTGGAAGACCACGAAGGGCAATCGCAACGTGGTGGTCGCCATTATTGATACGGGTGCTGATTATACTCACCCGGATTTGATCGACAATATTTGGATTAACGAAAAAGAAAAAGCCGGCGTGCCAGGAAAAGATGACGACGGCAACGGCTATGTTGACGACCTCCATGGGTGGGATGCGGTGAGCGGAACGCGCGAACACCTGCACTACGGTCAGGTCGGTGATCCCGATCCAATGGACGATCAAGGTCACGGCACTCACGTTTCTGGTACCATTGGTGCCGTTGGGGGCAATGGCATTGGTGTCGTCGGAGTGAACTGGCAGGTCAGCATTATGCCAGTCAAATTTCTCGACGAAAATGGCAGTGGTTCGACCATCGATGAGTACCGCGCCTATAAATATATCCTCGCCAACAAGGTGGACGTCGTGAACGGCAGCTACGGCGGCGGCGGAAAATCTCGCCTGATTGAGAGCCTACTTAAGCAAGGCGGCCAGCAAGGAATTCTCTTTGTCTTTGCCGCGGGTAACGATAGCGCCAATAGCGATAACGATCCCCACTATCCCGCGAACTATGAGCTCCCCAACATTATTTCAGTGGCCGCGACCGACAGTCGAGATGCCTTGGCTGACTTCAGTAACTTTGGACAGAAAACCGTCCACGTTGCGGCACCCGGTGTGGATATCTACAGCACGGTTCCAACCACAACTGAGGACGATTCTGGTAAAAAGATCCCGGTCGTGGTTCCCTATGATTCTTACTCGGGAACCTCAATGGCTTCGCCCCATGTTGCGGGGGCCGCCGCGCTGTTGATTGCCGCTGACAATTCTCTGCGAGGCCAGCCGGCGGAAGTGAAGAAGCGCTTGATCGAAACCGCGGAGCCTGTTGCCGCTTTGGCGAATATGGTGGTCGCCCGTGGTCGCATTTCGCTTCCCCGAGCCATTGCCAATCAGACTCAAATCAACGACGACTTGAGCGGCACTTGGGAAGAACTTGATGTCGACGTCAAAACCCCCTCGTATCCTCAAGAGCGTATCGACAACGCGTGGACGCTCAACTATCCCAAAGCAAAGGCCATTCAGGTTCACATTCGCGTGGCGCAAGTTGAAGCGGATTTTGATGCCGCCCTTCTTTATGACTTCCGCTATCGGCCGGTCATGAATCTTAAAGGCGAGTTTGTGGATCATTGGTCGCCGATCATTAAAGGCGATACGGTTCATCTCAAGTTTTCCAATGCCATCGTTAATCTCGATGACGGAAAACCTTTTGCGAACTTCAACTCCGAAGGTGTGCACATCGATAAAGTGCGCATTTTGAAATAAGAGGGTATGAAAATGACATTGCGAAAATTACTTCCTGTACTTGGTTTTTCTCTCCTGCTGAGTTGCGGTCGCGAAGTTGTGCTCGAAGCCAACCCCAATCTCGACCCCTCTCCGGCCAACCGCCAGAGTGTTCCTAAGGTAGTTGATCCCATGACGACCCAACAATGGAACATGAAACAGGTCGGCATGGATCAAGTTTGGCAACAAGGCAATGGCCAGTCGCGCCGGATCACCGTGGCCATCTTAGGCTCTGGGATCGATTACACCCACGAAGACTTGGTCAACAACGTGTTCGTCAACAAGTCCGAGTGGAAAGAAAAGACTCCGGGCAAGCCCAACTCTCTCGATCAAGTCGATGATGACCAAAATGGTTATGTCGATGACTTTGTCGGCTACGACTTTGTCGATCACGATGGCCTTCCTTATGATCGGCACGGATCAGGCACGGCAATGGCCGGAATTATCGGAGCCGTTGCCGACAACGGTGTTGGGATTCGCGGCATCGCGCCCGAAATCAGCTTACTCCCCGTCCGCTTTATCGATGGCTCGGGCCAATTCAAGTTTCCGAACTTAGTGAGCTCCATCGAATACGCGGTCAAAATGAAGGCCGATCTCATCGTTCTGCATTTGCCAAGTTATGTATTTAAACCCAACAGCGCCAAAGTCGAAAAGGCGATGGTGGCCGAGGTTCTTAAAAAGGTCGATGCCTCCGCCCTGCCGATCGTGGTTTCGGCCGGCAGCTCCGGTCTTAACTTGACCAAGGGCGAAGATCTTCTTTCGGCGCTTCGTTTGAGCTCCAACGTGATTGCGGTGACCGCGATTGATAAGAATGAAACTCGTCCGGCGATTGCCAACTTCGGTCGCGATGCGGTTGAAACCTCCGCCCCCGGAGAAGCGGTTCTCAGCACCTCCCCCGGCAATAGCTACCAAGAGCTCTCAAGTACTTCTTTGGCTGCCTCTCACGTCGCCGGTGCCCTGGCTTTGGCGATCAACAAAAATTACGGTCGCATCACCACCCGTAAGATGCTTGAGGCTTTCCTTAAACCCGAAGCTTCCGACCCTGTCGATCCGATGAAATTTGAAACCATCGGCGGCAACCGACTCAATATCGCCAAGTATTTGCAATATTTGAGTCAGAACTAAAATCCTCTCGGCTTTTTATTCCTGCCCCCCCGCGCGGCCGAACAATTTCGGCCGCGGCCCTTGGCCCTCCTGCCCGAGGGGCTGAGCCCCCGTTCAGTGTCGGAGTCCGTGTCCGTGTCAGAGTCAGTGTCGGTGTCGGAGCGCTGAAGTCCCGACTGCAACCCTTGGCCCTCGGCCCGTTTGCCAGAAGGGCCGATGCCCGAAATCAACCCCGCTCGAGATCGGCATTGAGTGCCGCGAGGACTCCCTCGGCCAAACTGCGGTTAAAACCCTTAAGCTCCGCGATTTCTTCGATCTCAGCCTTGCGAATCGCTTCCAGTGAGCCAAATTGCGCGAGAAGATACTTCTTCTTGGCTGGCCCCAGCCCCTTCACTTGATCCAAGGAACTGGACAATAACGCCTGATCTCGCAGCTTGCGATGAAACGTAATCGCCACCCGATGTGCTTCATCGCGAATCTGGACTAATATATTTAAAGCTTCTGAGCCTTGCCGAAAAGTGACGGCATTTTGTCGGCCCGGCAAAAAGAACCGCTCTTGTGATTCATGGATCTCCTGGTCCGAAAACTCACCTTCGGTCCGTGCCTTCGCCATCCCGACCACAGGGATTTCGGGCCGACCCAGTTCCTTAAGAACCTCAACTGCCATCTTCAGTTGCCCTTTGCCTCCATCCACTACAATCAACTGCGGGTCTTCATATTCGGTATGAGCCAACCGCCGGCGCAGCACCTCTTTCATCGACTCAAAATCATTGGGGCCCTCGACGGATTTAATTTTATATTTGCGATAGTCTTCTTTGCGCGACGTCCCCTCTTCAAAGACCACTTGGGAGGCGACGGTTTGAGAGCCTTGAAAGTTGGAAATATCAAAGCACTCCATTCGTCTTGGTAAGGCCGGAAGATGAAGTTTCTTTTGAATCTCAGCCAGCCCATTAAGAACATTCTCTCGCTGGGTGATTTGGGAGTTAAAGTGATTTTCGGCGTTCTTCTCCGCCATCGTCATCAGCTCCCGAGCCCCTTGATCCAGTGCATGGACCAAGGCCGGTCGCTTGCGCTGGCGCTCCCAAAAAACATCGCCCAAAAGCTTATGTAAATCGCCCCCCAAATCCAAAGGCAAAATGATTTCATCGGGAATGACGTTTTCCGCGTAATATTGGTTAAGAAATGAAGTCAGCCACTCGCGAGGATCCTCACCGTCGCGACTCACATCAAGCTTAGGCAAAAAGTGCGAACGATTGCCGATCACTCGGCCACGCCGAATGTGTAGCGTCTCGATCAGAGTACCCCTCTGATCGCCAAAAAAGGCGATCACATCGACATCCCGATCCTGTTTGGTTGAGACCACACTCTGCCGCTGCCAAATGGCTTCGATGGCCTGAATACTATCGCGAAACTTGGCAGCCGCCTCAAAGCGCTCGTCCTCAGATGCCGACTTCATCCGGCGAGTGAGGTCTTTGACAACTTTCTTGTCCTCTCCGCGCAAATACTCCAGAGCACTGTCAATGTCGGCCTTGTAGGCCGCGGTCTCAATCAAACCGACACAGGGAGCAGTACACCGCCCAATCTGATACGTCAGGCACGGGCGCTTACGCGTTTTCATAAAGGCATCGGCACAATCTCGTACCCGAAACGTCCGATTCAAAAACCGAATGGTCTCCCGAACGGCGGTTCCACTCGTATAAGGACCAAAGTAAAGAGCCCCGTCACTCTCAACTCGTCGGCTCAGATAAAAGCGTGGAAAAGTGTCCTGAACACTCACCTTGATATACGGATAGGCTTTGTCATCCTTAAGCCGAATGTTGTAGCGGGGGCGGTATTTTTTGATGAGAGAGGCTTCAAGTAAAAAGGCCTCCACCTCGGTATTGGTCAAGATATAGTGGATTTGCTCGATTTGATTGACCAAATACTGAGTCTTCACCGGTTGGTCAGAACTCTTATTAAAATACGAGCGCACGCGGGCTCGCAAGCTCTTGGCCTTGCCGACGTAAATGACCTTGTCCCGGAGATTCTTCATCAAGTAAACGCCCGGGAGTTCCGGAAACTCCCGAACGAGTGACTTGAGCTCTTCGATCTTGCCGGCTGCCATTACTCGTTTCCTGTCGGCTCTTTGCCACTATCCATCACTTGATGGCTTTGCTCGTCGACTTGACCTTCGCGCATGACCAGCTCCCTCATCTCGAGGCGCTTGATTTCATCGCGAATGCGAGCGGCTTCCTCAAATTCCAACTTGCCGGCGGCCTTCTTCATATTTTTGCGCAAATTCTCAATTTCCTTTTGCAGGCCCTTGGCATCCAAGTCGTATTTGACCACTGGCGATTTGACCTTGCTCTTTTTCTTCATTGACTCTAGGTCTTCGAGCAGATCAAACCCATAAATCTCGGCCAGACCTTTGCGCACATTTTTGTCGATGGATTTAGGGGTGATCCCATGCTCCACGTTATAAGCTGTTTGCAATTCGCGGCGCCGATTAGTTTCGTCGATCGCCTTTTGCATCGATTGAGTCACGCTGTCGCCGTAGAGAATAACCGTTCCCTTGACGTTACGAGCGGCGCGGCCGATGGTTTGAATGAGCGAGCGCTCGGAACGCAAAAATCCCTCTTTGTCGGCGTCCGTTATGGCCACCAAGCTCACCTCGGGAATATCCAAGCCCTCGCGCAGCAAGTTGATGCCAATCAGCACATCGAAAATACCCAGCCGCAGATCACGGATAATCTCGGTGCGCTCGACGGTCTTGATGTCACTATGCAGATATTTAACTTTGACTCCGTTACTCTCGTAGTACTCGGTCAGATCTTCCGCCGAGCGTTTAGTGAGCGTGGTCACCAGCACTCGTTCCTTTTGCTGGGCCCGCAGTCGAATTTCGCCCAGCAAATCATCGACCTGATTGGTCACTGGCCGGACTTCCACCCGCGGATCAATCAAACCGGTCGGCCGAATGATTTGCTCCACCACCAGGCCTTCACTTTTTTTAATTTCATATTCACCGGGTGTGGCCGAAACGTAAACCACCTTGTCTAGGTAGTGTTCAAACTCTTGAAAGTTCAAAGGGCGATTATCGAGCGCCGAAGGCAAACGAAAGCCGTGTTCCACCAGCGTCAATTTGCGAGCCCGATCACCGCGGTACATGCCACCGACTTGAGGAACCGTCACATGTGACTCGTCAATAAAGGTCAAATATTCAGACGGAAAATACTCGAGCAAAGTCGGCGGGGCTTCCCCTGACGCACGACCGGTGAAATGGCGAGAGTAGTTTTCAATCCCCGGACAAAAGCCCATTTCGGTGATCATTTCCAAATCGTAGGAGGTGCGCTGCTCGATGCGCTCGGCCTCAAGAAACCGAATTTGTTCGCGGTAAAATTTGATTCTTTCTCGCAGCTCCTCACGAATGGTTTCCACCGCAATTTTGGCTTTTTCTTCGGTACTGACGTAATGGCTCCCGGGATAAATCGCGATGCGATCAATCTCACCTAAAATTTGACCCCGCAAAGGATCGACCCAACAGATCCGATCAATAAAATCACCAAAGAACTCGATGCGAATGGCTCGCGTCTCTTCGTAAGGCGGCAAAACCTCGACGACATCCCCCCGGACCCTAAAAGTGCCGCGGTGAAAGTCAATGTCGTTACGCCGATACTGGATGCGCACCAGCTCCCGCAAAAAATGATCGCGGCGAATTTCCTTGTTGCTCTCGATCAGAATCATCATGCCTTCATAGGCCTCAGGCGACCCCAAACCGTAAATACAACTCACCGATGCCACGATGATCACATCCCGCCGTTCAAAGAGCGCATGAGTCGCCGAGTGGCGCATGCGATCAATCTGCTCATTAATGGCGGAGTCCTTTTCGATAAAGGTATCCGTGGCGGGAATGTAGGCCTCCGGCTGATAGTAATCGTAATAACTGACAAAGTACTCAACCGCATTATGGGGAAACAACTCTTTAAACTCGGTGAAGAGTTGGGCCGCCAGCGTTTTATTGGGAGCAAGGACCAAGGCGGGCCGATTCAGTTCGGCGATCACATTGGCCATGGTAAAGGTTTTACCGGAGCCAGTGACGCCTAACAAAACCTGATGCTTTTGCCCTTGTCGTATATTATCGACCAAATCACGAATAGCCCGGGGTTGATCCCCCGATGGCGTCAAGGGTGTGACCAGTTGAAATTTTCCGGCTGGTGGCCGGGTGTTTTTTGGTGCCAGTGACAACCTCGTCGGCTATTTCGCCACTTCCCAAGTGGTTCCGTCGGGACTATCTTGAACGGCAATGCCTTTGGCCGCCAACTCGTCGCGAAGTCGATCAGATTCGGCCCAATTTTTCTCCGCCCGCGCCCGACTCCTTGCCGAGACCAACTGATCGATGGCCCCGCGCTCAAGGCCTTTGCCCTTGAGCAACATGTCGTCCAATATTCGCAAATACTCGGCTGGGTTTTCCTGAAACAAGGCCATCAATGAACCTTGGTTTTTGAGCCAATGCCGAAATACCTCGGCCGCAGCCCGTTTGTCGGGCGTGACCTTGCCCGGAGTTCTCGCCAGATTGTTGTACAAGCGGACCACTTCGTAGATCCGCGCGATCACCTCGGGAGTATTAAAATCATCATCCAAGGCCCGTTCAATCCCGGCATCGGCTTCATTGATGGCCTGAGCGAATTTTTCCGGTGGTGGTGCGAGCTCCGTGCGCGCCTGCGCGAGAGTTTCGGCGTGGGCCATGGTCGAATAAATTCGCGCCAGCCCCGCAATCGTGCGCTGAATTTGTTCCTCACTAAAATCGGTTGTACTGCGGTAGTGCGAGGAGAGCATCATAAACTTGAGAATCTCAGCATTGTACTGCTCCAAAAAAGAGCGCGCCGTACGGATGTTGCCGAGCGATTTACTCATCTTCTGATCGCCGAAGTTGATCATGTTATTGTGCATCCAATAACGAACAAAGGGCTTTCCGGTGCAACCTTCGCTTTGGGCGACTTCATTTTCATGGTGAGGAAACACCAAATCGAGGCCTCCGCCGTGAATATCGATGGTGTCACCGAGAATGGTTCGCGCCATGGTTGAACACTCAATGTGCCAGCCCGGCCGACCCGGCCCCCAAGGCGACGGCCAAGACGGTTCCCCTGGTTTGGCCGCTTTCCACAGGGCAAAATCCGCCGGGTGTTTCTTGCGCTCATCGACGTCCACTCGATAGCCCGCTTCAAGGTCCTCTAGATTCTTGTTACTGAGTTTGCCGTAGCTCGAAAAAGCATGAACATTGTAGTAAACCTCTTGGTCCACCACGTAGCCTTTGCCATTCTTGATCAGCTCCTGAACAAACTCAATGATCTCACTCATAAACTCAGTGACTCGCGGATTGCGGGAATGGGCGCGCAACTTAAGGGCATTGTAGTCCTTTTGAAATTCCCGAATGTAACGCTCGGCGATTTCCGCCGAGTCGACCCCTTCTTGTTTCGCCCGATTGATGATTTTATCGTCGACGTCAGTGTAGTTGTAGACATAGGTCACTTTTAGACCTTTGTGTTCCAACCAGTTGCGAACCAAATTAAAAAAGATCGCGCCGCGAAAGTTACCGACGTGCAAATAATCATAAACGGTAGGACCGCAGACATACATCCGCACTTCGCCCGCGTGGAGCGGAACAAAATCTTCCTTTTGGTGAGTTTGGGTATTGAAAATGCGAATGGGCACGTTACTTCTCCTGGTTAGGCCATGCCGTTAAGAACGGTTTGGGCGCGAGCCACAAGTTCTGATTTGTCGAGCAGAGGAACCAAGATCTTGAGCTCAGCACCATGGGGTTTACCCAGCACTGCCACGCGAATGGGCATAAACAAAAACTTGCCCTTGACCTGGCAGGACGATTTGACCTGCTCCTGAGCCGCATTAAACTCCTCTTCACTGAGGTGAGCCTTGGGGTGGCCTTGAATGATCTCCATCCACTTGCCCACCACCGCTCGACTGGATTCCCAAGCCAGAGTCTCTTGAGCCTCGGGTAATACTTGAAAGGATCCCCGAGCAAGCGGTTTAAACAACTCCACGCTGTCCGCCAGGGTACTCATGTAAGGCTTCATCAATTCCAAGGCTCGATGGCGCCAGCCCGTATCACTCGGCACTTTGATGCCCGCCGACTCCAAAAATGGTTGAATCAAGGTCCATAACTCGTCATCGGGTAAGGCCCGCAAGTGGCTCGCATTCACCCACTTGAGTTTTTGGTCATCAAAAACCGCGGGCGAAGAATTAAAGCGGTCCAAGGAAATTTGCTCGGTCATTTCTGCCATCGACATGATCTCTTGCCCTTTGGGCGAACTCCACCCCAACATGGCAATAAAGTTATTGATGGCTTGAGGCAAATAGCCGTTGAGTCGATACTCGTTGCAACTCGTGGCCCCGTGGCGCTTGCTGAGTTTTTGTTTGTCGGGTCCTAAGATGATCGACAAGTGACCAAACTGCGGAAGTTTCGCTCCCAAAGCCTCGTAAATCATCATCTGGCGAAGCGTGTTGCTTAAGTGTTCTTCTGCGCGATAAACGTGACTGATCTGCATCAACACGTCGTCAATGACACAGCAAAAGTTGTACACCGGCATTCCGCTCGACCGAATCAACACAAAATCACCGACCATATCCGAAGGAAAAACCACTTCGCCACGAACCAAATCATTCAACACATAATCGCGCTTAACCGGGTTCACCTTGAAACGGATCGCTGCCTTCTCCCCACGCGCGAGCCGCGCTTGGGCTTCACTCAAAGCCCGATCGCGATAAGGACTTAAGATTTGCTGGGCCTGGCCTGAAGCTTCAGCCTGCTTTCGCTGCTGCTCGAGTTCTTCGTCGGTCATAAAACAATAAAATGCGTGGCCCGACTTAATGAGGCGTTGGGCGTAGTCCTGATAGAGGTGTTTACGCTGGCTCTGGCGATAGGGCCCGTGAGGCCCTAAATCCTTCAGCGTCTGCGGGTGAGGCCCTTCGTCCCACCTAAGCCCCAACCATTCCAAATCAGCAATCTGCATCCGCATGGACTCTTCAGTTGAGCGCTCCTCGTCGGTGTCCTCAATTCGCAAGACGAAGGCTCCGCCCATGTGGCGGGCTAATAAATAACAATAAAGCGCTGTCCTCGCCCCGCCCACGTGCAAGTAGCCAGTCGGACTGGGCGCGAAGCGAACCCGAAAAGCGGAGTTGGTGGAAGATGCCATTCGTTTTTCCTCATCTCAAAAAGTCACTCATCGATGAGTCTACTCCCAGGCCTTTACCTGAGAGAACAAAAAAAAATCCAGGACTCGGGGAGGCCTGGATTTCTTCCAATTCAATGGTCAAAGAAGCTTTTAGATATCGAAGATGGCCGCAATACCTTCTTCTTGCTTGAGCTCGTCCGTGCTCGTCGCCAGTGTCAGTTCTTTCAGCAAGAGATTGCGGGCTGTGTCGAGCATCTTTCTCTCACCAAATGAAAGTTCTTTGTCGACTTTAAGAACGACCAGATCGCGTAGCACTTCGGCAATTTCATAGACCGATCCGGTCTTAATCTTCTCCATGTACTCACGATAGCGGCGGTTCCAGGTCTGGTTATCAACTTTGACATTAGTTTCGCGCAAGATTCCCAAAACCTTAGCTGCTTCCAACTTGCTGATAATGGGTCGAAGCCCCACGGTTTCAGCATTGTTCTTTGGAACCATGATCTTCATTCCAGATTCAAGAATCTGGATGGTGTAGAATGTCTGCTTCGAACCCAAAATTTCTTTGGTTTCAATCGCGGTGACTTGGCCAACGCCATGTCCAGGATAGACCGCGTTGTCCCCAACCTTGAAAGATGAAGCCATCCGTCAACCTCCAGCAAGTGGCTTAATAGGTTCTGCCCCAAGGCAAACCTCTGAGAGACCTCCGGTTATATCACTTTTGACACGACTTATCAAATAATATGAAAACAACATGGTCCGTGAAAAAACTTCACATTCCAGAGGGGAAAAGCCCTCCTAGATCGGCCACCTACCTCACTGAACTGTAAAGATACTCTGCATTAGGTGCCCAAAAGGGGCAGAATTTTTTTGCGAGAAACACCCTATGGCATTGATTCAAAAGTGCCGGTTTGGCGGTTTTTTGTCACCTTTGGCCCCAGGAAAAGGTGGTTGTGAAACGAAATGTAATAGCCCGGCGGGACGTACTGGGCGAGCACGAGGGCCTCGATAAAGTTCTGAGTTGCGTCTGAATCGTCAAAACCAACGGGCTTCATGGCCCCCGTAAACACCACCGCCACCGGGGGTTGCGGGCGCTTGTGGTGACAGTACCTCAGGGTCTCTTCCATGGTGTCGGTCCCGTGCAAAATGAGTACAGGTATTTTGTCAGCGAACCTCGATTGCAGGGCCTGCCACACGATCTCGCGATCTTCCGCGGTCATGTGCAAAGAGTCCTTCGCCATCAGCGAAGAAAGCTTGACGTCGGTGTAAGGCAAACGAAGGCGCTGGAGCAGCTTTTTTTCCAGTAAGGATTCACGATTTTTTAGATCGCCATCGACTTCGCTGTAGGATTTCTCGATGGTTCCGCCGGTGGTGAGAATGTGTATTTGCTTTTTATCCATGTCATTGAAATATCACATTTTATTTTAGTCGCAATGGCTTTCATGGTATGCCATAGAGAGAAACCTGAGGATGTGAACCATGGGAACGGACAAACCGACAGTCCCGTTAGTGGACAACTTTATTGACGCCATTATTGCCGAACACAATCAGTCGGGCCGTTTTGGCGGACGAGTTCATACGCGATTCCCTCCCGAGCCCAATGGGTACCTGCACATCGGTCACGCCAAATCCATTTGCCTCAATTTTGGGATTGCGCAAAAATATGGCGGCAAGTGCAATCTGCGCTTTGACGATACCAATCCCTTGGCGGAAGACATTGAGTTTATCGAAGCCATTAAGGACGATATTCGCTGGCTTGGCTTTTCTTGGCATGAGCTCCGCCATGCCTCTGATTATTTTGACCAACTCTATGATTATGCCGTTGGCCTAATTCGAAAGGATAAAGCCTACGTTTGCAGCATGACGGAAGACGAAGTGCGTGAGTACCGGGGAGATTTGACCACTCCAGGGCGACCGAGCAAATTCCGCAATCGGTCGGTCCAAGAAAACCTCGATTTGTTCGAGCGCATGCGCCAGGGAGAGTTTCCCGACGGAGCGCACACCTTGCGGGCTAAGATCGACATGAGCTCGGGCAATATGAACATGCGCGACCCTCTCATTTACCGCATTCGCCACGCCCGCCATCCAGTGACGGGCGACAAGTGGTGCATCTACCCCTTGTATGATTTTACTCACTGTCTTTCCGACGAGATTGAGGGGATCACCCACTCCATTTGCACACTGGAATTTGAAGACCATCGCCCCCTTTATGATTGGGTGCTCGACGAGTTGAAGACTCCCGTTCATCCCCAGCAAATTGAATTTGCAAAGTTTAAGCTCAATTACCTGGCTTTGGGAAAGCGGCAGTTGAAGGAACTCGTGACCGATCAGCACGTGAGCGGTTGGGACGACCCCCGCATGCCGACTCTGCGAGGACTCAGACGACGAGGCTACACTCCAGCCTCAATCCGTAACGTGGCCTTTGCCTCAGGCGTAAGTAAGAGCGAGTCGATTCAAGATATTAGCCTGTTGGAAGAAAGTTTGCGGGCGGATCTCAATGAGAATGCCCAACGCCGAATGGCGGTCCTCAATCCGCTCAAGGTGATTATTACGAGTTATCCGGAAGATCAGGTCGAGCAGCTTCAAGTTTCCAACCATCCCGGTAAGCCGGAGCTCGGCAAACGCGCCATGCCCTTTGGTCGCGAGATCCTTATTGAACGCGAAGATTTTTCGGAGAATCCACCGAAAGATTATTTGCGCCTCAAACCAGGCGGGGAAGTGCGCCTGCGCTACTCGTACATTGTGAAGTGCGAGAAGGTCATTAAAGACAATTCCGGACAAATCGTGGAGCTCCATTGTACTCATGATCCCAATACGCTGGGCAAAAAGCCTGAGGGCCGTAAAGTTAACGGCATCATTCACTGGGTATCGGCGCGTCACGCCCAACACGCGGAAGTGCGGCTCTATGATCGGTTGTACACCGTCGCCAATCCACTGGGCGACAAAGAAAAGCACTTCACCGAATTCTTGAATCCCGCGTCTCTGAAGACGCTCAAGTCCTGCCCGATCGAGCCGGGTTTGGCGGAAGCCAAAGTCGGCGAGTCTTTTCAGTTTGAGCGATTGGGCTACTTTTGCCTCGACAGCGTCGACTCCAAGCCCGGGGCTCTAATTTTTAATCGCTCCGTCACTCTTGCCGGTGATCGCGCTTAGTTCGCCGGAGACCGGGCCTAACCAAATCGATCAGTAATAAAAAAGGACGCCCTGTGAGGAGCGTCCTTATTCGGTCTGGTTCCTACCAAAAAGTAGCAGGCACCTTTTAGCGAGTCACGACCACAGCAAAGTGCTGCTTGCCGTTGCGGCCTTGGGGCACGGATTTACCCACCACCTTTAGAGTGAGGGTACCGGCTGCCACGTTGCTCAGCAAAATCTGTTCTGAATTGTCGACGGTGCTGGCACTGGTCTTGGTGCCAGCCGAGGAACTGACTTCCAAATCCAGGTTATTCACCAAGGCCTTGGCGGCATTCGGCGCACCAGGGGCATCGGTGTAAACCAGAGTCACACGCACCGATCCCGCCGGGACCGAAATATTTTGCGTGAAGGTTTCACCTGTTCCTACGCCCACCTTTTGATCGATCATTTCATAATAATAATCGGTGCTCTTAGGCGGAGTGGCTTTGTCGATGTTGAGGCGACCAAAACCTTCAATCGAGTTGGGTGCGCGAGTCGGCAACTCTTGCGTGGCCCCTGTTCCATATTGTCCTGGGTACATATCGTCGGCCGAGTTCATCAGCAGAGCTTTCATCAAAGCTGCGCTAGGAGCGGTGTTGTTCCACTCACTCGCTAGATACTGACGTAGAACGGCGGCCGCGCCGGCGGCGAGCGGAGTCGACATGGAAGTTCCACCTGACCAGCAGTAATCAGGGTTGTAGTTACCCCACAAGGGACTCGCCCCTTGCACATGAGAACAGTTGCTCAGCACATTTGTTCCTGGTGCCACAATATCGGGCTTGATCCGGCCATCGCGGCAAGGACCGCGAGACGAAAAGGCGGCCATACCGTCAGCGCTGTTCGACAGAGTGTCACTCTTCAGCGGCTCCGTGCCCCAAGGCTCGCCATTGAGCAGTTCACCTAACTTACGTTGAATGCCGCCCTTAAGAACCAAGTTCTCAGAGGCACCAACGGTGAGTACGTTCTTGGCTGAACCAGGTGAAGCCATGGAATTCATATCGATCTTGCCGTCTTTATTTTTATCGACCCCATTGTTACCGGCCGCAAACAAGATCAGCATGTCGGGGTTTTCCCACACAAAAGTATCCACTTGTGCTGCATAGTTGTCGTAAGCCCCGGGAACCTGGCCACCACCCCATGAATTGGTGTGAATGCGAGCCCCATCGGCAAAGGCGGGTTCAAAAAGCTGCTTCAATTTTGCAGGCACGGTGAGGTTATCGATAACGGGTGACCACATTCCCTGTGGAATCATTTGCGCTTCAAAAGCTCCCCCACGAATTTTTCCCCCCGAGGCGACTCCCCCGCCCATCACTGAGCCCGCCACGTGAGTACCATGGCCCATGGAGTCCGCCCAGTCATTGGCGCCAATACCAAACGAGTAGCCTTTCGAAACATTGGCAAAATCGCCAAAGAGGGTCGACTTGTTACCGCTATCAAGGCCCGTGTCGGCCATACTCACGGTTTGATTCTTTCCGGTGAGCCCGCGGCCCCAAGTTTCATCAAAGCCCATAATGCGAGTGCCGGACTCAAATCCGGTGAGGTCGGTGTAATCACCGTCGAGAGGAGAAATTGCACCGTAGGCGACAGTGGCTTCCCGCATATCAATATGTTGCAATTTCATCGGTTGGTAAGCCTGAACCCACAACACTGAGTCTAACTTAGTGACTTCGTCGATCTGATTGAGTGCCACTCGCACAAAATAGGAATCGCCTTTGCCCTCGAGAATCTGCCCACGCGCCCCCAACTCAGAGGCAAAGGCCTTGGCCTTGGCTTCGGAGGTGAGCTGGACATGGACCATCGCGACTTGCTCTTGATTGAAGACACTGGCCTTGGGTAAATCCTGACTCTTTTTCCATTGCGGGAGAAAGGGGATCACTGCTTGCACCTGGCTTAATTCGGTTGCTGCCCGAATTGCTGAGGGCTCGCCCTCGACGAGGAAGGCATCGTCCGGCAGGTACTGATGGAGCCGAAGTCCTTTCGAGTTTAAGAGCTCTCGATCTTGATTTTTGATCGCGTCCTTAAACTGCACGACATAGAGGCGCGTGCTCGCCAACTGGGCGCGATCGGCTGTGGCCATAAAGCGCGAAAGACTTGATACATCGTTGGGCTTTACATCGCCCGCTTGCAACCGCAATACTTCGCCCGCTAGCGCTGCTTGACCCAAAGCCAAGAGCATAACGGCGACCATCATCCGTGAAACCATATTCCCTCCATTGGTTCTGGTTTGCCTTGGTCTGCCAGGAAAAAATTGAATCACGAGCCTAGGCCGGCTCAAAGAAGATTCTCAAAATAAACACGGCGAATCATCTTGATAGTCGTTATAAGCTTTTAGAATACTTCGTTTGGGGAGTCTCGCAGGTGAAGGGCTTCACCTGAGTTTGGATCAGGAGGTAGATGAGTGAGTCGTTCTGAGTGGATTGTCCATTACAATCGCAGCGAACCCTTTCGGTCGGTGACGAGTGAACCCGAAGAGAATTGGTCGACGATCATCTCGCAAATGACCGAAAGCACCACGTGGGGCTTGGCGCGCTTTGCTGACAAAAACTACCTGCCGCGGCGAAGAGCGGTGGAAGTAAAACTTCGCGAAATGTTTCTGACTAAAGGGGGGCAACCGCTCCTCGATCATCCCTTTTATTGTTTTCTCGGACGCAACCACCAGTTTGAAGAGCGTCCCTCAAATAAAGCCTACTGTGTACGGCTCAGTGACATGGACCCTCGCCATCTCAGCTTCACCTACGGCGACAGTCTTTTGGCGTTTGATGATGAGTACCGGCGACAAATTGGGGGTCGTTATCTCAACCCCTTGTGCCGCCAAGTCTACTGTTTGACCGAGCTCGAAGATTTATTTCGTCATCCCGATCTGCCAGCCGATAATCCGTTGAACCTTGAAGTTCAGCTTTGGATGCGTCCTCAAGAGTGGCTAGTATCCGGTACCGCTTAAAGTCACGGCGTAGCTCGTATCCCCGGAACCCAAATCGTAGTGAAGGCTGATGCCGACCACCCATGGCCACATCGGAATCGGCGTCAGTGTCGGCGTCAGTGTCAGCGTCAGCGTCAGTGTCAGCGTCAGTGTCGGCCTCAGAGGCAGTGGCGGAGTCAGAGTCGGGGTCGGTGACCGAGGCAGTGACGGTGACGAAGGCAGCGGCGACGGCCTGAAGGGACCAACGCATCCGTTCTAATGATACTTAATGATACTAAATGATTCTAATCGTTCTAATGGTTCTAATGACCCAAATGATTCAAATGATTCAAATGAACCCCCCGATGGTGCCCCGAACAAAGCAAAGTGAGATTCTCCAGTCGATCATCTCCACCCAAGTGAAGTGGCTTGAGGTGGTGAACCTCCAGGAATTTGTTCTCAGAACAGCGCTCCCCTTGATTATTAATGTGGCTACACCTCGCACCGAATTTTAAAAACACCCGGTGCTTGGTCGCCGCAGCGAGTGGGCGTCGCTTGTTGGCCTGTTCACGTGCGCTTGTCCGTACAGGTACGCTTGCCTGTACGGGTACGCTTGTCTGTACGGGTACGCTGGCCTGTTCACCGCCGTCTGATTGTTTACGTGCGGTTTTTTCGCCAATTGCGTTTGACGCACCCATTTCGGCAGCAGGTCTTAAGACTTGTTCAAGGTTTAATTTGCCACGCAGCAGTTGGCGCTTCGCCCGCTCAGTGGGGTCGTGCTTTGACAAGTAGACATCGACCATCGCTTCTAGGGTCTCCTCAAGAGTGGCCCCCC
>JADZEO010000123.1 GCA_020850475.1 Bdellovibrionales bacterium | reverse complement strand
CACCAAAAAGGCTTGAAACAGCGGCCGCGAGGCAATGCGAATTTTCAGATGAAGGTGATTGCCAACGTTGGCAAACTGACAAATCCGCACCCCAAATTTCCTCGCCTTCTCCCGAATGATCGCCTCGACTACGGGTTTATTCTTGTGAGTGAGAAAACTCAACCTGCCTGTAGCCTTATGTGACTTCAACACCAAATGAATCGGACGAGTAGTTGAAAGTGGCCTCTCGAGCTTTCGATGCCCTTTGGTTTCGACCCCACCGTGTTGGGTGCGTCCGTAACGCTTACGGGTCTGACGAGTATCAAAGTAATCAAAAAGGTTGGCTTGTTTGGCTTTCATGTGGGCATTATAGTAATAGATGTAAAAGACGTCAAATTATTTTATTTATCACTCGGTGATTTTACATAATTTGGGGCGGTGCAGAGCTGGGGGCAGGCAATCCTCAAGCGGTGTAGAGTTGGAGTAGCCATATGGTCAATCGGCGCAGAGTTGGAGTAGCCCTATGCTCAAACGGCGCAGAGCTGGGGCCTCCCTATGCTCAAGCGGCGCAGAGTTGGAGTAGCCATATGCTCAAGCGGCGCAGAGTTGGAGTAGCCATGTGCTCAAGCGGTGCAGAGCTGGAGCCACCCAACGCTCAAGTAGTGCAGAGCTGGAGCCACCCAATGCTCAAACGGTGTAGAGTCGGAGTCGCCCAACTCTCAATCGGTGCGAGGCTGCAAAACGTAGGATTGAGTGGACGCGACAGTTGCCAGCCGCGACCAAACATCGAGTTTATTTGAAATTTGAATCGAGATGCAGGCAGTTGGCCTTAAAGAATGAGACAACTACCACCATAGGCCTTTAGACCTGCCAAGGATGTGGGCGCGTCAAAACGGGTGGGTGATCGATAGTTTTGGTTGGCATTTCTCTCGCAATACTCGTCTAATATTCACCTAATTGGGTGCGAAGAACCTCGCCTTTGGGACAAATGTGGGGTTTTGAGGTCTAATTGTCCCAACTTCAGGAGAAAGGACTGTGGTTATGCTTAAGATGGTCGAAGGAGATATTTTGTTAAGTGGAGCTGACGCCATTGCCCACGGAGTAGCGCCGAATGATGATTTTCACCAAGGCTTAGCTCTGCAACTGCGCGAGCAGTGGCCGGCGTTGTACAAAGATTTTCGCCACTATTGCCACACCGAGCATCCCGATGCGGGCGGCGTGTGGGTTTGGCAAGGTGCGGGCGGCAAACCGATCGTGAACCTGCTCACCCAAGAGGGGACCTACGGCAAAGGTGCCAAGCCCGGCAAAGCGCAAACTGATTTCGTCAACAAGGCACTTAAAAATTTGCGCAAAGAGATCGAAGAAAACGGTTGGGAAAAAATTGCGATTACCAAAGTTGCCACAGGCGTGGGAGGTCTCGACTGGAAAGCCGTGAAGCCTCTCATCGAGAAAAACCTCGGCGATCTCAAAACCACCGTTTACGTCTACGAAACCTTCCACAAGGGAGTGAAGGCAAAAGAATAGGTGGCCTGATCAACTGATCTCTTATTAACCCGTATCAGAGCGAGACCGAGCGAATACCGATTGGGCAGTGTCTAAATGTTTTCTTTCATTTGTCCGGCTGCGGATCATTTTCGCAGCGCCTAGGGGAATGCAGTTTGCGTACTCATTGAGATGTAACTGAGTTGTTTTTAGGGGTTAATAAATCGATGATCGGGTCCACTATCGTCAATCTTTTAGTGATCCTAGTGGCTGACGCAGCAGGCGTTCTTCATTGGTTCTGATCACGATGTGATGCAGACCTTTGTGTCTTACCGCGCAGAGAGCAATACTTGGCAGCGTTTGCCACGCGGAGCTTGGATGCCCAACCCTGATACGGACTACAATCATGGAATGGGTCATGGGTACGAGCATTCATTTATTGACCCGGTCACGCGAACTTATTTTTTCCATCAGGTTTGCAACAAGACGGTTCCACTTCAGCGCTATAATATCGACACTCAATTCTGGACTCCAGTGGCCGTACCACTTCCAACGACTTCGTATTCCTCGGGTTGCTATACCACCCTCGTATACCTTCCGGAACTTAAGGCCATTTTTTATACCGACCTGGGCGGAGCCTACCTGCTCTATGATAACACGACGAAGTGGGTGACGGTGGCGGCGGAGGGGAGTTTGCCTATGGGAGGCTATCACTTCACCTCGAGCTATAGTCCTGTCCACAAGGTCCTAATTTTTGGTGGCGGAAATGGCGGGCGGCAGATGTACAAATTGGATGCTTCGGCCAAGGTCACGCCGATTAAGACACCGCCTTTTGATATCGGGGTTAACGCATCGGTTTTGACAGTCGATCCAGTGTCAGGAAACTTTTTAGCTTTTACGGGTAACTCCGAATTTTACATTTATAGCGTAACCACCGACACATGGCTGCTGAAAGCTGCGGGTTCCAGTGTTCCCATCTGGAATTCGGGCGGTTACAATAACCCGATTTTTGGTGTGGTGGCGACACCGGTGTCGAATTTTGGAGTCACCATGTTTGTTACCACGAATGGCCCAAATGCCTTTCGAGTTTTCTTGTACAAGAACTAAAACTTGGTGGTCCTCGTGTCGGCAATTCAAGCGTCTGGCTCGCTCCAAAGCGAGCGCCGTCAACAGTTCTGCGCCATCCGGCTCTGCAAATCGTCGATCACCTTCTGGCGAAACTCCGAGTGATCGTGACCCGCCAGGAGCGCCTTATATTGATTGATGTCGATCTGCTCAAAGCCCACGCAAATCCGCTTGAATACGCGTGGCAAGGCTTGGCCGGGCGCCTGAACGTGATGAAGACCACCACTGTAGGCAATCAACATCTTTCCCCCATAGAGTTCAGCCAATAAATCCGCCACCCCACCTTTAACAGTCATGGGTTTGCCGTGTTTATCAAGTCCGTCGAGACGCTTCATCCGGCCCTCGGGAAAAATGAACATCAACGAATTGGGATTTTGAGCCCGCGCCACATAGGCATCCCAGGTTTCATCCCGTTTGCGAGTGATGGCGATGGCGTTAGGGACGAGCAAGCGAAACAGCGCCCCCACCAAGGGACGTTTCATGGTGACATCGGCGATGGGCACCACCACCCGGCGAATGGCTCGCCATAAACGGTAATTGGGAATGGCCGAAATAAACAGTGGCTCAAACAAGCTGGTGTGATTGAGCGCCACCACCAGCCTGAGTTTTTCCCACTCGATTTGATCTTTGGGCGTTAACCACCGCACGTCGGTTCGATAAAACACCAGACTCACGAGCTTAATCCCAAAGACAAAACACGCACTCATTATCTGAATCAACAAGTTCATGGCTTCCCACTCAAGGAATAATGTAGCCGCGTCGCGGGTAGTAATATCGTTGCCGGATTAGGTTGGCGCGATAGTTCTGATAGGCGAACTCGTTGACGATTTGATCACGCTGTTGAGAGGTCCCAGAGTTACCAGATACCGTCATGAGCGATCCTTCCTGATTAGGTCCACCGTCCATGCCTTCGCTGACGTCCGCGGCCGCCTCACCAACCGTATCAGTGTCGCCAATTCCAATGGGAGGAGGATTGGCCATGGCATTGGCGATGGCCGCCATCGTAGCCATGTCGGCGCCATGATTGTTGGCGGCATTAATGCCTGCCGAAATGACGGCGATGCCAGCATTGGTTAAGCCGATTGCCGCGTTGGCAATTGCGCTGCTCGGATTGTTAGTGATGGCATTATTCATGTCAGCCATGAGCGACAGCATTGCGGCCTGAGGATTGGTCTCAGCCAGCGAAATGATTTCAGCCGTAATCAAGCCAGTTTCGACGGCCGTCTCTAGAGCTGCTTCAAAGTTCGCTAAGACATCGGAATTAGCGACCTCCCCGAGGGCCGCTACCGCCGCAGCAATTCCGCTGGGATTTGATCCTTCCGGGTCAGACGCTGGATTCGAATCGCTGGGGTCACCCGAGGCATCACCGCCCCCTGAACTTCCGTCATCTCCGGAACCGTCGCCACCCCCATCGGAACAGCCACCTCCGTCGTCGCCACCATCGCCCCCATCCTGGGCATAGCTAGTTAAACAAAATCCGCAGGTAACCAAAAAGATCAAGAAAAAATGCCGAACCATTGATGCCCCCCGGTAGACAGAATTGTTGCTTCACTTGCATTTTTACCGTTGCAAACTGTGCGCTATTGGAAGTCGACGGAGATGAATGTTGGCTGACCTCGATGACTAGGAGAATGTCAGCTGTAAATTGCCTTTGACATCCAACTTTGAGACCTCCTTGGAAGGACGTAGAGTGTCAGCGGCGACCAGCATTTAAGTGCCCCAACTTTGGCACTCCTAAGCTACGAACAACGGCGCGATACCTGGGGAAATTTCGCAAGGAATATCAGTCGCTTGGCTCGCTATTGCGAGACCCTAAGAGTCAGCTTCTGGCCTGGCTTTTGCTCACTCTAAGGCGATGACTTCAATAATACGTTCTCTCGTTTTTATCGCGATCCTCGTCCTTGGGTCTGCCTACGCGGCCGAGCGCACACCAACTACGGTTGCGAGTCTGCTCGAAAGTCTGAGGTCCGGTGATCTCACTCGGCAAGCCAGTGCGGTTGGCAAGACCCGCGCGGTGGATCCGGCGTACAATCACCAGGAATTAAAAGCCGCCGTGGGGGCCGCCCTCGCCGAACCCTATTTGGTCGACTATTTATTTTTGGATCGTGGAGAATTTTTTGCGGCCGTGACGGGTTACTTTCCGGAGCTTTTGCGGCTAACGAACGTCGACATCCTCGATGCCATCGAGAGCGGCAATTGGCTCAAAGCCAATATGGGGTTTTATTTCTTGCGGCTCAAAAAGAATTCTCCAGCTGAGGTGGCAAAAATTTTTAGTCCCCAACTCGGATTAAATAAAATCATCGTCCAAGCGGCGTCGCTTCATTTCGGCCAAGTCTTGGAACGGGGAAAAATCGCCGAGCTCCCCACGGTGATCCCCATGATCAACGCGCTCACTGAGAGCCCCTTGGTGACACCTGAGCTCGTCACTCAAACTGCTGACTTAATGCTCATGGTTTTGAAAAATCGCCGCGACTTGCCGCAACGCCAAGTCGACTATGTCCTAGGTCGTATGGAAGGCTTGATTGCGGAAGGCGATCGTCGACCACGCCGATTGGGCGTGGCTAAAGTGGTCGAAGTCTATGAAGCGCTCAAAACTGCGGGCGGAGTCGGTACTCGTAATCCCTTTGACTCAAGCGACACGCACCTGAGCCGCTGGCTCAGGCAGCACCAAATCAATTACGATTTACTGCCTCAGTTGCTCGATCATGTGGCCCAAGAAAAACAGTCCTACGACCAAAACCTCAGGCATTGGAACAGCGTTGGTTATGCCAGTCCCCCGGATGGGAGCGGCCGCTCTGATAGGATTTATAGCGCCTGGGCCCTCATCGAGCAAAACCCTAACTTGATTCATCCAGAGCGGATCAGGCAGTTCTTAGAACAGGTACCAGGAGGCGCTTACTTGGCGACTTTGGCTCACGTGGCGGCCCCAACGGTCTTAAGAAAATCAGGTTATGTACTTCCCTTGATTGAACTCTATGATCCCATTGCCAATTACTCTCATGGATTAGCGGATGCCGTCCGCTGGGGTCAACGCACGCGCCTGGGTGCGGCCGAAATGGCCGGGGTTACGGTCATTACCGGAATGCAGGGGCTCGAAGAATTTGTCAATGAACTCAAATCTCCTTCGGCTCGCGCGCAAGCCAACCGTTTATCCGCCGACGAGCTAGCCAAGCTTTATGCCGCCGAAGCCCGCGCGGCGTATACCGAAGTGCTGATCCATTCTCTTGAAACTCGCCTTACCCGAATGTTTCAGGGTCAAGAAGCTGACCAACTCAATAATATGGAGTGGATTTTGAGATCCGCCTTTCTGTCGAAATCTAAGTTTGCTCCTCCGTTTGCCGAAACTGTCTCTGAACTCTATGTCAAATTACTTAAGACGGTGACCCACGGGCGGGATCTCACCCCGGCCGCGCGAACTGCTTTAGGGGTGCTCAGCACAGTTGACGACACTCGCCCTGAGCTCACTGAGCGAACGCGCGAAAACTTGCGAAACATCAAAGAGCGCACCACCCAGCTGACGGTCCATCCCTTGCGTCGTAAGGCCGAGGAGGTTCGCGCGCGAATCCGTCAAATTCAAATGGGCCTGTGCCGACAAACCGTGCGGACCACCAGCGGCAACTAGCTTCGCGTCAAGGGGCGAGCCTTTAGGATAGACCCGCCTCGACCTCGGTCGTACTCCAGGCTTCTCCCATTTCAGAAACTCCAGGCCTGCTCTAGGATGAGAAGAGGGGGTTTCAATGAAAAGACAGTTTCTTTTCTTAGTCGCCGTGACCGGATTTTCACTGACTGCAGCAGCCGAGGCCATAACCGGTCCCACCCTCGATTTGGTGAGACGGCACACGCTCTTTTCAGAATACTCGGATGCAACGACGTTTTTGAGCAATCGCGAACCCCGATACGAAAAACGGGGTCATAATTATCAAATCATTGCTGAAAAACGACGCCAGAGTTTCGGCGATACCCAGGGCTGGAGAGTCAGTCAGGCCCATTTTTTGACCGACCTACGCCAGGAAATTGAATTGCAAACAGCCACCTATCAAGGCAAGCACCTGCGATCAATGACCCAATGTGTGGGGCAGAGTGTAGAGAGTGGCATGACGGGTAAGGAGTTTAACTGTGCCACGGCGTCGGCCCGAGTGTGTGAGGCGGTCCTGCGGGCCTATCGAACCGAGTTTGTGAATGAAGATAGAGACCAGGTCATGGAGCAGACCCGAGCCTGTAATGGCTTAATCACTCGCTACAGCAAAGTGATAAAAGCCTTCGGCGAACGCGTTGCCGACAACCAAGGCGTGGCCGGCGCTCGAGAACAAATGGTCAACGACGAAAACGATGCGGTAAAATCCTTTGCCAATGGTCTCGCCGGTGGGGCCGCGTACCGCTTTCACAATGTGAGTAACTTCAAGAATCAAGAGGAAACCGATGCCCTCGCCCGCAAACTCACTTCGACGGCATTGGGCATTCGTCAGATTAACTCCTTTATTGATCTCTGTGTGAACCACCGAAATGATTTTGATCCCGCCCTCACGCGCGACGTTGGGGGGCCAGTTCCCGCCCAAGCCCGCCCGCCGGGATCTCGCTAGCAGGACCTTGCCGAAAACAACGATCTCACTGCTTCAGAGTTCGAGTTGTTCAGCGCGCGCCACTGGCGGGCGTTGGCTGGCGACCAAGACTTGCGCGCAGGAGATCGGGTAAACTGCAGACCGGGCGTTGGCGATCAGGCCCACACTGGAGAGCCTGACGAACTTCGGTACTTTGATAAAAAATGCGGGCGCGGTCCACACTGCTGGAATAGTCGTCAACAGGTGCACCGCCCTCCGCACAGTGAACGCTCGCGAAAAAGTACGACAGCAATTCGGGCCGACTCAGTTGCGAGCGATGGCGAGCGAGGTGGGCATCGACCAAAGCCGTGCCAATATGGTCGGCCGTACATTCTTTGGTTTTCACATGGGTATTGTCGCAGGCCGAGCCGGTGTCGGTGGGGGCGGGTACGACCGAGTTGGGAGTTAGGCGAGTTCCCGCTCCAGGGCGCCCCTGATTCGGATAATTTTCACCGACACATTGGAGGACGCTGAAATAGGGGCTCCCGCCATAAGAGTTCGGAGCCGCGAGAGTCGGCAGCGAAATCAAGTTGCACTTCACAAGGGCCTGATTAATGGGGGCGTTTTCTTCCCGCTGAGCCGCAAAGTAAGTCAGCCCCTGGGCTGCCAAGCGGGTTGGGGCTACGGCAAAACTTAAGAAGGCGTCAACTTTTTCGCGCGCGACACCCGCTTGATTTAAACACCTCGCAACTTGCATGCGAATTTTTTGTGGGTCGGACCGCCCGTTGGTCATCAAACTGGGTGCAAACCCAAAGCGGTCCGTGTAATTGCACGGGTCGGCCAAATGCCCCAGTTCATGAGCAATCAAGGGCAAGCTCGCTTCAAACGGCAGGTGAGTCAGGAGTGGACAAACTTGGAGTTGATTGAGCGGTGCCGAGTAACTGGCATTAAACAGTGGGCCCTCACAGGACTCCTTAAAATCAATCGTCAGGTTATCGAGACGATCCACCAAATACCGTTGATGATCATTCCATCTTTCTTGTGGAGTACCGCCGGTGATTTGCTCAATCATGGTTCGCTTGAGACTGCTAATGGCCTCGCGCAGACCCTCGAGTGAGCGCCGATTGGGGTTGCGTCGGGTGGCTTGCACCAGTTGACGGGGCAGCGGCCGGGTCTCGAGGTGAGCGGGATTGGGGAGGACCTCGCCATTTGGATAAGACTGCAAAAGCGGATTTTGATTGCGCTTCCAATCAAGGCACTGAGAACGAGTTCCACTTGGTGCACCCGCAAAGCGGGCCACACACGATTCTTCAGGTGGCGAGGCCTCGCCTCCCCGAGCAACGCCGGGCAAGCACAAGGTCAAAAACCAGGGCAGGCAAATCATTAGCTTGAGTGAAAAGCTCATCGACTTCATTATCTCACAAAACTGCAGAGGGTAGGTCTGCCAAAATTTTCAGTCGCAGCCCAGTGGGGGATCGACTTGGACTTAGGTCGTAATCACCCTTGAAATTGAGGATGATCAACCGCCACAATGGGTAATGTTGATTGGGACGCTGGTTTGGGCGGTCGAATTATTCACACTATCAAGATAGTAATACATAAACAAATCGGTGTAATCGGAGCCAATATCTAAAGGATAGTAGATGCAGTCGACGGCATTTCCACCTGGCGTGAACTCAGCGTCGCAGGCCAAATTGCCACGCACGGGATAGAGCGCAACCATAAAGTAAATCGTAAACCAGGCATCTAAATTGTCTCGAGCCGTGCTAATCGTAAACGGAATCGGGGCATTATCACATCCGGTAATACTGCTACTGCCGAGCAGCCAGTACTGAGGAGGGAGACTGTCCATTCCAATCGAACCTAGATCAAGAGAATGAGTGCCATAACGCAGACGAAAGCTCAGGTACCCATTGGGAATGGAGGAATCCAAACCCCTAAAAGTATAGTCGGAGGTTCCGGCGGGGACGACGGCAAACTCGTTCCATACGACGCCATCGCTACTGTAATCCAGGGAGACTTCCACGGGCTGACTCGATGCCCATAGAAGCGAAACAAAGTCTTCTTGCCTGACGAGAGAATAGCGTCCGATGTTGTCGATGATAGTCAAAAATACTTCTGGAGAATTGCTGTCTTCGTCGGACTCAGGCGGGGTGGAAGTGACGTTAATTTGGTTGTCGGGCTTACAACTCAAAATCGCCAGGGTGGCCGCGGCCAAAATCGTGAGTCTTAAAATGAGATGTGTCGGTCGACGTCCCACGAGGGACTTATCGGAGATGAATGAGGGCTTCTTGACCAAAGCCCAAGCATCCACGCCAGTGAGTCGGGCTTGGCGCCCGACTGTTGCGACAATATGAAGTTGATTAACCGCGCAACTCGGTGGGTGCCTCAATCCGAGATTTTTTGCTTCAACGCAAGTGACAGGAGCCTCCGGCGTTTGGTGTCGTGCTGTTAATTTCGGGCATCGGCCCTTCTGGGAGGCGGCCCGAGGGTCAAGGCCACAGTTGGGGTACAACCCTGACTTTTTAGATTCAGTTCAAAAACATCACTTAGCAAAAGCGAACGGCTCATTGAGTTCATTGTCTTACAAAATTACCTTGGGTTGATCTCCCAATAATCGAGTTCCAGACTCAGCCCAACGTTAAGGGGGGCCGGCCGAGATATTGATAGTAATCGTCTTAGTGGCAGTCATGTTATAAGCCCAGTCGTAGTATTGATACTCAAACAGAGTAGAATAGGTACCGCTCGGGTCGGGGTAATAGGTGCAGTTGGAATCTGACCCGTTTGAGGTGTACATTATGTCACAATCGACAAAGCCGCTGGACGGGCTATTGACAATATTCAAGGTGATGGACGAGTACGCGGCCAAATTATCTGTGGCAGTGGCGATTTGAAAGGGAATGCTTCCTGCGTTGTCAAATCCGGTGATGACCGAGTCTCCGGTACTAGTAAATGTCGGCGGGGTGTCGTCGACTCCAAAGGATCCCAGGGGAAGGGCCACACTATCATAGAGAAGGCGAAAGCTGTAATATCCATCGGGTAAGGAGTGATCGTCCGGGATAATGTCAAAATATGTAGTGCCAGCAGGAATGGTCGCAAGTGCGGTCCAATCTACTCCCTCATTGGCACTGTACTCGAGTGCCACTTCCACGGGAACGTTTGTGGCCCACTGTGAAAAGGCCGAATCTGAACCATGAATCACTCCGAAAATATTCAGATCCTGCATATTAATAATAACAACACCAGAAGCAGGACTGTCTCCCTCAGAAGGACTGTCACCCGCCTCTGGGGTCGGCGTTACGTTGATCAAGTTGTCGGGCTTACAACTCAAAATCGCCAGGGTGGCCGCGGCCAAAATCGTGAGTCTTAAAATGAGATGTGTCGGTCGACGTCCCACGAGGGACTTATCGGAGATGAATGAGGGCCTCTTGACCAAAGCCCAAGCATCCACGCCAGTGAGTCGGGCTTGGCGCCCGAATGTTGCGACACTATGAAGTTGATTAACCGCGCAACTCGGGGGGTGCCTCAATCCGAGATTTTTTGGTCCAACGCAAGTGACAGGAGCCTCCGGCGTTTGGTGTCGTGCTGTTAATTTCGGGCATCGGCCCTTCTGGGAGGCGGCCCGAGGGTCAAGGCCACAGTTGGTACAATCCTGACTTTCTCGATTCAGTTTAAAAACATGCCAAATCTAGTTCACAGCACTTGAGAGCTAAGGTAAGTCTCTTTTTGGTCCAATATTGCATAAAATAGGAATTTCCTATATTATTATATTAGTAATAAGGAGTGCACAATGGGCGCGAAACGAGCAAAGCTTTTAACGGTTCCTGCAAATGGCCAAATCAGTATTGGAAAGTCGTGGGCTGGGAAACAAATTCGGGTGGAGGAAATTGGCAAAGATGAAATTAGAATTTCTTCTGGAACATTTGTGCCTGATTCTCAGGCTGTGTTTTATACCAAAGAAGCTCAGGAGACACTTCGTGAGTTTAATGCCTGGGAATCAAAAAAACCATCCAAGGCAACAAATACAAAAGCGCTGTTTGCATCACTGAGAAAGAAAAAATAATAGGTGGCAAAAAAATCCGCACCATCGAATCAACATAAAAATGTAGAGGTAGACTTAGAGTGGCCTCGGGTACAAGCAGAACTCCAAAATTTAGAAACTAAAGAGCTTGATCAAATTGAAGCCACAATCGAAAAAATAAAGAAAATGACCTGGGATCAAATCTATAAGACTTCATCAAAAACTCAAAAGAGAGGGCTTAACGGGGAGCCAATTGAAGGACAGCAAACAGCGTCAGGCAAAACCATTGCTTCAATCCGAATATCCGGAAAGTCACGCGCCCGAGTTTGTCGTGATGGTAATTTCATGAAATTTATTTCGATCCATCCAGATCATGATAGTGCTTATGACGAAGAGGGTGGTGAAGGAGTCTAGACCCTGATTTTTTGAAAAAATCAGGGTTGCTGAGGGGGAAGGGAGCGCGGGCATGTGGTTCGGGACTTGCCCATCAGGGAGCCCGGCCGAAGGCGACAGGCCGAGGGTCACGGGCCACGGCCGGGACGCTGGAGGAGTATAGCGAATAGTGTCGACCTTGGGGAAAGAGACGTAGCAATGAGCACGAAACTCAACACCCCACTGTTGAGGTGCGGTGGGAATCATTTGTAGCTGAATCTTACCTTTGGTGGCGGAATACCAAACTGATTGCAAAAACTCGATGGCCTTCCATGTTTTGAATTGGTTTATTTGAGTCTACATGACCTCAAACTAAACTCCGAGTATTTTTTTTGATATTGGCCCAAAGGGGGAGGGGGCAGTCTCGGATTTTGACTCAGCCAGTGCATTTAGAGTTGCGGGCGCCAGCTTTTCAGGCAATTGGGCCGAGGGTGGCAGAGGAAGAGCGGGTTCGGTGATTCAAGATGCCGCGCACGATGTGCGAAAATTGAGGCGCCTACCGAGAGTAAGATTGCCCCTTCCAAAAAAGTCAAAGTGTTGGGTCCTCGCCATAAAGAGAGAGTGTGTCGGTTTGCTCAGCATCTGAATCTCGAATCGATCCAATATACACCTTTTGGCCGGCCTTATACTTGGTACCCTTGAGGTCACT
>JADZEO010000122.1 GCA_020850475.1 Bdellovibrionales bacterium | reverse complement strand
TTTTGAGCCCACCTTTCAAAAGCACAAAGGTGAATTGTGTGCTGGCATCCAAATCCACTGCGACGCGGGAGTGTATGATCATGTGAAATTCCAGCCCTTTCGAGTGGTGGCCTTGTTGTTTAAGTCCATTCGTCGTTTGGCGCCGAGTTACGATCTCTGGCGCAAACCACCCTATGAATATGAACATCATAAAATGCCGATTGATATTTTGTCGGGAAGTGATTTCTTGCGCCAGTGGGTCGACGATGGCCATGCCGAGCCCGAAGACTTAGACAAACGACTGCGGCGGGATGAGCAGCGTTGGGAGATGGAAAGTCGAGTTTTCTACCTCTACTAATAGGGCAATTTGTTTGATAGATCGCAAATCCGAGGCGAAGTTAAAAAAAAAGAGGAGGCCGGTCATGACCCCCTCTTCTTGGAGTGTTGTGTGGAAGGCTTTCCATGGCACGGAGAGGCTTAGACACTCCAATATAAGTCCACCTAAAGATCTCTCATTCAATCAAAAACAAATGGAGGCACTAAGGCATCCGTATTGTGCCCGAATGCCTCCATTCACCGTTCCCCTTGGTTGAAGTACCCAGTTCATCTTTATGAAAGGAATATGCCACAACGGTCCTAATTGACGGCGAGCTTGTGAGGACAAATTGGCTAATTTGCAGACACCTGCCGCATAAACTTAACAATGTTCTTAAGACTGTTGCATGTTCAAGGTGTCGAAAAAGTGAGCGAGTGAGCAACAAGTGAAGGGCTCATCAGGGGTTGCTTTCGCCCGGGCTTAGAATCAGGGTCATGGGCTCTAAGGGCAGGGCCATGAGGCGGGTGGAGGCGTGGCACAGGGGGCTGTCGACCTCAATCGTAATCGGGATTTTAAGCTGAGTCTGCAACTTCTGTTTGCGCTCAAAAATCAGAGCCGGGAAAAGTCGCAGGCGGGTGTAGGAAATCCACTCATGAAAGTGGCCGGTGAATTCACCTTGCGTTCCGGTGGTGAGTTGAAAAGAGTGGCGCTCGCCCTCTTCCGAAATAAAGCTGACTTTAGTCCCTCGCAAAGGAGTGACGCTAAAAGGCTGATCTCGAAACACCAAGACTCCGGTGAGTTCCGCACGGTTCCATTCGTTGGGTTTGATGTCTTCCAGACTGTGGGCGGTGGAAAGTACGCTCCCTAAAGTGACCGCTGAGACTAACCCCAGAGTGTAGCGATCCAGTGAGTTGACCAAGTCAAACGACGTCTTGAGGACTTTGTTGATCGACGAAGAGACCGTGCGAATCGGCGTGCCTTGGCTTCTGAATTCGGACAAGTCGGTGCGTGTAAGATAAGAAAGTTGGCAGACTTTCTGTGGTTTCACCTTGGCCGTCTCTGCGGCCTCAGTCGAGGGGAGCATGAACAACGAGGCCCACAAAATCGTAAGCGCAGAAAAAAACGATCGATTCATTCGAGTCTCCTCACCGCAAACCCAGTCCAAAGACCGGCCCCACCAGTTGCTACTAGAGACAATGCCACAGTGGCCACGGTCGAGTCATGAATTCTGTGTTTCGCCCTGCATCCGGTCGTTTCCATTAGTACCGCAACGGGCTAGGCTATTTATATGAGAAGGGTTTTACTCAAACTCGGCACGGGAGTTCTAACTGACCACGAGGGTCAATTGGCCAGCACTCGACTGGCGCGAATTCTCGACGAAATCATTCCGCAGCTTGAAAACGATCAGCAGTTAATCATTGTCACCTCAGGGGCCGTGGGCTTGGGCCGAGTGCGATTAGGATTAACCGGCCAATTATCGCTGAATGAAAAGCAAATGTGCGCGTCGGTCGGTCAGGCGGTACTCATGCAGTACTATAATATGATTTTGTCAAAGTACAATTTGACCGGCGGGCAGATCTTGCTAACTTCGGGCGACTTAGCGCAAAGTAATCGGCGAGAAAATCTGCGAACCACGTTGAGTACGATGGGAAACCATCCGGTGGTTCCGATTATCAACGAGAATGACGCGATTTCGAGCGAAGAGCTTGAAGCGCTCACCGATCACTCTTTTAGTGACAATGATCAATTGTCTTCGCTCTTGGCGGTGGAGTTGGCCGCGGAACTTTTGGTGATACTCACTGACATTGAGGGGATTTACCTGGATCGCGCCAGCTATGATCGTAAAGAGTATCTTCATCACATCGATGATCTCAAAGTTTTGGATCGAATTCAGATTTGGAGTAGTTCGCAAATGGGTCGAGGAGGAGCGCTGAGTAAAGTTGCGGCGGCTCGCTTGACCGCCAACGCCGGCATTGCGTGCTGGATTACGTCGGGCATGACGGAACACCAGATGGCGGCAGGGCTGCAAAACCTGCGGCAAGGGCGATTGCCTCGGGCGGGGTCCTTTATTTCCGGCAAGGGTCAGCAATGGAAGAACTAGTCGGAAAGGTGAAAGTCGCAAGTCTTAAGATGGCCACCCTGGCGACCAGTGAAAAGAATCTGGCTCTCCAAAAGTTGGCCGAACTCCTGCGGAAAAATCAAAAAAAACTTTTAGAGGCCAACCAGGCTGATGTGGCCGAGCAGCAAGGGCAGTTGGCGCCCACTTTGCTCCAGCGGTTGGGTTTGTCGGCAGCCAAGCTCGAAGTTCTCGGTCGGGGTTTGAGCGATTTGGAAAAGCTCGATGATCCGGTCGGCAAAGTCACCCTTAAGCGCGAACTTGACTCGGGTCTTTGGCTTGAGCGCATCACCACGCCGATCGGAGTCATCGGCGTGATTTTTGAATCAAGGCCAGATGCCGCCATTCAGATTGCCTCTTTGCTGTTAAAGAGCGGCAACGCCGGGATTTTAAAAGGCGGCAAAGAAGCCGGGCATACCTTGCGGGCCATTGAACAAGTATTTGCCGAACTGGCAACCGCTTGCCGCTTCTTGCCTCAAGATTGGTTGGCCTTTGTTTCAACTCGAGAAGATGCGACTCGCCTACTCAAGTTTCATGGTCAAATTGATCTGGTCATTCCTCGTGGATCCAATCAACTCGTGCAATCAGTCATGAGTGCCACGAAGATTCCGGTTTTGGGTCACGCGGATGGGATTTGTCCTCTCTATGTCGATCACAATTGCAATTTGGATCAGGCGCTCACCGTCATTATTAATTCCAAAGCTCAATATCCTTCGGCTTGCAATGCACTCGAGACGCTGTTGGTTCACCAAACTCAACAGGCTTCCGTGGTGAGCCGTCTTAAGCGGGAAGCACCTCAGATACAGCTGATTGACTCGCCCGAAAGTTGGTCGGTGGAATACGGTGATTTGCGCCTTGCGGTCAAGACGGTGGCCTCAGTTGATGAAGCGATTGATCATATCAATCGCTACGGTTCCCATCATACCGACGGAATTTGTTCTGCCAATCCCTTGGCAATCGAGCGGTTCTTAAAGCAAGTTGACTCAGCCGGAGTCTATGCCAACTGCTCAACGCGCTTTGCGGATGGCTTCCGCTATGGATTTGGCGCGGAGGTTGGCATTAGCACCAACAAGACTCATGCTCGCGGTCCGGTTGGGCTCGAGGGGCTCGTGATCTACAAGTATCTCTTGCAAGGGGCCGGGCACATCGTGAAAGTTTAGTGGTGCACCACTAGGCCGCGAGGTCGTCAGCCGACTCGGGACGAGCGCGGTAGAGTTCAGGATTGAGCACTTTGGCTTTTGGCACTTCAATCCAAAAGGTGGAGCCCACCTCCGGGACGCTATCGAGCTGAATGGTGCCGCCCATTCCCTCCATCAGCCTCTTGGTGATGGGCATGCCGAGGCCGGTGCCTTTGTGGTGAAGAGCGACTTTGCCGAGAGTTTCAAATTCGTTGAAGACCTTTTCTTTTTCCTCGGGGGCAATGCCCCGACCGGTGTCCTTAACGAAGAGCTTAACGAAATTGGCATCCGTATCGTCCACCCAGATTTCGACCTGGCCACCCTCGCGATTGTATTTGATGGCGTTGGTCACAATATTTGAAAACACTTGTTTCATGCGGAGATCATCGAAGTAGCAAAGACAGGGAGTGGGGTGGGGTCGACAGGAGATGGTGATTTTTGAAGTTTCGGCCATGCCCACAAAATTTTCAGTCAGGTGGGCGGCCAAGGCGGCGAGATCAGTCTGGGTAACAAACAAGTCCATCTTTCCCGCTTGAATTTTAGCAAAGTCCAGAATGTCGTTAACCAAGGCCACCAAGTGTTGGCCTTGATCGTAAATCATGTCGGTAAATTCCTTGCGCTGGACTTCATCGTCATAGAGCCCCAGGGTGAGAATCTCAGCTGAGGCCACCATTGCCGAAAGCGGCGTACGCAATTCATGAGTTGTGAGGGCAATAAACCGATTTTTCGCGAGATCCAACTCCTTGAGCTGTTGGTTTTGTTTGAGGAGTTCTTCAAACGCGGCCTTGATTTCAATTTGCTTAGCGGTGATGTCTCGTTGCAGCTTTTTCTGCACGGTGATGTCTTGAAACATCAAGGCCACACAGTCGAGGTTCTCTAAGTGGATCTTTTTAATGCCTAGGTTGGCAATAAAGGTCGTGCCGGTTTGTTTGCGAATAACCACATCCTGATACAATCCTTCATTTAAAAGGAGATCAGGATTAAGGGCACGAAATTCAGGACGAACTTTGTCTGGGAACAGGCATTTCACTTCAATTTTGTCGAGATCGGTTCCGTTGGAGATTTCGATGAGTTCTCGTCCCAGTTTGTTGGCGTAAAGGCAGTGCTGGCCGTCCAGGGTGAACACCATCACTCCCAAGATGTCCTCGTCGGAGAGGACTCGGTGAAGATTCAGCAGATGGGCTTCAGAAAGGCGCGACATCTATTGACTCCCGATGATACGAATAAAATCAGCGGCCTTTTCGAGGTTGGTCTTGATCTGTTTGAGAAGAGTTTTGAATTCGGTGTTGGAGCCCACGGTCAGTCGCTTCATCACATCTTGGCTTACGCCCAAGATTTTGCTATGTCCACTGTTGCCAAATTTGAGGGCATGCACCAGGAGATTAGCAAGAAACACAATGTCGACGACTTGATTGAGATCAGAAGAAATTCCACCGCGCTTCATGTTGTTTTCTTGATGGTGATGGAGGGCGACGGCTTGAATTTGCTGAGGCAAGCGCCACTTTTCACCGAGCATCTTGCCGATTTCAGCGTGGGTCGGAAGACCCATGGCTTGTTCAGCCTCTAGGTAACTGAGCTCACTGCCGCGGGCTTTTTGCACAATGGCGAGCATGGATTCGCGGTCGATCGTAAAGAGTGCGACCTTGCCCATGTCGTGAACCAGTCCACAAGTAAAGAGGTCGGCCGGCAGACTATGACCGACTGTTTTGGCGATGGTTTCCGCGGCAATTCCCACGCCCACGGAGTGAGTCCAAAACTGATTCATGTCAAATTCACTGGGGCCTTTAGTGTCAAGGGCATTGATAATCGAGGCCGACAGGACGAGTTGGTGTACGGTATCAAAGCCGATGTAAGCAATGGCGCGCCCGAGGTTGCTGACTCCCCCGGGGATGGCGTAGTAGGCGGAGTTGACGAGCTTTAGCACCTTGGTGGTTAAGCTGACGTCGTTTTGCATAATTTTTTCGACGTCGGTGGTGGAGGACATCGGGTCACTAATGACCTGACTGAGCTCATAGACAATGGTGGGAAGCGTTGGCAACTCATCCAACTTGGTCAGGAGAAATTCATGATTGAGTTTAGTTGCAGCGCCCATTGCCACCAGCCTCTAGAGAAAACTCAGCCCGCTAACTTCGGGAAGACTTTTGCAGGAAACATTTCCTTTAGCTTGGCGGTGACCCGCTGAAAGGTAACCGGCTTGAGGATGTACCCATTCACGTTGAGTGCCTTGGCTTGAATGATGTAATCTTTGTCGGAAACTGCGGTGATCAAAACAAAGGGAACATCTTTGTACTTACTTTCCTCGCGAACGTGCTTGAGGAGTCCCAGGCCATCCATGTTGGGCATCATGATGTCCGACAAAATGGCCACCAAGCCATCCACCGAGCCTTCTTTGAGGTAGTGCTCCCAGGCTTCCTTTCCGTCTTCGCACTCGATGACGTTGTAGTCGAGCTTCTTAAGTAAGTGGCTTAAGATCTTGCGATTGGGGGGAGAATCCTCGGCAATTAAAATTGTCTCTTTCGCTTGCGTATCGGACATACACTCGACTCCTTAGCCTGTGGGGATGACCATTAGAATTATCGGTCTTTCAACAGTTGCGGTTGATACGAGAGTGGAAATATCAGTTTGAAACGCTTAAGACTTTCCTGCTTTGAGGCGGCGATTGGCGGCCGACACTTTAGCGCGTTGCTCTTGCGCAAACTGGTCAAGGAGGGTCGCGAGACCTCGGTCCTGGAGAGCAAGAATGCGCACGGCCAAGAGTCCAGCGTTTGTCGCATTATCGACCGCCATGGTCGCGACCGGGACCCCTTTGGGCATTTGCGCAATCGACAGGAGGGCGTCAATCCCGGCCAACTTTCCGACTTGGATGGGAACGCCAATCACTGGCAACGGAGTGAGCGAAGCCACCATCCCAGGAAGATGAGCAGCTCCACCGGCACCGGCGATGATCACCTGAAGGCCCACTTCTTTGGCCTTAGTGGCCCAGGTCTGCATAAAGCGAGGCGTGCGGTGAGCTGAAACAATTGCGACTTCGTGGCTGACGCCGAAATTCTCGAGCACTTGCACGGCAGCAGTCATAACGGGCAAATCCGAATCACTTCCCATGATCACCGCGACACGCGGTTTCGACTTTTTCATAACTTAAACTCCTTTTTGGCCTTCAGCAGTCGGCTCAAGGCCGCTTGCGGGCTGCGGTCCAGGGTCGTGAGGTGGCCCATTTTCCGTCCGGGTCGATTCTCGATTTTGCCATACCAATGAAGACTCAGATTCGGCGGTAACGTCCACTGGGGGATGTTGGCACTCGCCCCCAACAGATTGAGCATTGCAAATCCCGGCGTTCGCACCACAGTGGGGCCAAGTGGCATTCCAGAAATCGCTTTTAAATGCAAGGCAAACTGATCGGTCGCCAAAGCCTCAAGTGAATAGTGGCCACTGTTGTGGACGCGTGGGGCGATTTCATTGACGAGAAGCGAGCGACCGGTATCGAAAAGCTCAAACGCCATGACTCCAGCATAATTGGTTTCTCGCAGCAGACGAGCAATCCGTTGGCTAAGAGATTTCAATTGAGGGTGCTTAAGCGGGCCCTTGACCCAGAGACAGCGATGGTTTTCTTGAAAGGTCTCAACCAGAGGTAAAAACCTCAATTCATCCTGGGTCGAGCGGGCGGCTATCACTGCGAGTTCGCGTTTAAACGGGACCAAGGCTTCGGCGATAAAACCGTCCTTGGTTTGTTCAAGCACTGGAGCCAGTGTCGCGAGTTGAGAGCGCGTGTGCACCAGGTAAGTCCCGTAACCGTCGTAGCCAAAGCGGCGCTTTTTTAGGACGAGGCCCTGGGGAAATTCCTTCCAAGCCGCAGTCAAGTGGTCCATGGTTTGAATGGCGACAAAGTCGGCCGAAGGAATCTTAAATTCCGCGAGAAGTTTTTTTTGGCTCAGTCGATCTTGCAAGATTCCCATGGTCTGGGGATCAGGAAGGATGGTCTTTTTTGTGACCTTGGTGATTTGCTGGAGGGTAGGACTGTCTAAAAACTCACTTTCAAAGGTGATCAGATCAACTTCTGCCAAGAAGCGAAGTAGATCGGCCTTGTGACGAGGGTCACCCGCCAGCCAAAAACGGGTCACTTGGGCGGCCGGATCGGAAGCCAGAGGGGTGAGCACATGCATTTCCAGCCCCAGGTTTTGTCCTTGCTGGATCAACATTCGCGCGAGCTGGCCGCCACCTAAAATGCCAATTTTGTTTGGAAAAGGCGAGTGCATGCCTGAGTATGATCGTAGCGCCTATCAAAGGTCAAGGTTTGGCAGCGTGGAACCTTTGTCTCAGAGGGAAGTTTACATTATAGTCTCGTCATGAACCTTTCTCGGCGACCGCTCCCTCTTTCGAATGCACCGAATTTTCCCTTGGTGCTGGCCCCTATGGTGGGGTTGTCCCATGTGGGTTTGCGTTTGTTGGTGCGACGCTATTGGCCTCAAGGAGCGGTTTCGTTTTTTCCGACGGAAATGCTCAACAGCCGCCGGCTTCCGGGGCAACCCCTTGGCGCGACTCCGGAAACCAAGAGGAGTCACGACGAGCAAGATTTGGTTCCGCAGATTTTGGGCAACGAAGAGGAGCCGATTCGTCGTTCCGTCACTCTTCTCGAGGAATGGGGGGCCGCAGGCATTGATATCAACATGGGATGCCCGGTGGAGAAGGCCTTAAAACACAACTATGGCGTGGCCCTGATGGGCGATCCTGATTATGCCGCTCAGGTGACGGAGATCGCTGTGCGATCGGCGCGGGTTCCAGTCAGTGTTAAACTGCGCGCGGGTCCCCAGAACGACCGCGAGTTTTTGTCGAAATTTGTGCGCCGCCTCGAGGGGGCAGGGGCGTCTTGGCTGACTCTGCATCCTCGCACTCCTGAGCAGAAGCGGCGGGGCCGAGCGGATTGGGATCAAATTCGCTTTGTGAGGGAGCAGGTGCGTTTGCCGGTGATTGGTAATGGCGATGTGCAAACGGCCGCCGATGTGAAACGGATGTTAGCTGAAACTCACTGCGATGGAGTGATGGTGGGCCGAGCCCTCACCGCACGGCCGTGGTTGGCTTGGCAAGTGGGGGAGGATTTGGGGTTTGCGCCCCCATCGGGCCTCGAAGGTTGCCGGGCCCCGCGCACTCCACTTGAAGAAGGGGCTGAGATGGGTCGAGGGCTAAAGTATTTTGTCCAAGTGATGCGCGAGTATTTTCCCGAAAAACTTGGTGTTCGGCGCACGCAGTTTTTAGTTCGCACCTCGGTTCCGTGGTTGACCTTCGGGCAGCACCTTTTTGCCTTGATGAGTCGTGGAGAGACCTATGCCCAGTTGGAAAACGCACTCGATGAGTTTTTTGCTCAAGAGCAAACCATGGTGGGTTCAACGGAACTGAGATCCTAAGGCCCTTAGCCTATCTGGCAAGTTTCGGATCCAGTTCGCCTTTGTCGTCCAGAGCCGCGAGGTCGGAGTATCCGCCAATAAATTCGTCGCCAATAAAAATTTGCGGAATCGTCTTAAAGCCGGTGCGCTTGCGCAACTGAGCGAGTTCTTCATCCTTATTATCAAGATTGATTTCTTCATACTTTACGCCCTTGCGGTTCAAAAGATCTTTAGCCCGCACGCAGTAAGGGCAAACAGTCCAAGTGTAGATGGTGACTTTGGCCACGGTGGGTTCTCCTTCAGTGAGCTGACCTGTGCGAATCAAGACCCTCAAAGGTATCAGGTCTCAGTTGACGGTTCAAGTGTGGAAAAGTGGGTGAAATTCGCTCGGCGGTCAGTTTCCGATGGCCCTGAAGCGGGGTTCGTTGATAAAGGGAAGTCATGACTTCGAAGCAGAAAAATAATCGGCCGTGTGTCCTCTGTGGGTCTACAACCGGGGTCAGGCATTTTTACCAGAGTCCCACCCAAAGGTTGTACTGGCATTGTGAGGAATGTGATCTCGTTTTTATGGATCCTTCTCAGCGCCTCGACGCCAAGGCTGAACGAGTCCGCTATTTGAGTCACAATAACGACCCGCTTGACCCCCGTTATCAGCAGTATTTAGCCAAAGTGATGCAACCGGTATGGGCGAAGTATCCGTGGCTCGCCCAGGGAATTCGCCCGGCCAAGCTGGGGCCGGAGTCTGGTCATTGTCCCCAGGGCGATCGAGACTCAGCTGGTTCTGAAGAAACCAGAGTCACCTCTGGCCTGGCTTCGGCGCCCTGTGGGGCGGATGAGGCGCACTGGCGGAGACCTTTGTGCCTGCTCGATTACGGTTGTGGGCCGACTCGGGGAATTGAAACAATTTGGGGTGGGCCGCAGCTTCAAGTGACGAGCTACGATCCGATTTTTTTTCCGATCACCAGCGAGGACGGCGCCGCCCTTGGGGCGGATCGGGCCTATGACGTCATCGTCTGCTGTGAGGCGGCCGAACACTTTTACGACCCGGCAAGGGAGTTTGCGAAAATGGCCCGACTCCTCCGTCCCTCGGAGAGTTTGATCGTGCTTCGCACCGGCTGGCGCACGGGTGCGGCCGAGACCTTTGCTCAATGGGGTTACCCCCATGATCCCACGCATGTTTGTTTTTATTCCCAGCCAACCATGGAATGGATTCGCTCCCACTGGCAACTACCGATCGTTCTGGTTTAAAACCTGGCGCACCATGGATTTGGGTTTGGTTGGCGAACTTGGGTTTGGTTGGCGAACTTGGGTTTGGTTGGTGAACTGTGGTTTGGTAGGCGAACTGTGGTTTGGTAGGCGAACTGTGGTTTGGTAGGCGAGACTTGGGTTTGGTTGGCGATGGCTCGCTCTAAGCGGAATTAGGTGGAGGGAAATAGTCAAATCCCTCGACTCGATGGAGCGCCTGCCAGCGATTTTTGTCAAAGTAGCGACGAATTATCGCAAAAGTCCTGCGTCCCGACGCCATGATTTTAGTAAAGGGACGAGCCTCCCAAAATTTTTCTGTGCCGGCCAGAGGAGTTCCTCTTTGGCATCCCAAAATCCGTCTAGGAATCAGGCCAGAGATCGTCCTAAGAAAGCGCGCGAGTTGCTTCCGATGCCGACACTTCACCAAGAGGTGCAAGTGATTTCCCACGTTCACATAATTCTGGAGTTGAATTCCATTGACGACTGCAAATCGGCGCACCAACCGATTAACGTGGTCCACATTTTTGGGATGCAACATCGAGTGTACACCCTTGGCGCGCGAGGATTTCAAGATCAGATGAATTTGATGCTTGCTCGAAAAGGGTCGCTTGACCTTAGGGTGACTTTTTAAAATGGACCCACCAAAAGGCTTTCCAATCATCGATTTTGCGTTTTGAAGATCAAGTTCCTGCTGAATTTTGCGCGCCATGGACGGAAATTAATCTCGCGTGGTAGCGATGTCAATTAAAAACCTCTAGAGATGTATTATTTAAACGGGCTATGGGTGCCAGGCGATCGGGGCCAGGGGACTGGGCCAGGTGACGGGCGTCGGGGGGCAGGTCACGGGTGGCAGGTGACGGGGGCCAGGCGGCAAGCGAGAGGGGACAAGGCCGAGGGGGGCAAGGCCAAATAGGGCAAGGCCAAATAGGGCAAGGCCGAGGGGGGCGAGGCCAAATGCGGCGAGGCCGGAGGGATCAATCGGCTAAGCGGGAAGTAAAATCCACGAGAGTGGAGGCGGAACGAGCCCGGGCGAAGGCGTCGACGGCTTCGGGATATTGGCGGGTTAATTGGCGGAGCCACTGTTTGCCGCGGGCGAGGGCAAAGGCGTCACTGACTTGCTGGGCACAGGAGTGCAAAAAAGGGTTGAGCCACTCGGCAAGAACTTGATCCCAGCGGAGCGGAGCGAGGGGGGAAACCGACTTGAGCATCAGCGGCAGATTGGGGCAGGCGAGGACGGGGCGCCCCAGCGCGATGTCGCGACAGCCCGATTGCCGCTGGCACTCGAGGTAATCGGCAGGTGACCAGATGTCACCGTTTGCCACGACGGGAATTCGAATCGCCGAGCGCATTCGCGCGATCGCCTCCCAATGGGCCGGAGGTTCATAACCTTCGTTGCGGGTGCGGGCGTGGACGGTGAGGACCGAGGCTCCGCCGTCGGCAGCGGCTTGGGCGATCTCCACTGAAAGACTTTGATCGGCAAAGCCCAGGCGAACTTTGGCGGTGACCGGAATTGAGGCCGGTACGATCTGGCGAACCGCACTCACGATGTTGAATATTCGCGGAGGATCTTTGAGCAAGGTCGCCCCTCCGTCGTGGCGATTGACGGTTTTAGCCGGGCAACCAAAGTTGAGATCAATGCCGAGCGCCCCAAGCTCGGCCGCGCGGGCGGCATTAAGGGCCAAAAATTCGGGACGGCTCCCGAGGAGCTGCACATAAACCGGCACTCCCGATTTGGTGCGGCCGCCGTGCCGCAACTCTGGGCAATAGCGCAAAAAAATGTGATCCGGCAATGGCCGATCGGTGACCCGGATGAATTCCGTGGTGCATTGATCGATCCCGCCTTCCTTGGTGAGAAGCTCACGCAAGATTGAGTCGATCACCCCTTCCATCGGGGCCAAGGCGATGATCACGGGAACCTCTTCGCCAGCATCACGGGAACCTCTTCGCCAACATCACAGGAACCTCTGGGCCAAGCTCATGGGGACCTCTGGGTCAGCCTCATGGGGACCTCAGGGCCAAAAGTGCAGCAAATTCTTTAGCAGTCACGGGTTGAATCGACAAACGCATCCCTCGTCGCAAAAGCAGCAGGTCTTTGAGCTCAGGGCGCTGGCGAATTTGCTCGAGGGCAATGAGTCGCGGGAAGGCTTCCGCAAAACGGACCTCCACACAATACCAAATCGGTTTTTCGGCGGAGGCCTTGGGATCAAAGTAGGGAGAGCGTCGTTGGGTGGCGGTGGGGTCAGGCACGGCGAGGCGCGAGACCTTGGCGAGCCCCGCAACCCCCGGGGGGTTGGCATTGGAATGATAAACCAGGACGTCGTCTCCCACCTTCATATCGTTCATCATGAAGTTGCGCGCCTGGTAGTTGCGAACTCCCTCCCAGAGCGTCGTCCCGGCACGGCGAAGGTCTTCAATTGAAAACACTTCGGGCTCCGTCTTCATCAGCCAATAACCTTGGGTGGTCGATTTACTCATGGCTCCGCTCCTGGTCAGAGCTAGATGCCTTGCTTTGGTCACACAGTCTAGTGATCATTTGCGCAGAGAAGAGTAAAATTCAGCGGCCCTTGGTTGGGCGGCGCGCCAGTCGGCCCGAGGGACTGAGGGCCCTTGCAATTTCCCGGTGCAAGACAAAGTCGGCCTTGCTCCGGCTGGTAAATCGGATTAACTTTTCATCTCGCAGTGATTTTTGCTTCGATTGCTGGCTAAGGAGGCTCGTCGTGGAATTTCGCGTGGAAAAGGACAGTTTGGGAGAAGTTAAAGTTCCCGCCCATCGCTTATGGGGAGCTCAAACTCAGCGGTCCATTGAAAACTTCAAGATCGGCGGAGATCGGTTCCCGCGCGAAATGATTCGGGCTCTCGGAGTGCTTAAAAAGTCGGCAGCGCGAGCCAACCTCGATCTGGGACTGCTCGCCAAAGACAAGGCTCAAGCCATTGTGAAGGCGGCCGATGAAGTCATTGCCGGTCAACTCGATGAACACTTCCCTCTGGTGGTTTGGCAAACAGGGAGTGGAACGCAAACCAACATGAACAGTAACGAAGTCATCGCCAATCGCGCGATCCAAATCCAAGGGGGAGCCTTGGGCTCCAAGGGAATTCACCCCAATGATGATGTGAACAAGGCGCAATCGTCGAATGACACTTTTCCGACGGCCATGCACATCGCGGTGGCCGAGCAAGTGAAAGGGCGCCTTTTGCCGATGATGAAAAAACTTCGGGATGCGACTGAGGCCAAGCGGAGTGAGTTCGCCAACATCGTCAAGATTGGACGAACTCATCTGATGGACGCAACCCCCTTAACTCTGGGTCAGGAATTTTCTGGGTATGTGACCCAATTGAGCTTTGGCCTTGAACGCCTCGAAGATTCGCTCAAGGGCGTCTATCTCTTGGCCTTAGGTGGAACGGCCGTCGGCACCGGACTGAACACGCATCCTGAGTTTGCGGACAAGGCAGCTGGTTATATCGCCCAAGAGACGGGCCTTCCGTTTAAGAGCGCGCCGAATAAATTTGAGGCCCTGGCGACTCATGATGCTCTCGTGCAGCTGAGTGGCTCGCTCAAAACCGTGGCCTGCAGTCTGATGAAAATTGCCAATGACATTCGCTTGCTGGGAAGTGGTCCTCGCTGTGGCGTGGGTGAATTGGTATTGCCGGCCAATGAGCCGGGCAGCTCGATCATGCCGGGCAAAGTGAATCCCACTCAGTGCGAGGCGATGACCATGGTGTGCGCCCAAGTGATTGGTAATGACATGGCGGTTGCGGTGGGGGGTGCCACGGGTCACTTTGAGCTCAATGTATTTAAACCCCTCATTGTTTTTAATATCCTTAATTCGGTACGCCTCTTGGCTGACGCGTGCGAGAGTTTCACCGATCACTGTATGGTGGGCATCGAGGCGAATCAGGCGCAGATCAAGCGACACTTGGAAAATTCGCTCATGTTGGTAACGGCCCTCAATCCTCATATCGGCTACGATAACGCGGCCAAAATTGCCAAGGCGGCCTATGAGAATGACTCAACTCTTCGGGCCGAAGCCATTCGCTTGGGGCTCCTTGATGGCAACAAGTTCGATCAAGTGGTTCGCCCGGAAGATATGATTGGCCCCAAACGATGAGGGGCTGCAAGCGATGAGTCCCCGTCGGGGTTTAGCCAAACCTTCGGTTTGTGTCTTTTGTTCCGCGAGTGATCAAGTCTCGCCCTTCTTCTTTGCCGAAATCGAAGTGCTGGGTAAACTCCTTGCGGAAGCGGGCATCGAAGTTTGGTATGGCGGGGCTTCGGTGGGATTGATGGGGCGTCTGGCCGACACCGTCTTGCAGTACGGTGGAGTCATCCGCGGGATCATGCCCCGGGTGTTCGAAGATCGGGAAGTCATCCACCGCGGACTTACGGATCTCCTCATGGTCGACTCCCTTATGGAGCGCAAACAACTCATGCTGGAAAAGGCCGACGCGTTTTTGGCGTTCCCGGGCGGAGTCGGCACTCTCGACGAATTAATGGAAGTCTTGGCTCACCGCCAGCTGGGGTTAACCTCAAAGCCGCTGATTATTTTAAACATCCTGGATTTTTGGCGGAGCTTTTTAGAGTCCTTAGTTGAAATGCAACAGCAGAAAATGATTAGCATGGGATTTGAGGAGCTCTTTGATGTGGTCGATCAACCGCAGCAGGTGTTGGGTTTGTTGCGGAACTATCGATTGACGGAGTGAAATCGCCTGGGCAGCAGGACAAGGGGAGAAGAGATCATCATGAATCGCGAGCTGGAAAAAAACCCGAGACTGGCCTGGATGTACGGTCAGGACATCGTACCTTATGTTTTTGTTCGGCAGGAGAACCGCATTCAGCAACCAGGGACGGCCTTCGCGCTCGACTGGTTTCAAGGATTGAATCACTTATGGCTGAATCCTCTGAACATGAGTTCGCGCAGTTTCGGCGATCAGATCATGAAAATGGAAACCATGGCGTTTGGACCGAGTGGGATGCCGATGCCACGTTGGGTGTTTTATGACTGTGCCGTTATGCCGGGCTTTGTCGCGGGATTTGCTCACCGTACGGAAACCTTGCCTGAGGCGGTAAAGAAAATTCTCACGGTGGACTCAGCCAATGAGTGGACTCCCATTTCTTTGTTTATCATTATTCCGAGCATGGGTGAGGGTGAGTGGGTGGCGCACAACCTCTCGTCCGTTAATGCCTTAATTCCCAAAGAGCACCAATTTTACGGACTGGGCTTTCTCACTAAGGCCTTTGGGATGTGGCATGCCAACATCGAGAGCTGTTGTGGGATGACTCAATGGCAGAGTCCGGCGGTTCGACTCCACAGTCACTATGGGCCCTTCGAAATCCTGACTTCGTATACGCCGCTTCACTCTTACGCCCGCACTTTGACCTACCGCCTCAAGACTAATACCGAGTATTGGAGGGAGTTTTTTGGCCTGGCTCGCGTCGAGCAGGACTTCACTCAGTACTTTAAGCCAGCTGGCTTTGAGGTGGATACCAAACAGGATGCGAGTCTACAGGACCTGCAGAATCGTATTGAACGTGGAGAGGGCCCGTTTTACCTCAGCGCGACGGAGGTCCGCAAAAAGCCCTTGGATGCCGCGCTCACCATTTACCTCCCCCGCTAAGGGCTGGCGTACCAAAAGCGGCTTTACCGCTGAGCCTTTCTCAGCGACAATATCCCTATGAATGAAACACAAAAGTTGCCCGCAGTGGCTCAGCGAATTTGTCTTGATTGTAAGAAGTGTGGTTGTGAGCGGTATTTTACCGTTGTCGCCCATACGACCGAAAAATCCGCCAAGGTGGAGTGCGAAGTTTGTAAGTCGAAAAAGACTTATAAGCTCCCTTCGGCCAAAAAGAAAACGGGCGGAAAAACTTCGACTCCGCGTCGATCGAGCGTGGATAAGCACGCCCAAAAGTGGACTGAGCTCAGAGATCAGTTTGCGACCGGCGAGGTGAAGCCTTATTCGATGGCCCAAGATTTCGCGCTCAACGCTGCCATTCAACATCCCAAATTTGGTTTGGGGATTGTGACTCAGGTTTTTGGGCACATGATCCAAGTGACTTTTGAGGACGTGGATCGCTCACTGGTTCATCGGCGCACTTAGGTGCCGCAGAGGAATTCCCTCTCGCTGGGAATGGAGAAGAATCGGTGCGATTGTTGACCTACAACCTCTGGCATGGGTTGGACGGACGGGGTGTCGCCTTTTTTGGTGAGCTCGAACCACGCGGGCGCCGGCTGGCCCGCGCTCAGGTGCAGGTTCAGTGGGTCCGTCAATGGAATCCTGACATCGCGTTTTTTCAAGAGGTCAACCCCTTACTTCCGGCCGCCCACTATTTTGGCGAACAGCTCGAACGCGACCACATTGAGCAACTCGATCTAAGTGGACTCAAACTCTTTGGGCTTGGGCCACCCTTTAATTTGCAATCAGGTTTGGCGATTTTGGCGCGACGAGGCTGGGCTCTCCGTAAAAGGGAGGGGCTCCAGCTGAGTGGTGAGGGGCCGCGCAGCCGCGGCTTCTGCTCGTGGCAGTTACAAGAATCCCGTTACGCCTTGCTGGGAGAATTGCAGCATCCGCAGTGGGGGCGGGTGTTGGTGGTGAGCTTGCACCTTCACCATGGGCTCGAGTTTGATCCCGCGTGGGCGAAGCTTCTCAATCGCGCCGTCCACGAGGGGGAGCTGGCGGAGTCCGATCGGCGCGAGCTTCAACGTCAGCTGATGCAAGGGGACATTCGGCGCGAAAAAGAAATGACTCGCCTGTTGGATCGTCTGAACGAGTGGAGTCCTGATTTCGATTTAACTCTGGTGGCGGGTGATTTCAATAGCAGCCCGAACACTCCCGTTATGGGGTTGTTGCGGGGGGCGGGTTTTGTCGATGCCTGGGAAAGTGCCAATGCCAAAATTCCAGGCATGACCTGGTCACGAGAGGAAAATGCCGAAAACCATGCCCTTAATGACGGCTTTCAGGGGTTGTTTCAATGGCCAAAGGCCGTCGGCCCGAAGGCCTTAACCGAGCGGCTTCTTGAGCTCATCCGTCAGGCCGAACGCCGACCCCGTCGCATTGATTACCTATTTTATCGGACCCGGCAGCCGGTCAAGGCCCAGGCCGAAATCCTTCGAGGGCAAGATCCCGAGACACAAATGTACGGGTCTGACCACTTCGGAGTCGGTGTGACTCTAGAGAAATCCCCCTCTCAATCGTGAAGCAGAGCAGCTTCGGCCCCTCAGAACCGAGTGTCGCTGTTGATTTTCTTTGCCAATCCCCACCCCATTCTTTAGGCTGCGAGGACGATTAAAAATCAAACTGAGGGGTGCGGATTGAGGACTCGTCGCAATGTTCAAGAGTGAACCGGCGCTTGGCTGGGTCGTCATGTGGTTTTGGGAATTTGCCTGGCAGCGACTTTGGTGGCTGCTATCATTGCCCGGGCCGATGATGAATTCTTCCATAATCTGCGTGAGGACCTCACGGTACCGGAAAAGTGCCGAGAGACCCAAATCGGCTTTTTCCAACTGCGCGGTCTTCAAACCATGCTCTACGGAATCTCCGGCGCTCGTGATCGAGGTTTTACCGACGAGTATCCCATTGAGCGCCAAGAGGCTGCTGAGTTGTGGGAAATTCTTAAACCGCCGAAGGTGGATGGAAGTGGACACTCCCGGGTCGACAAGCGCAAAGATCTTCCCCGCAACAAGCATCGCTTGGTGGATTACCTCAACGTGATCGATGCTTACCGAGATAAAATGGGTTTTGATTTTGGCAGCGAGGGCGAGGTTCTGGAGATTTTGGCGATTGTCGCCCTGAAAGAGAAGTTTCCTGATAGTGAGTATTTCGTGACTGGATCCATCGAGTACCATGAAAGTGGTGAGAGTCGCACGATCGGCGAACTGGATTTGGTCGTGGGCCGCAACGCCGATTGTCGCGTCGAGTGGGTGGGCGAGGCGAAGCTGGGTGTTCACATGTCCGGCAAGGCCCGCAGCCAACTGGCTCGGTTTCGTTCATTCCTCGAAAACCATGAGCGCTTGCTCCGCTGGCACGGACTGGATGGCTGGCCGGGCCTAGATCAAACTCAACAGGAGTTCCCCTTTGCTCATTGAGGATCGCATCCACCTCAAATTGCGCGAAGCTTTCAAGCCCCAGCATTTGGCTGTGGTTAACGAGAGTAGCGAGCACAACGTTCCGCCCGGCTCGGAGACTCATTTTATGATTGTCGTCGTCAGTGAAGCCTTTCAAGGGATGAGCCGAATTGATCGTCAACGGCGGATCTTCGAGGTATTAGGGCAGGAGCTCAAAGACGGAGTCCATGCCCTCTCACAAAGGACCTATACCCCAGCAGAATGGAATCTAGCTAAACAGCGGGTTTCCGCTTCTCCTCCCTGCATGGGCGGAGCACGCTCGTTTTGACAATTTTGCCACAGTTGCGATAGACATTAGTCTTCAACCGTCCCCCAACTCCCTCGGAGGTATGCCATGGCCGAAGATATCATTTACACCATGAAGGGAGTCGGGAAAGTTTATCCCCCCAACCGCTATGTCCTAAAGGACATCTACCTCTCCTATTTTTACGGCGCCAAGATCGGCGTTTTGGGTCTCAACGGAGCTGGCAAATCCAGCCTCCTCAAGATCATGGCAGGAGTCGACCAGGATTTTTTGGGCGAGGCTTTCCCGGCGCGGGATTTCAAGGTCGGCTATCTCGAACAGGAGCCCAAACTCGATGAAGCCAAGACGGTTAAAGAAAACGTCATGGACGGTTTGGGAGAGATTAAGACCTTACTGGCTGATTTTCAGAAGGTGAGTGAGCAGCTTTGTGATCCGGATTTGGATCCAGACAAAATGGAAAAGCTCATTGAGAAGCAAGGGGCCATTCAAGAAAAAATCGAAGCGGTCGATGGGTGGGAAATCGACCAAAAGGTTGAACAAGCTATGGACGCCCTCCGCTGTCCTTCCGGCGACAGTTCGGTGAAAACCCTCTCTGGAGGCGAGCGCCGTCGAGTGGCGTTGGCTCGGTTGCTCTTGTCGAACCCCGATATTCTCCTCTTGGATGAGCCCACCAACCACCTGGATGCCGAGTCGGTGACGTGGCTTGAATCTTATTTGGCCAAGTTTCCTGGGACGGTCATCGCGGTCACCCACGATCGCTATTTCTTGGACAATGTGGCGGGTTGGATTCTTGAGCTCGATCGAGGTGAAGGGATTCCCTGGAAAGGCAATTACTCCTCTTGGCTCGAACAAAAAGATCGCCGTTTGACTCAAGAGCAAAAGGCCGATGATCGCCGCAAAAAGACCCTGGAGCGGGAGCTGGAGTGGGTGCGAATGTCTCCTCGGGGACGCCAAGCCAAAGCCAAGTCGCGTGTTTCGAATTATGAAACTTTGCTCAAAGAGCCGACTCCCGAGAAGCTGAAGGACCTGCAGATTTATATTCCGGCGGGACCAAGGTTGGGAGAGATTGTGATTGAAGCCAAGGACGTGGCGAAGGCCTACGGCAGCAAACTCCTCTATGAAAATATGAACTTTACCATCCCCCGCGGTGCCATCGTCGGCGTGGTCGGCCCTAATGGCGCAGGTAAAACAACCCTCTTTAGGATGATCACCGGTCAGGAAAAGCCGGATCGCGGTTCCTTTAAAGTGGGCGATACCGTCAAGGTGGCCTACATCGACCAAGCTCGCGATCAGTTAAATCGCAGCAAGACCGTCTTCGAAGAGATTACGGGCGGTAACGAGACCATCGCCCTCGGCGGTAAAGAAGTGGCTTCCCGAGCCTATGTCTCGTGGTTCAATTTTTCCGGCAATGACCAACAAAAAAAGGTGGGCGAACTCTCGGGAGGCGAACGCAATCGCCTGTATTTGGCCAAGATGCTCAAAGAGGGCGGCAATCTGTTGCTGCTTGACGAGCCCACCAACGATCTCGACGTCAACACCATGCGGGCTCTCGAGGATGCCTTGACCGATTTTGGCGGCAGTGCCGTCATCATCAGTCACGACCGCTGGTTCCTGGATCGCGTGTGCACCCATACTCTGGCCTTTGAGGGAGACAGCCAAGTCTACTGGTATCCCGGGTCCTATTCTGAGTATGAAGCCGACTACAAAACCCGCATGGGCGTCGATACCCTCGTGCCCAAGCGCATCCGCTACCGACAGCTCCAATAGCCCCTTCACCAACCACCCACGCCTCGGCCTTCCCAACCAACTCGCTGGTGCCAAAGGAGGGAGGCGTGGTGACGTTCTCATGATCTGTCCTCACGCGCCTGAGCGGGCGCGAATGACGGGGACAGCGGGATTGGTCTTAGGCGGCCGCTGGGGACGCGGAATCAGTCGACCGAGATGTGGCGGGAGTGAACTCGGCGAGGAGGGTCTGGTAGGCCTCTTGGAGGCGCAAGAAGACCTCAGTGGAGGAGTTTTGGTTGGCGGTGCGATCGGGGTGGTGCTGCTGTACCAGACGACGATAGGCCTTTTTAACCCGGGCCACCGTCAGCGGAAGTTCGAGCTCCTGACCGAGCCGACGAAACACCTCAAGGGCAAAGTGACCCGCGGGTGAGAGTTCAGTCAGTGGCTGGGATCCCGGCTGCGACGCCTGCGAACGGGCCACCTTGGGTGGTGCGGAGTGTGCGGTCCTCGGGGAAGGAAGGCACCACAAGGCTCCTCGGCGGCGTCGTCCAACCCCATACGCGGACTGAGCAGAACGCGACCAGGCCGAGGGCAAAGGGGGCGCAATCTCCCTTGGGGAGCGGCTTTCAAGCAGACTCAAGGGACTATCGAAGGACGCCGCTCCTGCAGCGGGCGCAGCCTCGGCGACTGAGGTTTCGGCCATTTTCTCGGCGAGAATTTCCTGAAAGGTCTTGTTCCGTACCATATATAGACAGATCGGCCGATTCGGGGAAATCCTAAAATTCGCCTCGAAGGAAGCGACCGAATCTGGTCCTCTCGCTAGGCAAAAATGGGCATTTTCGCCCGTTACAGGAGGGTTTCTCGAGGGGAAAAAGCGGTTTTCAGAGGGGAAACAGGGGTCCTCAGGCCGGCGAATCTCCCTCTTTCAGAGGGGAAACGGGGGTCCTCTCGGGCGGAAAACGGCATTTTTCGACGAGAAAACTAAAAAAAGTGTTTTTTTTGTTTGGACATTTGGGGTCAAGTAAGTATCATCAAGTTGTTCAACAAACTTGCCCTAGAGGCAATTTACCTACCGAAACAGGGAGGAAAAAAGAATGGCTAAGAAGAAAAAGAAAGCAACCAAGAAGACTGCAAAAAAAGCTACGAAGAAAGCGACCAAAAAAGCTGCCAAGAAAGCTACGAAGAAAGCGACCAAAAAAGCAGCTAAAGCAAAAACCAAGCGTAAGCCAAATCCGGCATTCATGAAGCCCTTGAAGCCGAGCAACGCTTTGGCAGCAGTTGTTGGTGCTAGCCCGCTTCCGCGCACTGAAGTTGTTAAGAAGCTGTGGGCCTACATCAAGCGGAACAATCTTCAAGACACCAAAAATCGTCGTAACATCAACGCTGACGACAAACTGATGGGTCTGTTTGGTAAGAAGACTGTTTCTATGTTCGAAATGACCAAGATTGTTAACAAGCACTTGTCGTAAGACGACCTTGTAACCGGTCAAACGAAGCCCGCAGATTCTGCGGGCTTTTTTTTTGTTTTGCTCTGAGGTTGCGGGTCCGCAGGGCATTTGATAAAAAAATTGGGTTGTCGGGTCGAAAGAATCAGCCCCACCGTGAGGTCAAATGACTCCCATTCAAGCCAATGATTTACGTCTAATGGAGCAGGTCTGCCGGCTGGCCGCCGATACCTTGGTCCACGTGGCTCGTTTTGTTAAGCCAGGGGTGACGACCAACGAGCTGGATCAGATTGTCTATGACTTTACCCTTTCCCACGAGGCCATGCCCGCCCCGCTGAACTACAACGGCTTTCCTAAATCGATCTGCACCTCAGTTAATAGCTGCATCTGCCACGGGGTCCCGGATGATCAGCCCTTGTACGAGGGTGATATCGTCAATGTGGACGTGACGAGTTTTAAGAATGGTTTTTTTGGAGACACGTCAGCGACCTATTTTGTTGGCGAGGTCAGTCCGAAGGCAAAACTGCTCACCGAGGTCGCTGAACAAGCGATGATCAAGGGGATTGAAGAGGTCAAACCCTTTGGGACGACGGGCGATATTGGCTTTGCGATCAACAAGTTCGTCACCAAAAAGGGGTTTTACCCGGTCCGGGAAATCGGGGGACACGGCATTGGGCGCAAGTTTCACACCGATCCCTTTGTGCCGTCCTATGGTAAAAAAGGTCGAGGAGAGAAGCTCCGCCCCTTTACCTGCATTACCGTGGAGCCCATGATCAATGAGACGGCCGCACCGATTAAAGAAATCAGCATCCCCAACTCCTCGGTCAAAGTGTATGCGACTGGGGATGGGACCCTTTCGGCGCAGTTCGAGCACACCATTTTGATCACTGATAAGGGTTACGAGATCCTTACTCGCCGCGATTAGGGCGGCGCAAGGCTCATCACCTTGCAATTTTCTTGGGCTCAGGTAGACTCTTGAGTTTTATTGTCCAAATAATTGATGACCTAACCGGCGTTAGCGCCAAGGGTGCCCGAGGTGAGTAAAATGACCAATAAGAAGTCCAAAAAAGTTGCTGCCAAGACGACGACCAAAGCGGGTGTCGATTATCGCGTTTGCCAAGAAGCAATGGATAACCCGAAGCGCTTTGCTGAGCTGGCTCGTTGGGGCCGCGAGGAAATCAAAATTGCCGAATCAGAAATGCCGGGGCTGATGGCTCTGCGCAAAGAATTTGGCGCCAAAAAACCCCTGAAGGACGTGCGCATTACCGGTTGCCTGCACATGACAATTCAAACCGCCGTACTGATCGAGACGTTGATTGCTCTCGGGGCCAAGATACGTTGGAGTTCTTGTAATATCTTTTCAACCCAAGACCACGCGGCAGTTGCAATTGCCGCGGCAGGAGTTCCGGTTTTTGCGTGGAAAGGCGAAACGGAAGAAGAGTTTAACTGGTGCATTGAGCAAACCATTGTGGGCTGGGGCAAAGACGGTTTTGACCTCATCCTCGACGACGGGGGCGACCTCACCAACATGATGCACGAGTCGCGTTTTGCCCACCTCATGAAACGGATTGTGGGTCTGTCCGAGGAAACCACGACGGGTGTTCATAACCTGGAAAAAATGCTCAAAGAAGGGCGTCTCAAATGTCCGGCGATCAATATCAACGACTCGGTCACCAAGTCGAAGTTTGATAACCTTTATGGGTGCCGGGAGTCCCTCGCCGACGGCATCAAGCGGGCGACCGACACCATGGTGGCAGGAAAAATTGTCGCGGTGGCTGGCTACGGTGACGTCGGCAAAGGTTGTGCGCAAAGCATGAGAGGCTTCGGTGCCCGAGTGCTAGTGACTGAGATTGACCCCATTTGTGCTCTGCAGGCCGCAATGGAAGGTTTTGAAGTGACCACGATGGATGAGGCCGCCAGTGAAGCTGACATTTTTGTCACCGCCACGGGTTGCTGTGACATCATCACTCCTCAACACTTTCAAAAGATGAAGGATGGAGCCATTGTTTGCAACATCGGCCACTTTGATGTCGAAATTGATATGGCATGGCTCAACAAGAACTCAACTATCAACGAAGTAAAACCGCAGGTCGACATTCACACCCTCAAGAATGGTCGCAAAGTGATTGTTTTGGCCAAAGGTCGCCTCGTTAACTTGGGGTGTGCGACCGGTCACCCCTCTTTTGTCATGTCGAATTCCTTTACCAACCAAGTGTTGGCGCAGATGGAATTGTGGAATAACCGCAAGGCCTATAAAGACATCGCGGTCTACCGCCTGCCGAAGCACCTCGACGAGAAGGTGGCTTCACTGCATCTTGATAAATTGGGAGTTAAACTCACTAAGCTCACCACCAAGCAAGCCAGCTACTTGGGGTTGGGTGCACAAGGTCCCTTTAAGCCGGACCACTATCGTTACTAGAGTTTAAGCGGGCGCAACCGGAGAGGGTTTGCGCTCGCCACCACCGCCCTTGATTTGAAACTTGCGGACAAGATTTTGCCACAAGCGATGGTCGGCGGGTGTGACAAAGCTCAGAGCTTCCCCTGAAGCCCCGTTGCGGGCGGTTCGGCCAATGCGATGAACATAATCGTCATCGACCATGGGGAGATCGTAATTAATGACATGCTCGACATGGGGCACATCAAGACCTCGGGCCGCGACGTCGGTGGCACACAGAATGCGGGCCTTGCCGTCGCGAAACCGTTGCAGGGCTTTGTTGCGTTGCCCTTGGGTGCGGCCGCCGTGGAGAAGTTCCACTTGATGTCCGTAACTTTCCAGATGACGAAACAAATTTTGCGCGCGCCGTTTGGTCTTAGCAAAAATGATCACTGAACCTTGGCGGGCGATGAGTTCATCGAGCAGACTTTCGTCTTTGTCCTTGGCGTTGAGCTTAAGCGCAGTCTGTTTAATCGCCTGCACCGGAAGTGAAGTACGACCCACGGTAACAGTCTTAGGCTGAAACATGTATTTAGTGGCGAGCTGCTGAATCTTCTGAGGCAAAGTCGCACTAAAAAGCAAAGTCTGTCGCTTGCGCGGCAAGTATTTGAGAATGACGTCGAGTTGAGGCGCAAAGCCCATGTCTAACATCCGATCGCCCTCGTCCAGCACCAAAAATTGCGCTTGGTTGAGGGTGAGCGATTTGCGTTTCAAGTGATCAGTCAGGCGCCCCGGCGTCGCGACAATAATGCGCGGTCGACGTTTAAGGGCGTTGAGTTGAGGCTGCATGCTCATTCCACCGACCAGGGTCGCCACCGACAGCTGAGGCAGATTCGGGATCAGCTGCTTAACAAAATCCGCCACCTGCTGAGCGAGCTCGCGAGTAGGGGTTAAGATCAGGGCCGTGGCCTGGGGATCATTTATGAGCTGAGCGGCGATTGGCAAACAATAAGCGGCCGTTTTGCCCGAGCCGGTTTCGGCACAAGTCAGAATATCTTTACCTTGAATGGCCAGAGGGATGATCTCTCGTTGCACGGGAGTGGGCTGGTGAAATTTCAACCGGCTCAGATTTTCCACGAGCATCAGAGGCAGCGGCAACTGTTTGAAGGTATCCATTTGAAACCTCGTTTTTTGGGTTGGTATCGCAAAAAAGAGGATTCATTCCGAATGGAAGATTACTCGTGAATACGATGAAAAGCTTTCTACCCGAGCTTACGCTAGACGTCAAGTTCTCGTAAAGAGGGGCTCTCAGGTCCATCAGGAACGAGTAGAGCGCTCCGAAGTTGCGTCCTAAGGCTGAACAAATGACAAATAGTATTTGAGTTCGTTGATGCTCTCTTGGATGTCATCGATCGCGCGGTGGGAGCCCTTCTTGTCGAATTTGCGGTTATACAAATTGTTGAAGACCAATTTAAAGGCCGTCACGTCGAGCATGCGGTAATGCAGTCTTTCCGCAAAGCGGGCAAAATACTTATCGATAAACAGACGATCTTGGCCGATCGAATTTCCACACAGCACAATTTTTTCTTCGCCCCAGAAGCGATCTGCCAAATCGATGAGATCGGTTTCAACTTTGCCGGGAGCCAGGCCTGAAGGAATCAGCGCCAACAGCCCCGATTCTTGGTGATGGGTTTGGTTCCACTCATCCATGTTGTCGAGATGTATCTGCGGTTGTTTGATGACGGCGTGATAGGACTCGAGTGTTGCAAAATTTTTATTGGTGATTTGGACGGCGATTTCAATCGGCACTTCTCGGTTAACGTCCAAGCCCGTCATTTCCATATCCAGCCAAAACATGTTTTCCACTGCCGCACAATTCCTTCGCCAAGAGTTGGGTCAAAAGTCCATTGTGATTGCAAAGCAGAGGTCTGACAAGACTTCGCGATGATTTCTCTAAAGCCTTATACGTGGGCAATCAGGGTGAAGATGAGACACAAGATTCCGCCGGTGGCCATTCCGAGAACAAAGCGGATCACCGAACCTCGCATTTGTTGAATGATCTGGTCGTGCATTTGAACTTCACCTTTCTGGTCCCTGGGGCGCTAAAAGAAGTGAGGGACGCAAATCTCACTCTTAACTTATCCAACGGTCGTGCCGACGTTAGGCGCAGGGGAAGGGATTAGAAGCTCCCGACGCTGTCTAAGGCTTGGACGGCCCAGGGGCAGGTCAGGGGGGAGGGCACAAGTTTCGCTTAGTTAGAGTGATAAAACGGCAGACGGGCAAGAACGCCGGTTTTTGTTCCTGAGGCGGGCCGAGGCTTCATTGAGCGCTCCTCCAGGGCGAGAGTTCTCGTTATTCTAGAAAAATCACCAACACCCCTTCATTAGGGCGCCCGTCGGGAGTTTTATCGAATTGCCAGGGGTAGCGGGCCTTTTTTAAATAGTCGATCACCTGCTTTTGCACGAGACCTTTGCCCTTGCCGGTCATGATGCGGGCGCGGGCCGAGCCGCGCTCGCTTTCTTTGCGCAAGAAAACATCGACGAGGTCATTCACCTCGTCGACCGTTCGCCCATGAAGATCCAAAGTCTTCAGGGGACTTGGCTTAGTTGCACTCAAAACCAGACTCAGTCAGGCGAGTTTTGATACGGCCTAAGACTTCTTCGCAGTAGCTGGTATCGTTTTGAGCGTTGGCCACAACGGTATCAGTACCGAATTTGGTGTAGTGAACTTCGCAACCACCGCCTTGGGGTTTGACCACTTCGAGTTGGCGTTCATCGGCTTTTGATTTGCAAACGACGGCGCCGGCGGAAGCGGTGGCAGTTTTGGCAGCGGGCGGACTTTTGGTGGGAGCTTCGACTTTAGTTTCGGTTTTGGCCGCGGTTGGATTTTTGGTAGTGGCCGCATCCTCCGTCTTTTTGTAGGAGGCGCAAGCAAAGAAGAACATCGAAATTAAGAGGACCATTAGGGTTTTCATGACCAATCCTTTCCGTCTTTTGTTGAGTTCTTAGCTCAGTGAAAACTAATGATATTCAAGCGGGGCCTCAGTGTCTATAATGGGCTTATGACATCAGCTTTGTTGAGCCTTGTTATGTTCCTTGCCCCCTGGGTTGGGGCCGAAGAATTGGCTGGATCACGGCCTAGGTCGGGCAGCGTTGGGACGCCAGCCCCTGTCGCGACTTCCGTTCCGCGGTGTTTTGAGGATGCTGCAGAGCTCGAACGGATTAAGGAAGTGCAAAGGGCGAATGGCAAGAGTCCCCACAAGTACGACGGTTACCAACGATTGTTTGAGAGCGCTGCGGTTGGCGAGGATGAACTCCTTCATCGATTGATCTATGCCGAAGTAACGGCCGGGCAGTGCGGTGCCGATGCTTCGCAAGCCGTGAGTCCCATCGCCGAAGTCATCCTGAATCGAGTGCGCGTGCGCAACGGCAATGTGCGTGCGGTCGTTTTCGAGCGCGACCAATTTGCTTCCTCACTCAATCTCTACGACGAGTCCGCCTACCGGAGTTTTTTGTGTCCCAAGGACCCGCGCCTGTGGGGTGAAGTGGTTCGCCAAGTGAATGCCCTGCGTTCGGGTGCTCAGCGGGGGAGTTTGGGACCGCGAGCCTTTCACTATTATTTATTTAAGCACTCCACGCGATTTACGCCGCCCGCGTGGACCAAAAGCTACACCCCCGCCGGTCAGGTGGGTTCAGAGAGTGGTCTTTGTGTGGTCGCTTACAACAATCCCAATTGGCGATAGGCAACTCCTGCCTAAAATGTCAGCAATTGCGACGCGCCGACCCCCTTCAAAATCAATTGGCGAGTCCTCGAGACCCCGAGAATTTTCAAAAGTTGACTCTGACCTAGGTCCAGGTTGCAGTCTTAAGTGCAAGTGACTCAACTTTTCGAATGGCTGCCCCAGGCCCAGTGGCTTCGGGATTCATTCGTCATTAAACAAGGGGGAACAGTATGTTCTACAAATCATTGATGACTGCAACGCTTGCGGCCTTGAGTGTTACCGCTTTCGCGTGCCCAGATCTGACCGGCACCTATGAGTGCACTTACGACGGCCAAGTCGAGACCATGGACGTCACACAGTTTGTGGCGGATGGCGTGACCCACTTCATGGTTGGTCAGACCGAAGTTGTGGCTGATGGCGCCAGTCATCCCATGCCCGACAGCCAACCTGAAGAGCAAGCGACCTACACGGCTTCTTGCAACGGCAATGTCCTAGGGATCAGCTTTTTTAGCTTATTGATCGACAACGCCAACAAGATTGGTCAGATCAGTGGCCAACAAAACATGAGCCTTGATAACGTGGGTGACCTCGTACAGGACATCAAAGGCACTCTGGTGATTGATGCACAGGGAACTTTCCCCATTGATGAGGTAACGACCTGCCGTCGCATTTAATCGGTCCGAACCCCTGACTGGAGACTGTGGTCTCTTTTGCGGGATTCAATTGGCCGCCCACTGGGGCGGCTTTTTTATTTAATCATGAGGATTGAATTAATCTAGCAAGATCTTGAAATAACTACTGATTTTATTTCAAACCCAAGGCACTTGAGGATCCCCTCAAGATCGAGATTCTGAGTGCGGGCTCGCTCCTCCCTGATTTTCGATTTTAAGTCTGAATTAGTGGTTGAATACCGATTTTCTCGCCGCTATATTGTTGCTCTTTGATTTTCTATTGGCGCGGGGTGGTAGTTAAGTTGGTTATAACGTCCGCCTGTCACGCGGAAGGCCGCGGGTTCGAGTCCCGTCCACCCCGCCAATTTTCTTCCGGTCCGTAGCATATGGATTAGCCCTCAACTCCCGCTGTTTTTTGGGGGGTACTTCCGTAGTTTCCTTTGAAGGCTTTGTCTGTGGATATTAAGCCAGCGAGCAGCCTT
>JADZEO010000121.1 GCA_020850475.1 Bdellovibrionales bacterium | reverse complement strand
TTGAAAGAGCGAATGACACCCAAAGCGCAGATGGACGCGCTCACGTTCGACCTCCTCGAGAATTTGGAGCAACTCGATCTCGGCGGCTCTGTATCGCCCGACGACGGCCAAGGCCCTAGTATGAAGTTCGCGACAGCGCGGCGGCATCTCGACCGGCCTGTTCACCGGCATCTCGGCTGGTCTGTTCACCGGCATCTCGTTCATCCGATTCGGCGAAATCTCATCCTTCCTATTCGGCGAAATCCCGTCTGTCCCGTTTGGCGGCGTCTCGCCTCGCCCGAACGGCCGCTTGTTGCCACGAACGAGTGAAGAGACTTCGGCGCGATTCATTGGAGTTTGGTTTAATTTTAGTTCGCTCATTATACCCCCATGTTGAATGAAAAATCTTTTACCACAGGTTTTTGCGCGCACTTTAATTGGAGACGCCGAAAGTGATTCTAATTGCCTCGAGAACGCACGACCAAGCCCGCCAGGCCTTGGAAATCAAAAATTGCAAAAAAATTTGCAAGCGGCTGCTGTAGTACAAACCCCACGCGTTTAGAAGGTCAAAAAAGCTGTCAAGGTATTTCAATCTTTTTTTCTGCGACAACAATCTCAAAGAAGGAACAAGTGGAGCCATCGCGAAGAGACTTTGTGCGCGAAGAGATTTTTTTGCGGGTAAGGATTTTGCGCGACTCAATTGCACCACGATTTTGCCATCCGAATTGGGGAGGCGTTTTTTGGACGACGAATTTGGAGGACGATTTTGACGCAGCCATTTCGGCAACATGTCTTAAGACTTGTTAGTTGGCCGGAGGCACTGTGGAGTGAAAACTTCTTCACCGCAGGAACCGACTAGTCGTCTCAATAGGAGACACTACCTTGTCCTGCCGGGATGCTCGCTTTTTGAGAGTAACGCCATCGGAGATGGGTTGTCTCATAGCGCTGCGTTTTTTCGAGGGCGTGGATCTTTGCTGTGGTAGCGGCGGTCACCGAAGGGAATCAACCGAGTCCAACCGAGTCCACAATCGAATCCAACCGAATCCAACCGAGTTCAACCGAGTTCAATCGAGTTCAGTCGAATCCATTCTCGTTCAGTCGCGCCCAATCGAGTCCAACCTAGTCCGATCCAGTCCAATCGAATTGAATTGAATTGAATTGAATCGAATCGAATTGAATTGAATCGAATAGACTTGGGTCGAATCAAAATTCTTAGGGGCTGAGATCGCACAGAATGCGCGAGGGGTGGTTGGTGTAGATAAATGCATCACGAGATTGACACTTCCTCGAGGATTTTGTTTCAGCGCGGGATTGTTGGGGAAGTTCAAGAGCTTGTCGCAAACCAGGCACCTCAGCGTAGGATGAGAATTGACTACATCTAAGACACTATTTTGAGATTCCCGCAATGAGATCGCTCAATAAACTAAACACTGTCAGCAAACTTAACACCCCAGATGCAAGGAAATGGGTTCTCGCGGGTTTTGCTTATGGCCCCCCCTTTGCACAAGTTATCTGTGGGTATTTTTTTTGGGCCAGGAGGCCCGATTGGGGGAACAGTGAAAAACCGTACGCTTCTACTAATCATACTGACCGCCGCTCTCGCAACAGGATGCGAATCGAGCTTTAAGTCATCCTCGTTGAATGGGACGAACGGAGGCTCATCAGGCAATAGCCTTGATGCAGGTATAACAAACCAGGCCCCAAAGATTAGCTGTGTGCTCACCACCGGCTCGCTTTCACGCGAGATCAATACAATTGGTGAGAAAGACACATTCTTTGCTGCCTACCCAGTTGAAGGGGACTCAGTCTCCGTCGACTGTTCAGGAACATCGGACGAGAAGGCAGCGACTGTCAAATTTGACATCGATACCGACTACGATCCGCTGGCTCCACAGTGGGTTCCGCTCGCTGGCTCCATCGTATTGGATGCTGGTCGCAAACCCATGGCCATTCGAGCCGAGGACGAATCGGGTCTTAAGACCATTAAGACCTTCGCGATCGACTCACAATGTATTGATGGCGAGACACCGGTTATCGATGTCGGCGATGTCAATATCAGTACCGCTGGTAAGCATAACTTCTACAACTACTCAGCAGCTGGCGCCGTAACTGGTGGATCAGACTTCCAATACGCCTGGGACTTCAACGGTGACGGCGTGTTTGATCCCTTCCCGCTCACTGAAGCCGGATCGGTTTGGATTAGCTCAGCAGCAGCTAACAACGTCTATAGTATCTTTGCTTCAGCTGGCTCACATCGTCGACAAGCCTTCTTACGGGTTCGTAACGGCTGTAACTTAGAATCTGAGACCGTATTAGTTGAAATGCCGGATGAAATGCCCAACATTGCTCGTACACCGACTTCACAAGCTGAAAAGAAGGGCTACTACTACTTGCAAGCTGACATCAGCTTGATTGGAACACAGCCCACTGCACCGAGCCTCAACCAGCGCACTAACGGTCCGTACTTGGCCACTCAGTATCCTGGTGACAACCCGAAACGGGTGATTTGCGACTACCAGTTTACTAAAGTAGCCGGTAAGGGACAGTTCAACATCCAAGGCTTCAACTGGTACCAAGGTTCCAATCGGATCGACACTGCCAATGAATTCCTTCATGGCATGGAGATCAAGATTGCCAGCATCCCGGACAATGGTGGCTCTGCACCGCAGACTTACAACAGCAGTTCGAATGGTGTCGTTCTCAGTCACTCTCTGTATCGCGTATCCGCCAGTGATGACGGTATCGTGAAAGAGGTCTACACTAAGAACGCGGCCTGCACCGTGGAAATCACGATCGAACGCGGTGAAGCTGTAACACCTTGTACTTCAAACACGGATCAAGTTGAATTCACTCCTGCAACGGCAACCATCCTGTACGGTGAATTTAACTGCCCGAACTTACGTAACTCATCAACCGGCACTTCAGTCGCCGCTGAGAACGGAAAATTCTTCTGCGAAGTTGCACCCGTTGATCAGTGTGTCGGCGGTGGTGGTGGTGGTGGCGGAGGTATCCCACCCACTCCACAATGAGGTGTTGAGCTGATGATGACTTGATTGGATCTCAACCCAAGCAACTCATCTTACCCAACCCAAAATCACACCGGAGGAAACTCTTAGCGTTGACAGTCCCTTCTCTCAAGAAGGGACTTTTTATTTGGGGCCAGATGACTTTCTGGCCCTTACCCATTTGGAATAACCTTCCGCAAAGTACTTAAAGCTAATATCGAGTGGGTGCACAAGCGGACCATAGAGCAAATTGGACTTTTCTGGGTCAGCGTCACGATGATTCATGCGCTCGCTGTAATAGCCCTCACCAAACTCACCTAGCTGGTGGTAGAGGCTGCCATAACTCCAGTACTTCCCCGCCTCCTCCAGTTGAGTCTGCACGCAATGGCGGTCCAAGCAGGGGCGATACATGTTCACGCCCAGCCGCTCTAAACCCCAGCTCCAGGTTTCGCCGCGGTTTTTTCGTTCCTTTATGAGACGCAAGAGCTCGTTTTGCATCGAGCGATTGCGGAGCGGAGTCTCGACATAAATTCGCACCAGAGTATTGAGATCAAAGGTCCCCAAAATCTCCAGGCCACGGTCGTTAGCAGGCCGCCAGCGCCCGTGCTGAACTTCACGAAGACTGAGCCCCCAATAGTCCGCCAAACGTTTATAGGGCTCATAAAGCGTTTTAACTCGCACTCCAGGATACACGGTCATGCGCCGAAATTGGATATAGCGCTGCATCCAGCTGGGTGAGGTCGGCGGCATCAAGTGGCCCGTGGCGGGAAATCCCATCGCCGTAAACATGGCCGCAAGCCCCAAAGAACAGTTGTTGGTCAAAAAGCCGTAGCGACCCAGTCGACTTGAAGTCGTCACCGCCGAGGCCAGAATCGCCGCCTTGGCTTGCGCCAACATATTGGGCGTCGTCTGCAAGATAAAGCGATCAAGGTACCGGCCTTCGCTTTCGACATAAAACCTAAGAAAGTGCCCCAGGTCCAACAACTCGATTGCCATGGAGTAACCACCGAACATCCCTTTAACAAAGGAAATTTCGGGGTCACTGACATCGGCGACAAAACTCGCCACCAAATCATTAAAAGGGTCAGCGTCGTCGTCCACAAACCGCAACAGGGCATGACCCCAATTACTTTCGATTCGTTCATTGCTCGGACCGGCAAAAATAAATTCCAGGCCGATCACTTTAGTGGAGCCGAGGCGTTGAAAATTGCGAGACAAAATTTCGTTGTAAAGGCGGCGATGAGCCTCAAACCGACGCTGGGTTTCTTGAGTGGTGTCAGCAGTCTCGACCACTGCCGCCACCGGATAAATCCCAGCTTCCGTTTCAAACTGCGCCAAAGAGTATTGGGGCCACACCAGTGGCCCCAATAAAATCAAAAGATTGCGAATGCAAATTAACTTGCGCATTCACATCCCCAATTACTTGATATTGATCACTTGCTCAATGTAGCGACCCAAGATCACCGGGCGCAAATTCTGGGTGCAGAAGTATTGGGCAAACGACTCTTCGCGAGGATCCATCGCTTTGATGCCGTCAACGATCTTAGAGGTCGACATTTGATTGCCTTCCTCTTGCAAGGCCTGACCAAGATCAGACAGAGCGGCGCCGGCTCCAACTTGTGCTTCTTTGAAGAGACGATCAATGATTTCCCATTCTTGGTTAGCCGCTAATACGATACCGCCAACCACTGCAGCACCAATGGCTGCCTTGAAGGCAAAGCGCAAGGAGCCGGTGGCCTTAGATGTCGACAAACCACCGATACTGGCGATGACTGCCGTACCTGCATTGGTTGCAAACTCGGGAGCAGACATGTCCCCTTCGGTAAATACTGACGCCCACGCATCAAGACAGTTGCGTTGCGCTGAAGTCAAATTCTCAGTGGCCATCGCTTGGGAGGCGACGACTGCCAAGAGAATCGAGGCAATGAGTTTTTTCATAGGATATTCTCCTGTTTTGGGCGAGTCGACCTCTTGGAATTCCTTGAAACACTTGAGGATCTTCCCGCAATTAAATGGGGTAAAAAATTGTTGCGGTAAAGGTTTGCAAGGTCAGGTCCTAGGCCCTATCCAAACAGGAGCGATCAGGGGCGGTTGGCTCGGATACTAATTTCATGGCGGTGCCGAAATTGGCCCAGCCAGAATCGACCGAGCCGTTAAGAGCCCTTAACAATGAGATGAAGCTAAAAGAGGTAAGAGGCCCAGGCGGAAAAGGTTGGAACAAACATTTCCCCGGTATAAACACCCTCGAGATAACTGTCTACTTCCCGATCGACTTCTTCTTCATTGGTGGGAGTCACGAAGGAATCAAAAGAAACTTCGGTCGTCGATTTGATGGGCTTGATGAGTCCAGCCTCCAACACCAAAAAGAAACTGTTCGAAAGGCGCTTGGTATAGCCCACGTGGACCGTCAAACTATGCAGTGATGAACTGATGTCGGGTTTAGCCGTTTGCATAATTCCGAAGAAATCGCGATCCAAGGCCTGCTCGATGGTGTCCATGTCCGTTTGTCCCCCTTTGCCTACACTTAAACTGTAGCCAAAGTCGACATAGAAACTATTATCTTCGGTGGCGGAGAATTCATATCCACCGCGGAGATCAAGATAAATATTGTTATTGAGGCCGGCCGCCGCTAACTTCGAGGTATTCTCACCGTGAATGCCCAGACTCGAAGCAAGCGACGAATAAGAATCCGTCAGAAATGCCGGAGACATCCCCACGCCCACCGTGGCAAACCAGCTTTGCGGGAGATTGGCCTTAGCCCGCACTTGCATACTCATCGGATATTCCATTCCGACCTGGGCTTCGAAGCCCTGAAAGAACTGAGCTTCGGCTCGGGCTCCCAACAACCCCGCGATGAGCAGAGTGGCGGCTGATATCACCAGACACTTTGATTTTATACTTGTCACAAATTCCGACCTTTCCGCGTTCTCTCTGACGAAACGCGTTCCTCACTGGCAGTATGGTGTCTCACTCCCGGTGACTATATTCTACTTAAGCGATTGGCAAAGGTCAGGAGTCACGATTTTTTTCAGGACTAAGGTCAGTGCCGACTCCCCGTTGCTCGTCTCATCCTCTATCATGGACTCAGTTCGTGCTTCAGAGGAGAACACGGTGGCAAATATTCGCATTCGGCACATCCTAGTGGACCATGAGTATGAGGCGAAGGACTTGCTCCGTAAGCTTGCCGAAGGTTCAAACTTTGAACAATTGGCGATCAAATTCTCGAGGTGCCCGAGCGGCGAACGCGGCGGCAATCTCGGCGAGGTTCGCAAAGGTCAAATGGTGGCGCCCTTTGAAGAAGCGGCCTTTGCTCTCAAGGTGGGAGAAATCAGCGAGCCGGTGCGCACCCAGTTCGGGTTTCACATCATCCAACGTTACAATTAGTCCGAAATAAAGAACGGTCGGCACCATTCACGAAGTTCTTCTTAAGAAAGCCAAGCAGCCAAGCACTGGACCATCTGCCCATTGCCGCCAGCTTCAGTGAGTGCTCCATCGGGCCGGTCTTGCCAAGCGTAAATATCTAAGTGGGCCCACGGGATGTCACCGACATAAGTTTCCAGGAACAAAGCTGCGGTAACCGCTCCGCCGTACCCTTCGGACGAGTTCATGCGATCGGCAAAGGCACTGGTCATGGCGCGATGGTAAGGCTGATACAAAGGCATTCGCCAACAGAGATCACCCCGCAATTGCGCTGCCTGCAAAATTCCCTCAGCCGTTTCATCGTGATTGGCAAACAAACCACCCAACTCCACGCCGAGCCCTGCTTTGATCGCACCCGTCAAAGTCGAAATGTCGATCACCACTTTGGGCTTCTCTCCGTTCGGGGGTTGAATCGCCACATCGAGAGCGTCGCCGAGAACTAAACGACCCTCAGCATCGGTATTGTTAATTTCTACCAGTTTGCCATTGCGACCCTTTAACACATCACTGGGACGCATCGACGCACCCGACACCGCATTTTCAGCGAGACTGAGATAAAAATCGCAAGGCTTGCGCAACTCACTTAGCGCCGCCCACATTGCTAACCCCGCGACACTCGCCGCTCCCCCCATGTCCTTTTTCATGAGCCTCATGGCCGATGAAGGCTTAAGATCAAGTCCACCCGAATCAAAGGTAATGCCTTTGCCGACGAAGGCAATCGGTGCCGCCTTTTTACCTGCTCCCTCAGGACGATAGCGAATATGGACCAAGCGTGGGCCCCACTGTGCTCCCTGTCCGACGCCCAAAAGCAGGCCCATTCCTTCTTGGCGCAGGCGGTGCTCATCCCAAACATCAACGTCGATCGACTGGTGTCCTCGAAACAGCTCCACCATCGCATCAGCAAAGCCAACAGGGTTAAGCCAATTCGGTGGTAAATTAACCAAGTGGCGGGCGAGATTGACTCCGGCCCCAAGGTGGCCAGCCTGCGCAATGAGTTTGGTCGAAACTTTGCCCCGCTGGCGAGTCACGGCCAGAAGCTTGGTCGACGGCCACTCTCCAGCTAAGACCCGCTGAAACTTGTAGTGCGCTAACTCGAGTCCTACCAACATGCCCAGCACCAATTCTTCGTCCCAGTCGATCAAGTCCAGATGCAGCCCTTTGATCTGAGGCTCCTGAAGTAAGGTCACCAAAATCCCACCCAGATCACGGGCCTGCGTATAGAGCGAGGGCTCGAGTAATCCTTGGTGCGACGCTGCCTTTGAACGCGGGGGCGGTACCCGCACCAGCCAGAGCGGCCCTTGAGCTGTCTTAAACCTCAACACCGCAGAGCGGCTCGTCTCAACTTCCTGCAAATCCCACGGCGTCAATTCACGCGCAAGCCCACCTTTAAGGCTCTTGAATTCGGACTGGTGCAGAACAAGCACCCGTGCCCAACCTTCTGCTGATGGAGGACGTTCCGTTTTTGCTTTCAACACCCAAGAGTCCTTAAGGCGGGTAATGCTCTGCTGCCAATCGCGGACCACCTCTTTGGTGTTGGCTTTTTCTTTTGCACTGCGCTTGCCGGTTTTTTTGCTCATGCTGCTCGCCCCCCACACTTTTTATGTCACAGGGTTTGAGTCTCGACAACAAAACCCTCAACTTCTGGGCCGCTTTTGGCTAGAATCCAGCCATGTCGCTTCTTTCTGGTGCATCGCTTCGCTTCATGCAACTCAACACCGAGAACCTCTTTCTCTACATGGATAGCTATCGGGGTCAAAATCTCCAAACCATGACCGAAGATGAGTGGCAAAAATGTTCGACCGCCCCCACACCCAACAAGAGCCTGCGCAAAACCTGGGCCCTGGCTGAGACCATTCGAGAAATCAATCCCGATATCATCATGCTGAACGAAGTCGGCGGGGAAGAATCCCTCCGCAACTTTAATCAGTATTTTTTGAGTAACGCTTACCGGCCCTTTATCATTGAAGGCAACTCCGATCGGGGCATTGATCTCGCCTACCTGGTGCGAGACGACCAGCAAATTCAGTACTTGGTCCTCTCCCACAAAAATCGACCCATCAATTTTTTGTACCCTCATGAAAAGGAACAGGGGCTACGCAGCTCACACTACTTTTCGCGAGATGTGCTCGAACTCAGAGTCTTCCGCAAGGGCGAGTTCACGCCCCGCCTGATTTGCCTGCTGGTTCATCTCAAAAGTAAGCTCGATCCAGACGGATGGGACGCGCAAGGGCGCGGAAGACGCGAAGCTGAGCTCAAGACGCTCATTCGCATCTACAACGAAATTCAAACCGAGATGCAGCACCAAGTACCGATCATTATTGGCGGTGACTTTAATGGCATTGCTCACCAACAGGCTTGCGAGCAAGAGTTCACTTCGATTTATTCTGACTCCAATCTCCGCGAACTCTTCGATTGCTTTGAGACTCCGATCAGTGAGATTGATCGCACGACCCAACTGCAATTTTTGCGTGACGGCAGTTGCCGGTATCTTCAGCTCGATTATTTTTTTCTGTCGCCGCCACTGCAAAAACTCCTCGATCAAAATGGCTGCGCGGTCTATCGGTACAAGGGCGACATGGGTTTTGCCCTTCCACTCCCAACGAATCTCGAGCAACGAGGCAACCTACCTTCGGATCACTATCCACTCATCGCAACTTTTCGCAATCCCCTGCGAGCATCTCAAAATGAAACAGTCACGCCCTGATGCCATGTTTTGACTCGACAACACCTGCCTAAGCTTTAAACGGTCTTCGCCCCGGTAATCCACCAGCGGTGGCCCGACCCTTGCTCTTAATGAGCATACGGTAAGAGCACGAGGGGGATTATAATGCTTGGGCGCATATCAAGGACCATTGGTCTTTTATCTCTATTATTTTCTATGACGGGGTTACTTCTAGGAGCAGTGGGTTGCTCAAGTAAGAACCCGCCGGCCAATCTGAACAACAATAGTAATACCTCGGGTCCCAGCCCGATTACGTCGGTCGCCATTACCGGCCAACTCATAGCTCGCACTATTGTCGTCGGCGAAAGCCTCGCCGATGGTGACTTTTGTGTTATTGCCAGCGGTGATCAGCTCGTCTATCAGTGGTTTAAGGACGGCTCGCCATTTGCCGGCTCCTATGGGGCTTGTTTGCTAATTAACAATGCGCAAATTTCAGATTCGGGCATTTACAAAGTGCGAGTCTCGATTGCGGGTGCCGCTTCCTCAGCCGCCGAATCACTCGGTGCGCGGCTCACCGTGCAAACCACCGCACCGGCTGTCAATCCGGCCGTGATCACGGCCAACCTCCAAAACAAAACCGTTACCGTCGGTGATGACCTAACGGGATTTTGTGTAACCGCCACCGGTTCTAACCTCGCCTACCAGTGGTTCCACAACAGTTCACCCATCGCCGGTGCTACCACCAAGTGCTACAATAAAACCAACGTTCAAACGAGTGACGGCGGACTCTATTTTGTTCGCTTGACCACCAGCCTCAATGGAGCAAGCGCGGTTAAAGACTCGGCGACCGCGACGTTAACTGTGAGTACCTCGACAGTCCAGCCCGCCACCATCACGGCACAGCCACCGAATCGCACCCTCAACGTCGGTGAAAACCTCACCGGCCTTTGTGTTACGGCCACGGGGACCAACCTCACTTACCAATGGTATAAAAATGGCAACGCTCTTAGTGGAGCCACTGCCAATTGCTTCAACAAAAACAATGCGCAAACCACCGATAGTGGCACTTACTTTGTGCGTTTAAAAACCACCAACGGATCGGCGTCCACCACAAAAGATTCAAATAACGCCTCCGTCACCGTCAATCAGCCCAGCGTGGCACCGGCTGTGATCACCGCAAATCTTCAAGCCAAAACGGTGACCGAGGGTAATGCTCTCTCTGGTTTTTGCGTCACGGCGACGGGATCCAATTTGACTTACCAGTGGTTTAAGAATGGCGCACCCGTCACCGGCGCCACCGCCAGTTGCTTCAACAAAACCAGTGTGCAACTAAGTGATGCGGGGAACTATTTTGTCCTGTTAACAACTTCGGCCAACGGAGCTCACGCGACGAAAGAGTCGGCGACTGTGGCCCTCACCGTCAATCCCAAACCAGCTCCGATCTCTTGTACCTATTCGATGGGTGGGCAAAGTGCCATTAATTTTGGTAGCACCTTGGTTGAGACGATTCAGTGTGCGAATGTGCCAAGTACTGCAACGATTGAGCTCCTCGGGACCAAAGACGGCAATGCTCAAGGCCCATGGACCATCACCCTGTCGGCCGGCAAATGGACCCGCTCAACCGTCATGAGCCAAGAAAGTATGGTGGGAAAGTACATTCGACACGTCGATGTATTGTCGAGTTCGGGCAACCTGCTCTTTCAAACTTTAGACGTGACGGTCACCGTACGCCCTCCGGCGAATTGCACTTTCGCGCTGTACTCAAATCTCAACCCTACCACACCCAAGAGTGTGGCGATCGCTCACAAGACCACCAAGCTATTTTACAACTGCATTTCTCAACATTGGGATGGCTATTGTACCGCCTTTGAAACGGTCAACGTCACTTGCAACAACGGTGAAATGACTAAAGTTAATACTTCCGGCAATTCCTGCCTCGTGGTTAATGGTTGGGACGATAGTTATTATGTTCCCCACGGAGGCCTTAAGGGCTCTTGTCTCGGGGATGACTACGTGTCTCAGCAATGCGTCAACGGAACTTTGGGGGCGGCTGAGATCTTCACGCCCCGAGGCTGCTGGTCCGGCGGATGATTCTTCGCCTGGATGAAAGACTTCGACTTAACAAAAAAACCCAGGAGATCATCCTGGGTTTTTCGCCAAAATCGGCGTTTCACCAAATCAAATAACCACGCGGTTACTTGGACTCAGTTTTCTCGCCCTTGTCTTTAGCGTCTTTGGCTTCGGCCTTTTTCATGGCCTTCATTTCTTCTTCCATTTTCTTTTTGTGTTGGTCAGCGGTGGCAACGTCAAGTAGCTCCACATCAAAAACCAATACGGAGTTAGCCGGAATGCCCGGACGAGCGCGCTCACCGTAGGCGAGATCCGGAGGAATAAAGAGTTTCCACTTAGCGCCCTTTTTCATCATCTTGAGCGCCTCTTGCCAACCCGCAATCACCCCATTGACCGGAAAGGTTGCCGGTTGTCCCCGGCCGTAAGAGCTATCAAACTCCTTACCGTCGATGAGCGTGCCCTTATAATGTACGGTCACGACGCTATCTTCTTTGGGCGGAGTGCCTTCGCCTTCGCTTTCAACCTTATACTGCAAGCCCGACTCAGTGGTCTTAATTCCCTCTTTGCCCTTGTTGGCCGTCAAATAGTCATCCCCGGCCTTTTTGTTCTCAACCGCCGAGGCTTCTTCTTTGGCTTTGCGTTTTTCGTACATGGTCTTCATCGCTGCCTGCATTTCTTCTTCAGACAGCTGAGTCTTTTTGTCTTTCATGACGTCTTCGATGGCCATGGCCAGTGCCCCAGGATTGATCTCAACCTGCTGGTCTTTCATGTTGCGCGCGAACTGGTAGCCAATCGCATAGCTATACTTTGATTCATCTGAGCTAAGCGAAGCTCCGCCCAGTTTGTCGCATCCGATGAGTCCAAACATCAAAAGGGCAACGCCCCCAATACTCAAAAATTTCATTCGTTCTCCTTACCTAGGCCTGTTGGTCTGGCTGTTTGGGACACTTTAACGAGGTAGGGAGAGGGGGTCAATGGCAAACTGGGTCAAAAAGTGATGAAGAATCGGCCCCTTAGGGAGCCTCAACTTTGGCATTCACCGCCGCACTGGTGGTGTTGGTAATGCCGTTTTTCCACCAACTCACGTATTCAGCGACACCAATGGTTCCCGGTTCAATGACCGATTCCCAACGTTGATTCGTATCACTAAAAGTCCAACCATTGGCTGGCATGGTCGCCCAAGCTTCGGGTGGGGTGCAGGCCCCGGTGCCCTTGGTTTCAGCACAGGCTTTAGCGCTGCGAGAGTCACCATTGATCACATAACCATAAATGCGATCGGTAGTCTTGAATGTGGTTTCTGGCGGGCCGTACGGAGTTTTAGCATACACCAAAATCGGTCCCGTATCGGGCGCGATCGTGACTAACATGGGGTCGCTCACCGCCCCGGTGGTCTTGTTTTTCCAAAAGAGACGATAGGTATTGGGCGGAAACTCCCCTGATTTAACCAGGCTCTCCCAACGTTGAAGCGAGTTAGAATAAGTCCAACCATTAGCAGGCATATCCGTCCAATTGGTAGCGGTCCCACAATAGCCATCGCCCGAGCCGACCACTTCGACACATCCGGCTGAACCCACCTTGGGTGCTTGGGCGACCTGGAGGTAAATGGCTTCAAACTGCAAATAGTTGGTCTCGGGGCGATTGTAAGGATACTCCACCGCCACCATCAGGGGTTTGTCTTGCGGCAGAATCTGCACGGCTAAAAACGCGGCCTTCGAAGAGCCCTTGTTCCGCCAAAAAAACTTATACGTCCCTTCGCCAAAGACACTTGCTCGCAGGGTGGCCTTCCATTCATTGGTGAGACTATCAAACGACCAATCAGCATTAGGCATCGGAGTAAAATTCGTCGCGACACTGCAGAATCCATCACTCGCACCAAACTCTTCCACGCACCCGAAAGCACCCGGGCCACTCTTAAGGATGCGGCCGTAAATGGTGTCGGTCAGTCTAAAGGTGGTGGCGGTCGCCCCAGTCGGAGTTGTCGACATAACGATGGTCGCTACCGTACCGTTGTCGGGGGGAGCTTGGGACCCCAGGTCCTGACCACTGGAGTAGTCCTTGCCGGTTTTGCCGCATCCAAAGGTGAGAAGCAAAATGAGTCCCAGCTTTAGGTACCCAATAATCAAAACAGCGTGAGTGCGATCGATGGCAATGGGCATGGTCCCCTCCGCTCTCTCAACGCTGCATAGAGGATGCCCAATTATCCCCTAGTTCCGTAGATTTAAGACGATTTAGGCGGACTCGTTCTAGACAACTGTCTCAAGCTAGAACAGGCGTCTCACTCTGAGACAACTGGCTGCAAGGGGGCGCGATCAAGGATTTTGTACACCGGAAAAAACCGGGCCTGAATGGATTCCATCAAGAGAATTTCTTCGACTGAGAACTCGCCGAACTTGTTGCGCACAAAAGGAGAAAGCAGATCTTTAACATTCTTGGGATTCCGCAAGCGACCGAGAGAAAGGTGGGGTCGATATCCGCGCTCATCAACCGAAAATCCGCGCGCCACGAGCTCCGCTTCCAATCCACTCTGCAAATTCACTAGGCCCGCCTTGGCCGGCGCTCCCACCCACAGAACGCGCCCGCTGGCCTCGGAGGGAAAAGCACCCAGTCCCTTTAACGGCAAATTGAAACAGGTAAAGCGTTTGGCCACGGTTTGCAAAACCAAGGACAACTCGGGCATTCGCACCTCATCAATTTCACCCAAAAAACTTAGCGTAAAGTGCCAATTCAAATCGGGAGTCCAATTGATATCCAAGGCCTTCCGATCAGCACCCACCTTCAGTTTCTTAACTAGCGCAATGATTTCCGGGCTGTCCTTGAGTCCACTGGGTTGAATAGCAAAAAACACTTTCTTATTCGGCACGGTCGACCTCAAGGTTGGGGGAAGACTTCGATCTTGTGACGAAACGGTGGCGGCACACGCTCATCCAACAAGCGCTGGCACTCCGCCACTGAATAGCGACTCGACAAATGGGTGACCAGAATCTTCTCTCCTGCGAAGTGGGGCAGGCGCGGAATCAATTCGTCCAAATGCACATGACCCCAATCGCGCGCGTTGGCAATCGACTTGCGCTCATCCAAGTAGGTCACTTCCATGACGAGAATCCGAGTGCGCCGAATCCACTTGCAACTGTCAAAAAATTCAATGCGGGTGTCTCCGGTAAAACTGACTTCCGGTTCTTCCCAATGCTCTTCGATTTCAGTGCCCGCTTGGCGGGCCTCGTGGAGCTGACGGTTGTTGAGGGAAGCAAATTCACTCTTCAACTTTTTTCGAACCCGAAAAACCGTGTAGCCCAAGGAGGGAATTCGGTGATGAGTGGCAAAGGGGCGGACGAGCATGTCGGGCCGCAGGGTGATCGGCTCGTTATCCTCGACCCCAACAAATTGGTAGCGGTACTGGTGACCCTCCATCTGCTCCCAGGTCTTCATGATCTGAGTCATTGGCTGAACCATGTGCTCCGGCATATAAAACACCGGCTCGGGTAAATGAGCCAACCCGCGCTGAGAAATCAAATAAGGAATTCCCGCCGCGTGATCCATGTGACCGTGAGTAATAAACAAGCGTGGAACCGACACAAAGTGAGTAAAACCCTGAGCCACATCAAAAGCCACGTTCAGCGACGGAATCATGAAACAAGTTCCGACTCCCGCGACGGTCGACCCCTTAATGGTCCACTCCCCATGACTCCACTCAACGATCGGAAAACTATGCAGCAAACCCCACTCCCCAAAAACTATTTTATCGACTGCCGCCCGCCTGACTGCGAGTTCAAGCGCAGTTATGGGCGCAAGCGAGCGGACCAGTAGTAAATTTACTTTAATCTTGGTGGGCTGGGAAGTAGAGATCGAAGGTGGTGCCGTCTGGACCTGTTTGGCCGAGGTGAATGCGGCCCCCCAGCTCGTCGACCAGTTTGGCCGAGATGGTTAAACCCAGGCCGGAGCCACGGCCGATTTCTTTGGTCGTAAAAAAAGCACGAAAAATCTCGGTTTGAATATGAGCGGGAATTCCCGGCCCCGAGTCCGTCACGCGCAGGACCCACTCCTCGCCTTGCTTTTCGGCCGAGAGAGTAATCAGTTTGTCTGAGGAGGCATCGCACTCCTCCATGGCCTGAATGGAATTAACCACTAGGTTTACCAGGATTTGTTGCAAATGGGCCAAGGTGCCAAAGACGGTTGCCTCCTCGGGGATTTTGCTGACTATTCGAATTCGATGGGTCTCACACTCAAAACGCACGAGTTCGATGACTTCATCACCGGCTCGCTTGAGTGAAATAGGGGTAAACTCGGATCGATCGGCGGAGGCGCAAAACCGCACCAAGGTTTGCAGAAGCCCCGCCACCCGATCCACCTGGCTCAAAATGATTTTGAGTGCATCACCTTCGGAGTCATTGGGATGCTTGGCCAACAGCATCTCCGCTCGCCCCCGGATGGTGCCCAGCGGAGTGCCCATCTCATGGGCAAGCCCCGCGGCCAAAAGACCCACCGACGCCAAGCGATCCTGAATCAGGAGCTGGGCTTCAATGGATTCTTGTTGTTTGGCACTCAGTTTGGACATTATTCCTCCACAAAACTCACGTTCCACTCAAAGTACGAGCGCACAAAGTCAGCTTCGGTAATGATTCCCACCAAACGCCCCTCGTCCACTACGGGCAAGCAGCCGTACTTTTGCTTAAACATGATCTCGGCCGCCTTGGCCAGCGAGGTATTGGAATGAACCGTCGTGACGTTTCGTCGCATGACTTCAGAGACAGGAATATTTCGATAGGCCAGGGCTTGGTTGGTTTCTTCGCCTTCCGCCAATCGAGAAATTGCCGCCTTCAAGAAATCGCGATGAGTGACGAGACCCATCACCACATTGTCTTGATTTACCACCGGCACATGTCGAATTCTCTGCCACTTCATCAGGTCTTTGAAAAACTTGATGTTGTCATCCTCGTAAAGGGTAAACACGTCGCGAGTCATCAGGTCTTTGACTTGAGGTCCCGCACTCACTTGATCCGTTAAATAATCCAGATGCCCCATGGCAATCCTCCCTAATTTTGACGGTGGCGCTGGGCAATCCGTCGCTTGTTTTGTCGATCCACTTGCCGGAGCAAATGATCTTTGGCGGCATTGAGCGCTTGATAAAAATCGCGGTTGGTATCTGAGCTGGTCAGATCTTTGCGTCCCACTCGCACATTGATTCGAACAGTAAACAACTCTCCGCTGGTCTTGGTCAGATAAACCGAGATCGCATGCTCTTTTCGTAGTACCTCATTGACTTGCTCCACTCGCTCTTGGATTCCCTCTCGAATGGACGGCGTGAGATCAAAATCTTCGCTGATGATATGCAACATAGTAAAAGCCCCTTTCTCATGAAATGAGCTTCAAATTCTATACCACTAGGATTGATCTGCAGAGCTCATAGACTGCCCAATGGCAAAACTAGAGCAATGTCATGGGCTAAAATACCCCAGCAGCAGCAGGGTACAGCGGGGCTCCTTAGGCTGAGGCCTTGGCGTGGGTAATTATCAGGCGATTGAGTTCGCCCAACCCAAAGGGCTTGTTAAGATAGGCCACCGCCCCCTCTTTGAGGGCTTCCTTCTCCGTGACCCGATTGCCAAAAGCAGTGATCAAAATAATTGGCACACTGGGGACCGCCTCCCGAGCGAGCTTAAGAAACTCGAAGCCATCCATTTGGGGCATGTTGATATCCGAAATGATGAGCTCAACTGGGGGGCGCTCTCCCGGAGCAAAAGCTCGGACCGCTTCGAGGGCTTTGATGGCTGATCGAAATAGGCTCACTCGATGCCCTTGGCGCTCCAAGAACTCCCTAATGAGCTCTTGCATCGCCGCGTCATCCTCGACGACCATGATATTTTTTGAGCTATCGATTCCGCTTCCCATTACTTAACTCCGGCCCTCAAACAGGATGGGACATATTTTCCCACCACTACGATCAATGACCCGCCAATGTTCGAACCACCTTCCTTGTTGGCCCGCTATCTGAGTTTGGTGGCCTCGCCTCAGCAAAAACTCACCAAATCACCACTTCTCAAGACTTTGATGAGCATTAACTATGCCAGGGACCATTGGCCACCCCCAAAACTGCTCTGATACCCGAGTAAAAATAGGGGAGATTTAAAAAAATTGTGTTAAGTATTGCGACGATGCAAGCGCCTCAGGGGAACCTTAGTTTACTCAACCAAGACCAGTTGTTCGCTCAGTGCGTCCAAAGCTGTAGCGAGCCCGTCATGGTTATGAACCTCGACTCGCACCTCATTTATGTCAACGATGCATGGGTGCGAGCCTATGGCTTTTCGCGGGAAGAGGCCCTTGGTAAGGGACCCCAGATTTTGCGTTCCAAACACTCGGCCGGTGATTTTTTTGAGTCCATGTGGAAACAGGTTACCAATCCTCGCGTTGGTTCTTGGAAGGGTGAGGTCACTCATCTCGCCAAAGATGGTCAGGAAGTGCCGGTGCTGTTAACTGTTACTCCTTATCGCGACGATGCCGGAAGTGTTCTCGGCTACATGGGAATCGGACTGGATTTGACCGAACAAAAACGGCTTCAGGCGCAAGTGGAACAACAAGATCGCTTGGCCACAATAGGGGTTTTAACCAGCGGCATGGCCCATGAGGTCGGCACCCCAATCGGCGTCATCCGCGGCCGGGCCGAAATGATGCTGATGGAAGCCGACGACAACGAAGACTTAAAAAAGAACCTCGACATTATTATCAAGCAAACAGATCGAATCTCGGGGTTTATTAGTTCGCTGCTGAAGTTAAGTCGGAGCAGCTCCGCTGATGTCGAACTTCACTCTCTTGCCCTCCTGCCGGTGGTCAATGAGGTGCTCGATTTGTTAGCTCCTAAGTTCCGTAAAAATAAAATTCAGGTGGAAGTGAATCTCGAAGAGGGCCTCCGCGCCCAGGCCGATGACGGACGCCTTGAGCAAGTGCTCATTAATCTCCTGGTCAACGCCGTGCACGCCATCGAACGGAAGTTTGAGAAGCTCCCGGCGACTCAATCTCAGGCGCAGTACATTCGGGTTCTCGGGCGGACCGCTTTGGATCGCATTGAAGTCACCGTGGAAGATTCCGGCTGTGGCATCGCCAGCGATCACTTGAAAAAGATTTTTGAGCCGTTTTTTACGACCAAGCCCGCCGGACAAGGGACGGGCCTGGGGCTGTCCATCGTGAGTCGCATTCTTCACGAGATGAACGGGACGATTTTTGTAGCCAGCAAAGAGGGCCAAGGCACGCGCTTTACCTTTACCCTTAAGACGGTCTAAAACCACCACTCCTTCATCGAGTCCCGTGAGGGCCCTAGTGAGACAAGGTCGTCGAGACCAGAGGTTCAGCGCCCCGAACCAACTCTTCACTTCCGTCCATTAAGTCAGATTCATCTGCCGGATTGCCATCGACAAAGCCATACTCGCGCTCTTTGCGGTACAAAGTGCGACGATTAATGCCCAGAATTTGCGAGGCCTTTTCTTTGCGCCCACCGGTTTTTTCGAGCACGTACTTGATGTAGCGACGTTCAAGATCATCAATGGTCGGAAGGCTGGAAATGGCTCCCGCAAAAAACTCTTCCACGGAATCCGTACCACCGGCAATGGGCAGGTCCTGAGCATCGATGATCTCTTTGCTGCTCAACACCACCACCCGCTCGATGATGTTTTCGAGTTCCCGAACGTTGCCATCCCAACGGTAGTTCATCAGCTTTTCAACCGCCGCGGCAGAAAATCCCTTCACGGGCGAGTGATTGGCTGATCCATACTTTTGCAAGAAAAAGCGCGCCAAGATGGGAATGTCTTCCTTGCGGTGGCGCAACGGAGGAATGTGGATCGGAATGACGGCCAAGCGATAATACAGATCCTCACGGAACCGACCATCTTTGATGGCCTCACTGAGGTTCTTGTGAGTGGCCGCCACAATGCGCACATCGATATCTTTATAGGTGTTGTCTCCGACGGCTTTGATCTTGCGCTCCTGGAGTACCCGCAACAGTTTTGCTTGGAGAGCCATATCGAGATCGCCGATTTCGTCTAAGAAGAGGGTGCCACCTTCGGCCTCTTCAAACAGACCGCGCTTGCGAGCCACCGCTCCAGTGAATGAGCCTTTGGCGTGTCCAAAGAGCTCAGACTCAAGCAAGGACTCGGGAATCGCCGTGCAGTTGATCGCCACAAAGGGCTTGTTGGCCCGCGGTCCACCTTCGTGAATTCCCCGCGCTACCATTTCTTTTCCAGTGCCACTTTCTCCCGTAATTAAGACATTGGCGTTGGCCTTCGACACCCGGTCGACCAGTTCAAAGACGGAGTGCATGGCTTTTGATTTGCCGATCAGGCGACCTACCGACCAACCCCGTTGTACTTCGGAGCGCAGAACTTGGTTTTCCATCTTGAGATGGCGCACCTGCACCCCGCGTCCGACCCGCACTTCCACTTCCGCAAGTTTAAAGGGCTTAACGATGTAGTCGTAAGCTCCCACGCGAGTGGCCTCGATGGCCGACTGAATGCTGCCAAACGCAGTAACCAGAATCACCGGAATCTCGGGACTCAATTTCTTCATGCGCTCAACAAATTCGATGCCGTCCATCTCGGGCATTTGGATGTCAGATAAAACCAAATCGATACCATCCAAATTTCCTTCCCGGTCGTTTATCGCTTTGAGGTGTTCAAAAGCTTTGGTGGCCATTGGAAAGGCCGTGATTTGATACCCAGCCTTTGATAAGAACTCCGTCACCATTTCCCGCATTTCATTGTCATCGTCGACGACGATGATGTTTCCCCGTTCAGCCATAGGACAAAATTACTCCATTTAATATTGGACCTATTTCTAGATGAGACTATTTATCTCATTTTTGCCTTAAGTCCAGGGTTTTTCGCCTTCTTTTAGCTTGAGCAAGCATCCCCTGTGCCAAACGTCGAAGTGGGGAGCAATTTTTACCCAACAGGCCGCCCAGTGGGGCTAGAGCCCCTTACCGTTGGCGTTGCCGTTCTTGGAAATCAGGTGAGGGAAGGACTTGGCAATCTGGGCATAAGAATCGCCCGCCAGCACTCGCTCGATTAAAGTCATCACATTTGAAACTTTGTGGAAAAAACTTTCGGCACTGGGAATGACAAACCGCTGCGGGTGACGCCCCCAACACTGTTTGATGCGGTCATTGATGAGATCGGCCTCGGCGTGGTTTTCGATGCGAATGATATTTTCCATATCATAGGACTCGGCTCCCGCCGTATCTAAATGAATGACCCAATCGTAGCGGGCGAGCTCCTTGTCCTCGGTCGAATAAATCTTGGCAAAGAACTCCTGATCTTTGGGCACCGGCCAGTAGGCCCAGCCATCCAGCGTTCCGCGGTCGCAAACCAACAGACGCTGCTCCTTATTTTCCATTTCATAGATCGCTTCGTGGGCCACTTGAACGGCATAGATCGCAGTTTGTTGTAACTTGACCGCCGCCGGATAGGTTCGTCGAGAAAACCCTCCGCCGAACAAAATGCTGGCCGCCTCGGGGACCATGGTCACCCGGTGACTAAAAACCTTGGCGATCGACATGGCCATGGTGGTTTTTCCCCCGGAAGGGCCACCCGTCAAAACCAGTTTCACTCAAACCCCATTTCCATTAATCATAACTTCATCCCCCAACTGAGGAATGACCACTTTCCATCCCAACTCGTAGTGAATGCGGTATTGGAGAGCCCTTAAGGCGTTGGGTTCGCCGTGATTGAGAAAAACACCACGGGGTGGTTTCTTGAAATTTCGTAACCACTCCAACAGATCGTTTGAGTCGGCATGGGCGGAAAAGGTGTCCATACTGATGATTTCGGCTTCGACCGTGACCGTTTGGTGGTGGATGCGAATGTCGGTCAAGCCTTGTTTTAAGAGCAACCCTTTGGTTCCCTCCGCTTGATATCCCACGAACAAGACCGCGCTCTTAGGATCGGGAAGCTTGGCCTTAAGATGATGAAGTATGCGCCCACCCGTGAGCATTCCAGCCGCCGAAATGACAATCTTGGGTGTCGTATCCATGCATAAGAGCATGGACTCGTCGGCCGACTTGGTGGCCGTGTAACTGGTGGTGCAAACCGGCAGCTGGAGTTCACCATTGACCGTGGCCAACTTAAGCTCATCGGGATGACTCGCGTACACCCGAGTCGCATCCAGCGCCATCGGACTGTCGACATAAACTGGCAGCAGCGGAATCTTACTTTGGCTCTCGAGCTGGCGAATCAGAAAGAGGAGTTCTTGAGTGCGCCCCACGGTAAAGGCGGGAATCACCAAGGTTCCCCCTCGACCCGTCACCCGATTGATGATCTCACCCAGCGTGTCGAGTTGTTCGGTGCGGGGTTGAACCCGGTCGCCATAAGTCGACTCCAAGACCAAGAAGTCAGTTTCAGAAATAAAGACTGGGGGCTTGAGAATATGACTACGGCCATTTCCCAAATCGCCAGAAAAAGTCAAAATCCGTGAATCATGATCGCCTTCGTAACTAAACTGCACAATGGCCGAGCCCAAAATATGCCCGGCGCGTACCATTCTCACGCTGAGGCCTGGTACGAGAGGCTGCCACTCATTCATCGCCAAAGGCTTAAACAGTTTTAAAACCCGTTCGGCATCGGGCGTGGTGTAAAGTGGTAAAGCCGGATCATGGTGGGAGTGTCTGGTCCGATTGGCAAAGCGAGCGTCCTCTTCTTGGAGGTGAGCTGAGTCGAGCAACATGATGTCGCACAAATCGCGCGTGGCTTCACTGCAATAGATGGGACCTTGAAATCCTTCTTTGCCCAATTTCGGGAGATAGCCGGAATGATCGATGTGGGCATGAGTCAGAATAACCGCGTCGATTTTACTGGCTTCAGGAAAGGGTTCCCAGTTGAGGAGCCGCATTTCCTTGGGCCCCTGATAGAGCCCACAGTCGACTAAAATCCGATAATCACCATAGCGCAGAAGCGTGCGACTGCCGGTCACTGTGCCAGCCGCACCGAGAAACTGAATAAAAAGTTTTCGTGACATGTCGCCGGCGCCTTAAACGTGCACGACCCACACAGGGCACCCGGCTTCGCGCACCAGTTGGCGCGCCACACTGCCGATCAAAACTGAGCTGACGGGGCCAGACTTTGAACCCATCGCCACCAAGTCGACCCCGTGGGTGTCGATGTACTGGTTGATCGAGTCAGTGATGAACCCAGGTTTTTCTTCGATGTAAAACTTGGTATCGACACCTTGTTTGGCCGCCTCGTCGACCCACTTGCGACTCTCTTTTTCGCGCGAGTCGGACTCCTGCTCGATAAACTGTTTCACCGAAACCCAACCGCCACCCGCCATGTAGACCCCGGTTTGCACCATGGGTTCGATCGGATCGGGAAGTTTGTGGTACAAAATCAACTGTGCTTGGTGTTGTTTGCAAAACTCAATCGCCTTTTTAAAGGCCTTTTGGCTGGACTTCGTCAGATCGGTCGGGAACAAAACTTTTTTGAGGCCGCCCACTGCCTTCGACTGCGGGTTCACCATGATCAAGGGAATCTTTGAAGTCATGAGGGCGGTTTCCGCAAAACTTCCCAAGAACATCCGAGTCAATCCGGTCCGTGCATGATTGCTGATGACCACGGCTTGAGCTTTTTTTCTCTCGGCATAACTAACGAGACTCTTCACGGCCAACTTGAGAGACGCTTGCTTGTTGACCAGGACTTCTGGCGGCCGGACTCCCGCCAAGCCGAGTTTTGGCAAGAGCTCAGAAAACGCCGCTTGCACTTTGGGCTCATATTTTTTAAACCAAGGCTCGCTAAAGTCTCCCGTAAAATTAAAGCTATCGGGACTCAAAACGAAAACGGGCTGAATGGGAATTTCGCCGTTTTTGGAAACTGCGCGAAGTACCGCCACCGTCTTAGTCAAATTGGTGTCGGCCGGAACAAATGGATCCACCGCCCACACGATAAAAGGAGAAGTCGCCTTGACCCCTTTCGCAGATCCCGGTCGAACCCCTGATGATTTCTTTTTGGTCTTTGCTGCAATCTTGGTCACTCGCTTCCTCCCCGTCTGCTTTTTTGCGGCCATCTGACTTTTCTCCACTAATACCGTCACCCAATTAATCTGAATGGCGTTTATAAAATCTATCTGCAATGAATTTGCCAGTAAATTCAAAAGACAGAGACGAACGGAGTTAACGCTCGGGCCTATTTAGCCCGAACCTCGGGTCGATTGGACTCAATTGGATTGGTGGTTCAGACCGAAGCACCACGTCCATGATAAAAGGCCCCGCGACCACGGCGATGGTCCTGGGCCATACTCACTCGCAAATTTCGCCCGTTGACCACAGTGCCATCAAGGCGGACGGCGGCCTCAGCAGCTTCCGGCAAGGCAAAGGTAACAAAGCCAAAGCCTCGCGCCTTGCCAGTAAAAAAATCTTTAACAATTTTGAGTTCGCGAATCTCTCCGCAGGGCGCAAAGATCTCGCGGAGCTTTTCCTCTGTCAGGTCGTAGGAAAGGTTCCCAACATAAACTTTGTTGTTCATTTGCCCTCCGGTCCTTGGATGTGCACATCAATGTTGTAAGAAGACGAACAACGCGCCTCTTTAGTCATTTAGTATGACAACGAGCTCAGACTTCCACAAGTCCGAAGAACGAGAAAATTAGACCCAAATAGCGAGAAGTCTTAATTTTTCCTTAAATGCCGCAGCGCCCTCGAGAGCCCCTCTAATCACCTATTCGGCAATCACCTTGAGGTTGGTGAAGAAGAGTTTGGCGGAAGCGTCCTGGTAGGTATTGGCGTAGACAACAACTTTAAGATACTTGGTCCCTATCGGAAAATTGGTGGGACTCGGATTGAACACGAGATTTTGCGACTTGCCGGAAAGGGGCGTCCAAGTCGAGGGAATGTTTTTATAGACCGCCGCCGTATAGTGGAACCACCCCGTGTTGGTGTGTTGCATGACCACCGTGTTGGGATTTTGCTGAACGGCCCGAATCAAATCCCAATTGAGGGAGGCATTGAGAGAAATTTTAGTTCCTGTGGCGGAACTATAGCCCCCTTGATCAGTGGCCGTGCTATGACGATCAGCCAACCACATGATATGCACAAAATCCGGCAAATGGGTTGTCACTCCATCAAAGTAAAAGCCCACGCTCCGAAACTGCGCTTCGACGCCGTTCTGCCAATCGGTGATCGTCGTGGCCGTCGTGATTTCGGTGGGCGTTAACGAGGCGACTTTGACCGCCGTTCCATTTCGCGAGTACTCAAAGCCGTGGATTTGTTGAAGGTCCCCGTCAAGTGGCAAAAAACCAAAGTTCAGCACACTCTGAGTCACTCCCGCCGAGCGAAAAATGCCGCTCAAAGTATACTGCTTACTGGGATCGAGAGGAATGGTCGCGTCGGAGACGATGATCTGCTCACCGGTCGCCACGAAGACGCGGAAAAAGTCCAGGTTCACCTCGCGAGGGACCTTGGTTCCTAACAACTTGGCTCCCATGTCATTGTCCGCTGACATCTCAAGTGGTGGAGTGGTGTGGATGTGTACCATTTCGTTCGGATTGGGTGGCGGATCACCTTGGGAGTTTTGATTCTCCTCACCGATTTGAACAATTCCTTCAGCGCAGTTTTGAAAGATGGGGAACAGAGTTAACAGACCAATTCCCAGCGCCACCAGGACGCCCCATCTCCACCGATTCGGGAATCTAATTGATTTTTGGTCTGCCACGCTCAATGCCCTCTTAACAACTTATCGGGAGCCTGCGACCGAAAGATAACCGACTCAGGAGATCAGACAGACACCCATATTCCATTCTATTCGATGTCGAGTCTCATTTCTAGTCGCGCTTCGATTCGTCTCATTTTGAAACAACCTTATCGACTCCATCAAAATCTCTTTCATTGCCTGGACCCTGTTGAGTTGAGAAGATACCTCCCGATCACGGGGATGGGATATGAGGCAAGGGATTGAGGTCCAACGATTACGCAAGGTCTTTCGCACGCGCCAGCTCGCAAAGCAGAGCACCTGGTGGAAAAGTTTGGGGCGGTACCTCAAGCCGGAGTACGAGGAGCTGGTTGCCCTCCACGAAATTTCCTTTGCAGTTAAGCCCGGTGAACGCATTGCCTTTATCGGGCCCAACGGGGCCGGGAAGTCCACCACCATTAAGGTTCTTGCGGGAATTTTGCATCCCACCAGCGGCGAAGTCCGAGTCAGCGGTCTGACGCCGTGGCTGGAGCGACGCAAGCTTGGTTATCGAATTGGCACCGTGTTTGGACAACGAAGCCAGTTATGGTATCACTTGCCTGCGGGCGACACCTTCCGTTTGCTGGCCCGAGTTTACGATTTGGACCACAAGGCGTTTCGGGATCGCCTCGACGAGTTGGTCAAACTGTTTGACATTAAAGGTCTCTTAAACCAACCCGTGCGGCAGCTTTCGCTCGGCCAAAGAATGCGCTGTGAGATTGTTGCTAGCCTCCTGCACCGACCTGAAATCTTGTTTTTGGACGAACCTACGATTGGTTTGGATGTCACTGCCAAGGCCGTGATTCGCGATCTGATTCACAGCCAGTCGGAACGCGAAGGTACGACAGTGTTTTTGACTTCTCATGATACCGGAGACATGGAACGCGTTTGCCGACGGGTCATTGTCATCAATCACGGCCAACTGTTGGTGGATCGCCCACTTGCGACGTTGCGATCTCAGTTCATTAATAAAAAAATCCTGACGTTTATGACCGCCGAGGAACAGTTGGACTTGAATTTGCCCGGCTTAACTCGAATTAAAACTGAACCGCATTGCTCTGTCTGGCAGGTCGATACCCGGGTTTTGCCCGTTGACCAGGTGGTATCTCAAGTACTGCAAAAGGCCAAACTGCGGGATCTCACGGTGGAAGACCCGCCGATGGAGGATTTGGTTCAAGAAATTTATCTTACTCCCGCAAGCCACTTCGCGGAGGCCGCCAAATGATCCGCAGCCTTCGCGCTTATGGTGCGTTTTTTGTTCTGGCGGCACGCCAGGAGTTGTTTCATCGCGGCGCTTTGATCGGCCGCTTCGCCTTTTATGGCGTGATCTTGTTGGTGTTCTCCCGGATCTGGCTCGTCGTAAGTGCCAGTGGCCAATTGCCAGAAGGTGAGGCCACCGATCTCCTCTGGTACCTCGTAGTGACCGAATGGATCGTCTTGTCGATTCCGATGACTCATATGGAAATCGAACAAGAAGTTAAGACCGGAAATGTCGCCTATGCTCTCACTCGCCCGGTTTCCTTTGTGTGGATCAAAACCTGGGAAGGTTTGGGACACCTGTGGTTAAGGATGGCCGTTTTGGCTGGAGCCGGTTTGTTTTTTGGTTTGCTGTTGACCGGTGCTTGGCCCTCGCGCCCGATGGGGCTCCTCCTGGTGGTGCCGGTTGGGCTTCTCGCCGGTACCGTGTCGTTGTTGTTTCACAATTGCATCGGGGTGGGTTCCTTTTGGCTGACCGACGCCAGTCCGCTCTACTGGATTTGGCAAAAAATGAATTTCATTCTCGGAGGTTTGATTTTACCGCTGAGCCTTTATCCAGAATGGCTGCAACAGGTCGCGCACTTAACCCCCTTTGCCTCGTTACTCTATGGCCCCGGTCAGGTCGCCCTCAAGGCCGACCTGACCCTCGCGGCTCACGTCACCATCAAGCTGCTTGGCTGGGGACTGGTCGCGGCTTTTCTGCTCGAAGCCCTGTATCGTCGCGGCTGTGCCAAGCTGAATGTGAACGGAGGCTAAGGGTGAAACGACAGTGGGAATTTTTGCGGACCTTGGTGTTGACGAATCTCAAGGCCTCGACCGCTCTCCGAGGCGCCTTTCTGATTCAGTGTTTGTTTATGCTCGTTAACAATTTGATCTTTTTCGCCGTGTGGTGGTTGTTCTTTCGCAAGTTTGAGGAAATCGGCGGGTGGCGACTGGCCGAAGTCACTGCCCTCTATGGTTTGGTGGCTGGGTGCTTTGGCCTGGCAATGATTTTTGGTGGTGGGGTTCGTCAGCTGGCACGGCTCATTGCTGATGGCGATCTCGATAGTTTCTTAACCCAACCGAAGAATCTTCTCCTTCATACCGTTGGTTCCCAATCGATGGCATCTGGCTGGGGCGATGTGATCAGTGCCGCAGTTCTATTATTTTACTCTGGCTACCTGACGTGGAGTCATGCGCCGATATTAATTCTGACTCTCATCTCGGGTGCGGTTTTGTTTGTGTCCGCCGGAATCTTGTTCAACTCACTCGCCTTTTTCCTCGGCCCTGTCGATACGCTGGCCCGACAGATGTTTGAATTTGTCGTGACCTTTTCGGTTTATCCTCAAACGGTCTTTACCGGGTATTTGAAGCTCATTTTATTTACGCTGGTACCGGCGGGATTTATTGGCTTTCTTCCCGTTGAAGTGCTGCGCGAGTTCCGCTGGGATTATGTCGCCGCGATCATCTTTGGAACAATCGCTTACTTCGCCTTCACAATTTGGGTGTTCCACACCGGCCTTCGTCGCTACACTTCTGGTAACCGCTTTGGAGTGCGGAGTTGACCGAAAGGTGCCTGCTACTTTTTGACTAGAGCTCGCCCCAATT
>JADZEO010000120.1 GCA_020850475.1 Bdellovibrionales bacterium | reverse complement strand
TCTGGGACCTTTCCCTGGGATTCGTCAAAGGGCCCGGTAAAGTCGCGCCCATCGACGATCGATTCCGAATCCGAGAGTCGTTCGCGGTAAGTGAGATTAAAACCGCGATTTCGAAAGCTCGCTTCTCTTTCGTCTTCTCGGCTAAAGGTCTTTCCGCCGATATCCTTTTCAAATTCCTGAGAGTTCACCTTAACCAGTCGGGCCCGAATGAGGGGGGTGACTTCGCCAAGTTCAGTCTGAAACTCCTCAGCAATCGCTCGAAGCGGAGAGAGCTGGTCCTCCTGAATGTCGAACAGAAATAAGCTGGGCAGACGTGATTGGTCTGGATGTTTGAGCTCTCCCTCAAGACTGGCTTGAATTTGGGGTACCAGATTGAGTAGAAGTAGCCCCAATCCTAAGGAGAGAAAGCTCGCAACGGAGGACAGTGGGTGGCGAGCAAGGTCGCGGCAAGCCAATCGGAACAGCCGTGGTAAACGACCTGATAATTGGTCAATCATCTTTAAGAGTGCAAAACCAGTGATTCCGAGCAGGAAGCCCGCCCCGAGAAAAAGCGAGGTGAACAGCGAGCCAACCAAAAATGAATGGGCCTGCCATAGGGCCAAAATCCAAAAGCCCATCAATGCTGGCAACGACCCGAGGAATGACAGCCAGTTGAGGCGATGGGCACTGACCGCCAGTTCTCCGCGTAGCAAAATGTTGGGCTTGAGTCTTCGGACTTGAAGAGCGATTGGTAGGCATACCAAGACACCGACGGAGAGACCTAAGGCGATGGCAATCAGAGGAGTCACTATCCCAAAATGGACGTCGAGCGAAATGGGCAAGAGCTTTTGAGTGAGCGAGGTAATGGCAGGAACTACGAGAAAAGAAATTACGATCGCGGGCAAGGCACTGAGCAACCCCAAGAATCCAACCTGACAGAGCGTGACGGCAATGACTCGATTGGGTGTCACGCCGAGAGAGAGGAGGATGGCAATTTGGTAAATTTTTGAAGAAAAGTAGGATCGAAATAGAAAGACGGCGCCGACTCCGGACAGGAACAGGGCCGCAAGCGCGACCAGGCCGAGGTAGTCATTGAGATAGTTAAGTAATCGACCCATCTGTTCACTCGAAGTCCGATGGGAGTAAACACGCAGGTCTCCTTCGATTGCCGGATGGCGCTTTAACTTGAGTTCGAAATCGGTCAATTCGGCGTCGGTCCGATCCGGCAAGTGATAGAGGGTGGAATACCAAGCGAGGCTTTCTGGAGTTACGAGTTGGGTGGCGGGCAAATCCTTTATGTCAATGTACACTCGAGGTGCCATGCTAGTTGAAATTCCAGCGGCTGGGTCACTCTCAATAACGTCGGCAATGGTAAAGTCAGCCTTACCGATTCGAATCTGATCACCGGCGGTCACATTGAGTTGAAGTAATACTTCGGGATAGACCCAGGCGGTTTGGCCCCGATGGAGCGTGCGCTCTGGGCCGTTGGACTGCACTCCGGCCTGGCGAAGGTGAAAGTCTCCGTAGAACGGGTAACGGGCGTCAATGGCTCGAATCTGAATCAGCCTCGAGGTTTGTTGAGAGAGAGACGAAACCATCGAATAGATCTCGACCATATTACTGGCTGGAGTTGATGAGCCCAAGGTCGAAGCCGTGGTGGCAATTACTTCCGGCGAGAGTGGGCGCCTTGAGCTAAGCCCGAAGTCAGCGCCCAAAGACGCTCGAGAGCGCAAACTGAGCGAGTTTTCGATGGAGTTGCGAAAGGTATTGAGAGCAATAAAGCCGCTCAAGCCCAGTGCTAAGTTGAGGACAAACAGCAGCGTTAGTTTCTTTTGAATACGGAACTCTTTAAATGCGGAGAACAAGAGCTTGATCACTGGGCTCGTCCGCCCCGTAAGAGAATTTGTCTGTCGCAACGAGCGGCGAGATCCTGGTTGTGTGTGACCAACACCAGTGACATTCCATTCGATTTAACCAATTGAAAAATAAGATCCATAACAGTCGAACCGGTGTCGGCGTCGAGATTTCCACTCGGCTCATCGGCCAAGAGTAACTTGGGGCGAACCACAATGGCTCGTGCGATGGCCACGCGTTGACATTCACCGCCGCTCAACTCGCGGGGGAGATGATTCTGCCGATGGTCAAGTCCTACGGCTTTGAGGGCTTCTGTCGCCTTGGTCAGTGCCTGGGCGTCGCCTTGAATTTCGAGAGGGAGACTGACGTTCTCGAGCGCGCTCAAGTGCGGCATGAGGTGAAATTGCTGAAAGACAATGCCAATTTGCTGCGAACGAAATAGACCCAGTTCATGCTCGGATAAAGAAAACAAATTCTGGCCGTTAACTGCAACTTTGCCGTTGGTCGCAGACTCCAGTCCGGCGAGTAGTGACAGTAAAGTCGTTTTGCCGCTTCCCGAAGGCCCCACAACGGCCAAGGTTTCCCCCGATTTCAACGAGAAACTGACGTCGGCGAGAGCCTCAACCCTGAGAGATCCCTGGGTATAGGATTTGGACAAATGGGAAACGTCGAGCATCAGAGCTCCTTTTCTACAAAGGGAAGAAGGTGTGCCCCAATGAGCGCATGACCTTTTTCGTTAGGGTGAATTCCGTCAGGGAGGTTGTACTCCGGCTTGCCACCGACACCTTCGAGCAGGAAGGGCACAAGTCCCACGAGATGTTTTTGCGCTAGCTCGCGAAACATGGACTCGAACTCGGCTCGGTACTTCTCGCCGTAGTTTTGCGGAAGCTTCATGCCCGCGATAAGGACGCGGATGCCGTTTTGTTTAGCGAGCTCAATCGTGTCACTGAGGTTTTTTTTAGAGGCGGAAACCGCCACCCCTCGGAGTCCGTCATTGCCCCCGAGCTCAAGGATCAGCAAGTGGGGTTTGTCGCGCAGCTGCCACTTGAGGCGCGAAAGTGCACTGGCCGTCGTTGACCCCGAAATGCCTGCGTTCACGACCGTGACTCGAAAGCCCTTCTCTTTAAGGAGGCCCTCAAGGACCGCTGGGTAGGCCTGGGCCTTACTCACGCCAAAGCCGTCGGCGATCGAGTCGCCGAGGACAACAATTTTCTTCGAGTCCGAAGCTGGGGGTTCGGTCATTCCAACCCGAGGGCCGAGGAGGATACTGAGGCAAAGTAGGAACGAAGACATTGGGCTATTATGCGTCCTGAATCATTTAACTGACAAGTCGAGCCCCGAGACCTTCAAGGCTAAGAGCCGTTGTTATGCCAGATATGCAGCGTTAATGCCCCCTAGGGCGGCGCAAGGCGGCAAATTGAGTGTTGGACCAGAGAATGAGCCTGGGACAAAATGTTTGGATGTCTACTTGGTGTCCTTTGCCATGGATGTTTCAGTATGTTCGAACCAACGGTGATTACCGAGTTTGTTGTCACCAAGTTCAAGCCAAGGGTGTCGTGCGATCCGCAGACGGTGCGACGATGAACATCGAAACCCACGACCTTCATGACTTTCGCAATTCTGCTGAGCTCCGCAAAATGCGCGCTCAGTTTTTGGCAGGCGAATGGCCGGAGACCTGTGAGAATTGTCGAACGGAGGAAGCTGCTGGCTTGACTTCGCGCCGCCAAACGGACATGCGTCGATGGGCGGCGGTGTTTTCAGAGTCCCATGCTCGTGCCATGACTGCTGCCGACGGAAGTTTTATCGGATCGGGCCAGCCCGTATTGGGATTGGATATGCGTCTTGGCACCAAGTGCAACTTGAAATGCCGGATGTGTCACCCTCGTTCCTCGTCGGCGTGGCTCGGAGATCATGTCGCTCTTTGGGGTTCACAATATTACGAATATGGAAAGTTAGTGGAAATTGTGCCTGGGGCTGACGGCCAACTGACCACGCAGAACGTGTCCTATGCTTGGCCCTCAAAGCAGCTTTCCTGGGATCGGCTTGAGGCGATTTTGGACGAAATTCATTACATTTACATTGCGGGCGGAGAGCCACTTTTGATCGAAGAGCACTTCCAATTGCTGGACCATCTCATCGCTCGAGGCCGTGCCAGTGAAGTGCGAATTGAAATGGCTTCGAATTTGACGGTATTGCCTCAGCCGCTGGTCGAAAAGTGGCTGGAGTTTGGTGGAATTGGATTGAGTGCCAGTATTGATGGAGTTGGTCGGGTCAACGATTACATTCGATATCCGAGTCGTTGGGACGTAGTCGAACGGAATTTCTTAAAACTCAACTCGATTGGCTCACCGATTGATCTCTGGATTCAGCCGACGGTTCAGGCGTTGAATGTTTACTATCTGCCGCAATTGTATGAATGGAGAATGGGGTTCGAGCTCAAGAGCCCGGTGCGTGCCGGCGATAAGGACATTATGGTTCCGCACATTCTGCGCGATCCCAAATATTACACCGTTCAAGTCTTTCCCGAGCCCATCAAGCAAAAGCTTGAGCATCACCTAACACATTCTGCTCGAAAGTTAGAAGCGCTCAGTCGAGGTCAAGCAAAAGGCGAGCGGGTTGTAAGTGCCTACACAACTTTTATCAAGGCAGTCGTAGAGTTTATGTGGGCCGAGGACCATTCGGAACAGTTCGGGCAATTTCTAAGGGTGACTCGAGATTTGGATCGACTGCGCGGTCAAAATTTTTCCAGGGCCTTACCGGAGCTGGCGGAGATCCTTGAAGTACGACCCGGGGAAGTGGTGGCGAGTGAATATTAACGGTAAAGAGGTTGCAGATACCTACTGTAGCCTTACTCATATGGAGTTGCAGATTCGCCCCGGCGGGTTGGTGAACCCCTGCAATCGCTACTTGTTTCGCCATACCGGCTCTCGGCCGGCCGACTTTTCAATTCACCATCACTCAGTTGACTTCCTCCTCAAGGAACATCCGGTGATGCAAGGAATCCGCGGTCGCTTAGACAAGGGCATTCGAGACCCCGATTGTGCCAAGTGTTTTGAAGAAGAAGATGCAGGCAAGGCGGCGAGTATCCGGCAGATCTACAATCGCAGTGACCAAATCATGAAGGGCATAGATCCCTCGGTCGTTGAATTGCGGTGGATTGAATTTGCCACGAGTAATTTGTGCAACCTAAAGTGTCGAATGTGTTTTCCGGAGCTGTCGGCGAAGTTAAAAGACGACTGGGTAGCGTTGTATGGGACCGCGGATCCTTTGTGGAACTTGCAACGAACTCCCCCGCTCAATCTGGACAATATCTTAGTCCCGACACTTAGGCACATCAAGTTCACGGGCGGAGAGCCACTTCTGATCAACGAGTACAAAGATATTCTTAGAGAAGTTGTTAAACGTCTCGATCCCAAAAAGATCTATCTAAATTACTCAACTAATTTGATGGTTGAACCCGATGATGAATTGATAGCGCTTTGGCAGCAATTTGACTACGTCGAGTTTGCGGTAAGCCTAGATGGAACGGGCAAGTTTATCGAGTACCAGCGGAATCCCTCCAAGTGGGATACAATTGAGAGGGTGACCAAACGATTCCTTCAGCTACACAAGGACTTCGACGCCCGTGTGGGACTAAGATCGACGATCACGATATACAATGTGCTCAATGTCGTCGATCTGACCCAGTGGTGGATTGACGCAGTCAATGAGTACTATAGCGCTCCGTTTGGTGAGCGGAGCTGGTTTAATCCAACGCACGCTCACATCCCTGATCACCTTTCGATCACGGTCTTACCTCAGGATAAAAAGCAAATGGTGATGGACTTACTTTGGGAAAAGCCACATCAGTTTGCGATCGTGACAAAGAACTGGAATCACTTTTGTCGTTATATGAATAGCGAAGACAAAACCCACTTGCTGCCAGAGTTTCGTCGATTTACACGAATTCTGGATGAGCGCCGAGGTGAAGATTTTCGGCTACTATGTCCCGAGTTTGCGGATTTAATGGATGAAAGCTAGAGACCATGAGCAAGAGTGATTATGAAAAACCCACCTTTTGCCCCGCCCCTTGGGTTTCGATTGAGATCGGAGCGCGCGGGCAATTGCGTCCCTGCTGTGTTTATTACGGTGCCTTTGGCAACATCGCTCGCACCGACTTGGAAGAGGCCTTTAATGGGGCGGCCGTTGAAAACCTCAGAAATAAGCTGAGGCGAGATGAGTGGCCCGCCGAATGCTGGCATTGCTCCAATGGCGAGTACATGGGGTCGACGAGTCGGAGGACCGAATACATCGACTACCTTCGCCGCTACAATGTGGATTTTAAGTATGAGCCTGGTTTGATCTCTTTCGTCGTCCGTTTTTCGAGTCTTTGTAATCTCGCCTGTCGTCACTGCAAATCTGGTAACAG
>JADZEO010000119.1 GCA_020850475.1 Bdellovibrionales bacterium | reverse complement strand
TTAAGGACCTTGCGCGATCCGCAGCTCCATGTGCTCCTCATCACTTCGCAACCGGTGCCCGCCACCGCCTTGGCTCACTTGTTTGAGGGGCTCAGTCCGCGTGAACTCACTGGTATTCAAAATCGCATTCACTATCTCCCGCTGAATCGTCCGGGGATGGAATATCTCTCCGATAAAATTCAAAGTAGCCCACAGGTCCTAAGGCAAATTCGCAATCTGGTTCGTCAAGCCCTGGGCGAAGATCTCTCAGCACAAAACACGGTTTTGCACGGATTTATTAGTGAAACCAGCCTGGCTTTACTCGGTCAAACCCTCGGCATTGCCGTGACGGGAATGCATGAAGCCCTCACCTATTTGAACTCAAAATCAGGCAACCGCGAAATTGCGGTCGAGGCCCACATCCCGTTCCCGTCGGGCTTTAATAACCTTCGGAGTCTCGAGTCGATCGCTCAAGCGGTGGATCAACTCTTTATCTCGGCGCAAGGGCAAGGCAGCGCGTGGCTCAAGACCAACTACGGGACCAGCGGAGAAGGAATCATTCAAATTAAATTTAAAGAACTCAATCTGACTCTCGATCAAGATCCCGCTTTACGGCAGCACAAAATTCGTCGACATCTCGAAACCCTCGAGCAAAGGGGCAAAACCTGGGACTCACTCTTTGCCCGGATTCGCACCGATGGTGCGGTGATTGAGCTAGGAGTCACTCATCAACAAGCGCCCAGCGTACAACTTCAAATTAACGGCAACGGAAAAATTGACGTCCTCTCAACTCATATGCAAATTCTCGACGGGCCAACTTACAAGGGAAGCCGTCAACCCTCCTACGATGACCCCCAAGTCGTGCAGCGACTCACCGATTATGCCGTGGCTTATGCCAGCACCCTAGCCCGCTATGGGGTGGTCGGCCGCATCGCCCTCGATTTTTTTGAAGTCCGCCACTCCAACGGTGACGTTGACTTTGTCTTTGGCGAAGCCAATATCCGCGAAGGCGGGACCACTCATCCCCGCGAAACCGTCGCCATTCTAGCCAATGCCGTTTATGATCCTGCTCGCGGCGGATTGGTTTCTCGAACCACTGGCCGCAAACTCTACTATGTGATGACGGATAACTTCGTTCGCGAAAGTCTCAAAGGGCAAAACCTCGAGAACTTATGGGCGCGATTCACTCAGCATCCCGAATACCGTCAACTGGCTTTTGATCCCAAGCTTGATCGCGGCGTTAAGTTTCACATGCTGGCGGCAATCCCGGCGGTAGGAAAAGTCGGGCTGACCGCCTTTGGCTCCTCTCCGGCCGAGGCCCAACGCCTGTTTGATCGAGCGGAGTCACTGCTGGAACAAATCGCTCTTGAAAATGCCCGTCGCACTCAATGATGCGCCATATAATTTACTCGAAAGAGCTCACCGCAACGAGGCTCGTTTAGGCTCTAAGAACCTTGCAATTCCCCCGCAAAACTAGGTACAAGTGCGCTACTCATTTTGGGGGCTGGGATGGGACGGGGACAGAACACTGATTCGCGCGTAGGGCTATTTATTTCCATTCTTGTTTGGACCCTTGCGGCCGCTCCGGCCGGGGCGAACACCTCAACTCCAACGGCGCCGGCGTCCTACCTCGAAAAGGCCGAACGAGAGCTCGCTCCGCCCACCGGCCGTCCACCCGTTTTAACCTCCGCCACCGTTGCCATTCGCGAAGACATTACGGCGCGTGAAGCCCTCACCTCACGCTGGAGTTTGGGCCTCTTCGCGCAAAGTTTTAAACCCGGCGGAATTGGCTCCCGACGAGGGTTGGGCGATTACCCCCTCGCCGACCTAGATGCCGCACCGCTGTTTCGTCTCGAGGGACGCTGGCACCTGAATTCAGTGACGCATCCATGGGGTACCTGGCTTCCGCAAGTGACTCTCCAGGGTTCTTACTCCAGGCAAGATGTGGACCTTACCACTGCGACTGGTTTCCGCTATCAGGAAACTCGCCTCTCAACGCTGCTGACTTCGGCGGGCCTCAGGATGGGACTGCGACCGCAAAGATCTCAGCAGCTGGAACTCGCGGCTGGTTTCTCCGCCGGGCAGGCCTTGAATTTTCAGACCAGTCGGAGTGATTCGGCGACTTTTTCGAAAAATGAATGGTATGCGGCCGCAAGTCTTGGCGCGCGGCTCTTTTTGGTAGGCCAATGGTCACTCGAGGCCATGTTGGAACAGCGGCGCTCGCTTGCGGCTCGCTCGGTTGTTGACCTTGGGGAGCAAAACTTCTTGGTGGGAGTTAACTGGGGGCGCGGTCAATGATTGCCACTTCGCTCCTTCTTCTGACCTTAATGTTAACAGTTAGTAGCAGTCAGGCCGAGCCGCTGAAACTTTCCCCTCAGACGGTGGTGGATCGGGTTCTGGCGCAAGGCTTGCGCACTCAGGAGCTCGCACTTGAGGAACAAAAAAAAGAACGAGAACTTTTTGAAAGCCTGGGAGAGCTCGATTGGCGGCTCGGGGTAAGTACCAACTTCACCGAGGACCGGGCTGAAAGCCTCTCCGGAATGAGTAATCTCAAAGATCAAAGTTTCGGGATGGGCCTGAGTCTTGGCAAATCTTTGGTTTCGGGAACTCACGTCGAGTTCGGCTTTGATCGACAGTCACAAAAGAGTGAACTCAGTACGTTTGCGCAAAACTTGAATCTTCCCGAAGCTCAAACTCAGGACCAAATGGTCCTCAAGATCAGTCAAAATCTTTGGAAAAACGCCTTCGGCAAGGCCACCCGAGCCCGTCTCGACCGGGCCGAAAATTTACTTAAAAATGCTTCACTGGAGCGTCTTGAAGGTCTCGAAGCCAGTCTCGTTGAGGCGATGAAGCAGTTTTGGTCCACCTATGTCGCTCAGGAAAATCTGCGGGAGAGTATTGCGGCCAAAGAACGCTATGAAAACCTGGTCAGTGTTGTTCGCAGCAAAGATCGCGTGGGCTTTACCAACCCCGGCGAGCTGTCGCGAGTTCAAGCCGAATACGAAGAACAATTTCAGCGAGTCAAAATCACTTCCTTTGACTATCTCTCGGCAGTGGACAATCTTCTGGTGCTGTTGCGCTACGAACCGGCGCAAGAAGTCGCCTTTGCAACCGAGGCGATTTTGCCTGCCCTGCCGAACCTCGAAAAAAAATCCGTTGAAACCCTGCGCCCCTATCAAATTGCCGAGCGAGAACTGCGCATGGCCCAGGCGGACTTACAGTATTCGCAGTCACGTCAGGCCCCCCAATTGGATCTGGTCGGTGAGTCTCGCTTTACCGGGGTGGAAGACCAGCCCTCCGATGCCTTTGCGGAAATGGCCGGTCTGAACCGCCCCACCTATTTTATCGGCTTGCAGTTTTCGACTCCTCTTGAAGGCCGAGCCCGCCAAGGTGAGGTCAGTTTTAAGTCGGCCGAACAGCGTCGCTTTGAAATTGCCTTGGAACGTAAGCGCGATGCCATGCGCACCGACTTGCTGGCCAGCGAGCGCCACGCGCAGGCCCAGTTTCAAATTGCCGAAAGTGCCGCCCGAATGGTGACCATGCGTGAAAAGGCGGTCCGAGAACTTGAGCGTTCCTACCGCCAGGGCCGCTCCTCAATCAGCGATGTGATCTTGGCTTACAATGCTTTTTTTGCCGCCCAAACCAAGCGCTCGCGCGCGATTGGCGATTACCACATTGCCCTTAACGAGTTAGCTTCCTTGCGCGACGAATTGATTGCGGGCTTTTCACCACGAGTCTCGGGCCGTCAAGGGAACAATCCATGAAGGCGGTCTTTGCTTTTTTTGTCGATAACTACAAACTGAGTTGGCTGCTGACCGGCCTCATTGTTTTCATGGCCCTCTTGGGGATGAATCTCATCAAACGCGAATCTCGTCCCCCCGTTGACTTTGCCCGTGTCTCGATCACCACCTTTTATCCGGGCGCCTCCCCTGAGGAAGTCGAAGATCAGGTGACGACCAGGATCGAAGAAGAGCTCCGCAGTATTGAAGGAGTTAAAGATATTAAATCTGTGTCGGGAACAGGCAAAAGCGACATTGTGGTCCGTTTAGATCTGGATCATGGCAGTACCCAGACGACTCAAGACGAAATCCATCGGGCGATTCAACGGGTTCGCGGCCTGCCCTCCGACATCAAGGACTTACCCAGTGTGCGAATTGCCAACGCCAAAGAAATTCCCATCGTTGAACTGGCTTTGGTTGGCCCCAATGATTCGCGACAAAGAGATCGCATGGCCAACGACCTGCGGCTCCTGCTCGAAGACGAAAAGGGCGTCGCCGAAGTGGTCTTGAGTGGATATCGCGAACGTGAGTTTCAAATTTTACTTAAACCGCAGTTGATGCAATCTCTGCACGTGGGAATTAGCGAAGTGGTTGATGCCGTCAAACGGCGCACCCAAAACATCCCCGCGGGTTTTATTCGAACGATCGACAACCAACGTCTGGTTCGTGTCACTGGACAAAGTCGTTCGGCCCAAGAAATGGGTGACATCATCGTTCGAGGCAACTTCGATGGCCAGAACGTCCGCATCCGGGATGTGGCTGAAGTGGTCGACGGCATGGAAGACACCAGCGTTTTAGTTCGGGTCAATAGCGAACCCGCCACCCTCCTCACCGTAACCAAGCGGGCTGACGCCGATGCCATTCGGGTGGTCGATCGCCTCAAGAAACGACTTGAAGATTTTCGTCGCGATAAATTGCCTCCTGGCTTCACCCTGATTAATTACAACGATGAAGCCAAGCGGATTGCCGAGCGCCTCAATATTGTTATCAGCAATACCCTTCAGGGCTTGATTTTAGTCTTAGTGATTTTGCTGCTCTTTTTACCCGGAACATTGGGTTTTTTGACCTCGCTCAGTTTGCCGCTGGCCACCCTCGGTACGGTCGCCATCATGCCGTTGATTGGAGTCAATTTTAATAACATCACGATGCTCGCACTCGTCATTGCCATCGGGATGTTGGTCGACAACTCGGTCGTCATTAGTGAATACTACGCCCGCCTCAGAGCCGGGGGAATGCCTCGCAACCAGGCCGCCGTTAAAGCCGGGCACCAGTTTTGGATGCCTCTTTCAGCGACGGTTCTCACCACCATCGCCGCATTCCTGCCCATGCTCGTGACCAAAGGGGTTATGGGCCAGTTTATTCGCTGGATTCCGATTGTGGTGACGATTTCTCTGGTGATGAGTTTAATCGAGAGCTTTTTCTTGCTTCCCAGTCGACTCCAGTTTTGTTTGTTAACGGAGCCCAAATCCGACTCGGCGACGAACCCCAAACGCACTTGGTTTGAACCGCTCAAGCAAAAATTTGAAAGCACCATGTCCGTCTGCGTGGCGCGCCGTTATGCCGTCGCGGGTGGCCTTGGACTACTCCTCCTGTCGAGCTTTGCAGTTGCCGTCTTTGGCAATCGCTTTGAACTCTTTCCCGCCGAAGATGTCGAGCAATATGTGGCCTCTTACACCGCGCCAATCACGACCAATTTAAAGTCGATGGATGCGATTACCAAGCGTCTGAGTGAAGAAGCCCGAACCATGATCGGCTCTGAGGCCATTGACTACGTGATTGCTCGGTCGGGAGTGTCCCGGCGTTCGGGCAGCGAGAGTTCTGTGACCGGCGATTATGTGGGGATGATGGTGATCACCGTAACTCCCGAAGCGGCCCGCACTTTGGATCCTCAGGAGACGTTGCAAAAACTGCGCACCATCAACAAAGGTGAGCTGGAACAGTTGTCATTTGAAGTCTCGCGCCATGGCCCGCCGGTGGGTGCTGCTCTTAGCGCCACCTTTCGCTCCAAAAACTACGAGCAACTCAAAGGGATGGTCACGAGCTTCCAAGAGCGACTGGCTAAGATTGAGGGCGTCGTCGATGTCGAAAGTGATGAAGTGCGTGGCGGCCCCGAGTATCGAATTGTTCCCAATCACAACATCATTGCTGGACTCAATCTCGATGTCCAAACGATCGGCATGGCTTTACGCACGGCACTCCAGGGAGCGATTGCTTCGGAACTCAGCCTCGACGGAGACGATTTTGATTTGCGGGTGCGCTACGATGACCAGCATCGTGAGACTTTCGAAGCGCTGCGGGACACGACCATCATGGAACGCACCGGTAAGCTCATTCCGTTGAGCTCGTTGGTTCGCATTGACGAAACCGAAGGACCGGCCGTGCGCAAGCACTATGATTTTAAGCGCTCGATCAATGTTTCAAGTGGAGTCGTTCCCTCCCAGATTACTTCGCTCGAGCTGAACCAGCGAGCCCAGGCAATTGTTGGTAGCCTCAGTTCCACCTACCCGGCCGTGTCCTCGACCTTTGGCGGCGAACAAGAAAGCACTCAGGAGTCCATGACCTCGCTTCGCCAGGCCCTTTTACTCTCACTCATCGGAATTTTTGCCATTTTAGTGGTCTTGTACCGCAGTTTTTCTCATTCCTTGTTGGTCCTCACGAGTATCCCACTAGGACTCATTGGTGTTTGTTGGGCGTTTTTTCTGCATGGCAAACCCTTGAGCTTTCTCGCCATGATTGGCACCATTGGGCTCGCTGGCGTGGTGGTCAACTCAGCCATTGTGCTCGTGAGTTACATCAACGAGATGCGGCTCGATCATCCTGAACTCACCTTAGTCGGCATTCTCGCTCGCTCCTCGAGCGATCGCTTGCGCGCCGTCATGGTGACGTCGCTTACGACGGTCGGTGGCCTTATCCCCACCGCTTATGGTTGGGGAGGCTACGAGCGCATGCTGGTGCCGATGACCTTGGCTCTCGCCTGGGGCCTTGCCGCTGGAACCTTTTTGACTCTCGTATGGATTCCCTGTGGCTATGCCATCATCATCGACATTGAAAACTGGCTCCATCAACGCTTTGGCGCTTATTTTAGTCGATTCGCGATGACGGACTCAAGTTTGCCCGCTCTTACGAATGACCTAACCGTTTCTCCTTCCTCAGCTTCCCTTTCACGTTTGGAGGATCACCAACATGATCTCACAATCTAAGTCCATTTTACCGGTTTTCCTGGCTCTGGCCCTGTTTGGCTGCGATGTCGGCTTAACTCCCGACAAGGATGTTCCAGACGAAAATCGCCAGCGGGTCCTCAATATCTATGAGCAAGTTGAAGGCGTCTATGAAGGCACCCTCGTGAAGCGCAACTCCGAAGGAGTGGAGACTGATCGCTACGAAGTGGAGATCAAGCTTTTTTCAATTTCGAATTTTGGCGGCCGCAATGAAGACGGTCGCTTGGCTTCCCGCCCCGAGCTGATCGGGCAGTACCGCCGCAAAGATGCCATTCTCGCCACTGACGATAAGTTTTTTCAAGTTTCCTACAATGAAAAATCGGGATTTTTCGAAATGGTTTACACCGGCCAGGAGCTGGGCTCAATGGCCACCGTCCCCTCCAACGGTGCCAATGCCTTGCGCGCGGCTCTCACTGGATCAATCGTCAATGGACAGATGATCAACACCCAGTACCGAATTCGCTCAGGTGTGGTTGGCGAAATTAATGCTCAACGTACGAGCCGCATGGTCCTGGCACCCAGCGAGCGCGACTTAACCGATCTGCGCCAGCGATTGGCGCGCTTTTATGCTCCCTTGCTTGGTGATTACACCGGAACAGTTGTTGAACCGGCGGGGGTCATGAAGTCCGAACTCCGCATTCGAATTTATCTGGTCGACGATCCGGTGGAAGGATCCGTCAAACTCAAAGCGCGCGTTCATCTGAACAACATGGAAATCAACTCCGATCGGTGGGCTGATGTCATTTACTTCGCCGAAACGGGCGAGATTTGGATGGAGGGACAACCCAGTTCGGCCGTTGGTTCTGGAACGGTCCCTGGCGCCGGGTATTTTTCCGCCAGTGGTTTTTTACGCGACGGTGTTCTGGAACTTCAGCGTATGGCGGATCATATTGGACCCATGGGGAGCTTTAAGGCTGGCAAACAGCCCTACGGGAGTCGCCTTCCTCCCTCGCGCCCATAAGCGGGTGCGGCGAGAGAGACCCTTGGAGGTCCCTCACCGGTCAAACTCAACCCACAACACACCCCGCAGGTCACCGGCATGAAATCCGGTGGCTTGGTCCTGGGGATACAACTTTTTGAGTTGAGAGCTGACTTCTGGCTTTAAGTCGACCCCATGACAATTAACACACAAAGGTTGAGTGTAAAGAGGCTCGACGTAGCCAATTTTTCCATCCTCAGTGACCATGACTTGCGCAGGAGAAGGTGTGTTGAGCCGTGTGGTCTTCCACCCTTCCATTACACTTTGAGTCCAGGGAGGACCTTGATTGGCAGGATTTCTCAACTTCCAACTGGTTCGCCCAATACGAATTCCTTGTTTTGCTACCGCTTGAGTGATCTCGGCGGCCTTGTCTTTGCACACCGCAATGGCTTGAACAGGTCCCCCGCGGGAAATCGCTGCAGTCAACTCGCTGACGAGATCCTTCTTAAGACTCATCGCCGTTTGCTGACCTTTACGTAAATACTCGGCTCGTTCGGTTTCACTGAGTTCACTCTGATGGTGAGTGCTCGGCACTCCGGCGCAACTTGGGACCAGCAACCCGACGACAAAACTGATGCAAACCTGCCTCAACATGACTCCAGACCTCCTTGCCAATATCCTTAGGATGCTCTAACTTTTGTCAGGGCCGCAACCAATTAATTTAATAAGTGGCGTGCCCTGGAGAGCCAGGATGATAAAGTTCGCGCGACCCTTGGTCGAACAATTGGGCGGCACTTGGGATGAAATGGGGTTTTTGACCACCATCAGTGAGAAGCGCCTGGAGCTATCCCATTATTTGGCCGCACAACAGTTAGAAGCCCCCCACCAGTATCGGGTGCCCCGGGTTGAAGACGGCCTCACCTGCGGGGTCGGGATGGTACAAAATCCTTTCGAACTTCGCTGGGCCGTGGAGCTCCAAGAGGAGGCGCATTTAACTCGCCTCAACCGCCTCTACACCGCCCTCCACTGGGTCAAAGAAAAAACCTGTCTGGATTGGGTGGGTCTTTATCAAAAAATTGATCAACCACAAATTCCAACTTACATCGATGATGACTACGGCCACGAGGCCGGCTCCCCCTCACTGGTGAAGATTTGTTATTGGGGCGCACCGAGCCGAGCGCTGTTTCCCCTGTCGCCCGGTTTTGCCCGGCGCTCGAACAACTCGCGATGTTTTTTGGAGCAACAACCGGTTCTCGCCCAAGATATCGAACAACTCAAGCGTGAGGGGGCACCCTACTACGAGTGTGACCCCGAAGTTTCGAGCGAAATCTGCATTCCCATTAGTTGGCGCGGACTCGATGTCGGGCTATTTGATGGCGAAGCCCGGGTGTCGCAGTTTTTCAATCCCGAGCGACTCCTGACCTGTTTGACTCTCGTTGATTTTGTGGCCGAAGAAGGCCTCTTAATGCCGCTTTAAGCTGGCCGTTTGCCAATAACCGCTCCGGCTACTCCCCCAGTCACAGTTGGACTTCAAGGGACCAGAATCGGCAGACTGTTTAGGCTTATGACAGTTTGTCGGCCCCTAGTTTTGATCTAATTCTGGCCTTCTGGGCCCATCGGTTGCATAGAAGAAACCGGCCCCTAATCCTTATCATTTGCGGAGCTTTTGTGATCCGAGTGCTTTCAACTCTCGTATTCGCCTGGTTCTTCGCCTGTCCGGCGCTGGCCAGGACCCCTGAGATTCTGATCTCAGTCTCCGATATGAATGGCTCCTCTGCCTCACTTTGGGAGCGGGAGATTTGCCGCCAGGTCCATCTGATCGGCAACAGCGTGAGCGACCAACCGATGAACATGAGTTGTCGGCGCTTTTCTTCGGCAAACTTTCTGGATTCTGAACTCAGTCAGCTGCGCCCTCGCTTTGACTACCACGTACGCATCATGAAGCTCACCGATGGCACGATCAGTCTCGACATCAATAACTGGCACCAAACCAATGCGGCTGACTTTAAAAGCGTTGAAGTCCGCTTTGCTGATCGACAATTGAGTGGCCCCTCGCCTCAGGTCACTCAAAAAGATGGCTTTGAACGGGCCCTTTACAACTTTTTTATCTATGCCGCTCATGAGGATTACTTTAAAGCAGCTCTCCTTCTCAATGGGCTTGCCGAGTCCACGACCATTGGATTTAACGACAAGACGAGGCAGTTCACTGACCAAACGACTCGGGAAGACATTACGATCAATCGAGCCGTGGAATTGTTTGCGGGCGAAAGTTCGCGCAAAGCCAACTACGTTCGGGCAGGAATCGAATTAGGAGTTTTGCTGTCCGCCGGCTTGGCGATTTACTACAAAAACTTAGTCTTCAACAAGCAGGACTTTGACTACGGAGTGAAGGAAGGTTTTCAAAAGAAACTTAACGGCGAAGCCATCCGCTTTGATGACAACGACAAGTGGGCAAATGTGGGACACGAGTTTGCGGGCATGCTCTACTATCAAATTGGCAGAGCCAATGGCGCCAATCACCTCGAGTCCTTTCTCATTGCCTTTGCTTCTTCGGCCGCGTGGGAGTTCCTCGAATTTCACGAGGTGTTTTCGATTAATGATCAAGTCATGACTTCCGTCGGCGGCTATGTACTGGGCGAAGCCTTTTACCAAACGTCGTGCGCCCTGTTAGCCAAGGGCGGAACGGGAGCCAAAATTGTTGGCTACACTTTGTCACCCGGAGTTGCACTCAATCACGGAATTGATCACTTTAAAAAAGGTGACCGCTACGCCGGGCAAGATGACTGCAGTAAACCCCGCTGGTCAGAAATTAGCTTTTACCTAGGTCTTGAAAAGCACCAAAAACCATTTCAACCGCAGCCTAGTAGCAAAGAAGCTCTCGTCGGGTTTCAATCGGAAGTCATCACGATTCCAGGCTACGGCAAAGAAGGTCAAGGACACGGATTACTCATCGACGCGGCCTTAAATCGAGTTGTCATTGAGGCCAATAAGAGCATGGGGCTCATTGATCTTCGCGTGATCGCTCAGACCGTGGCCGGCGTTTACTATCAACGAAACGTCAAACGCGATGAACAAAATCGACTCCAAGGCTATGACTTTGCGATTGGGCTTGGCTCGGCCATCACCTGGAATGACCGTGGCTCGCGCACCGATGGAGATCGCAATGGACCTGACTTTGCGGAAGACTACTATGGCACAATCAATATCTTGGGCCCCATTGCGCACGCCACCGTCTACCACAAAGGGATGCGAATTCGCGCTGAGTTTGCCTTTTATGGCGACTTTACGATGGTTAAGAGTTACTCGCTAGAACCCTTCTATAACTCATTGGAAGGTCCCAAGAACCTTCCTAGCAACATCACTAAGCGCGGAAATTACTACGGCTTTGGCTCCACGGTTTTAGCCGCGATCTCTTTGGAGTACGAACGGTTCCGCTTGGCCTATCAAGGACAAATGTCGCAGTCGGCGTCCATTAACAGTCGCTCGCGCTTAGAAACTTCCTCCACTCGCCGCGACAATTACGAAGATCGCTATCAGAGCCACCGCTTTTCTGTGTCCTACCGGCTCACTCGCAATCTTCGCCTGGAACTGGCGCGGGAGTATATCATTCGGGCCGGTTCAATTAACGGTGGCTTCGAACGAAAGACCACCGAGCGGCGAACCATGGGGTACCTCGTTTATTTATTTTAGGCATTGAAAATTGAAAGGGCATACCCATTAAGGGGATGCCGGGGTACCTTTTCCCACAGGAGCGGCGGGAGTCCCATTCGCATGGGTGGGACTTCTTAAAAGCGCAGAGTATTCAACACACCTTTTTGCCATGCCAACCAGTTCATCCATATTCGCCTTGGTGGGCTCGGTGCCAAAGGGCTTCACGATAATTTCAGGTTCCACTCTTATAGCGGTCGCCTCTTGTGTGACTGACATGAGTTTCTGTTTAAAGGCTGCGTCTTGAGTTGGGGAAAAGATGAGACCCATGGCTTGTCGATTACTGGTAATCTCAGTTCGACAATCTTCAATGGGCAAACAGTTTCCATCCAAAATTTTTTGATAATTATGAGGATTATGGGAGAGATACGAACTCCATGAGTCACATTTTGACTTTGATATTTCCACACAGTCATGAAGTTGAATTTTCTCCCTGCTCATTTGAACGACACTCGTCACACCTTTTACGTAGCCCATATTGCAGAAGAGAATTCGACTTAGTTCCGGTTGCTTTTGACTCAAGACAAAAGATCTATAGGGGTGTAAGAATGCCTTGTTCACCGCTTGCGGTTTTTGCATCATTGCGGCGCAATTCATCTGCCGATTTTTCCCACATTGATCAATAGAAACTGCCCACTCCAACTGAGTCGGTTGATCCTCCTGAAAGCCAAACGCCCGCTTGGCTTTTAAAACCCCAATATTGGGGGGCAGATTCTGGTCGTCATTGAGTTTTGCAATCGCGACCCGCCCTGGGATCGGTTCATCCTTATCATCAAGAACAGGGATGAACTTAAAGAACTTAGAAAATGCTGTTGGCAATTCTTTTTGCCAAAGCTCCTCGCCCTGGGCCAAAGCCACTTGGAGTAAAATGAATATCGAAATCACACGAAGGGTGTTGTTCACTTTTTTTAATTATACAGGAACCTACAAAATATTCTACCTACGCTGGGTCTTAGTCGGTACCTCGCGATCATCCGCTAAGTCCCTTGAATAAGACACCCTCAACAGGTTGTTTTAAGTTCTTGATCCCGCTGCCACCTTTTGATGGCCAAATTGATCAAGCGTTCGATCAAGTCCGGGTACTCGATCCCCGTCGCTCGCCACAGAGTTGGGTACATACTGATGCGAGTAAATCCGGGCATGGTATTCACTTCGTTAACGTAGTACTTGCCAGCGTGAGTTAAAAAGAAATCCACCCGCGCAAGACCGGAACCCTCAAGAACGGCAAAGGTTTTTAGCGCTAACTCTTGGGCTTCTTTGACTTGAGATTTTTCCAGCCGGGCGGGAACGACGAGCTCAGCTCCATTTTCGTCCACATACTTGGCCTCATAGGAGTAAAAATCTCCTTTGGGAATAATCTCACCGGCAATTGAGGCCTGCGGAGGCTCCCCATCCAGCACCGCGATTTCGATCTCGCGAACCTTTTCGCCTTTTTCAACCAAAACCTTGTGGTCAAACTGAAAGGCCAGTTTGATCGCCGCCTCCAAATCCTCGACGCGGGTGACTCGGCTAATTCCAACCGAACTCCCCATGTTGGCGGGCTTAACAAAAACCACCGGACCGAGGTCTTTCATGATCTTTTGCACATCCCAGCGATGAGATTGTTTGCGCGTCAGGGTCACCCACGGCAAAACCGGCAGGCCCGCTTCCTTCAACAAGCGCTTCATGACATCTTTGTCCATGCCGACAGCCGAACCTAAGACATCGGCCCCGACAAAAGGGAGTCCCGCGAGCTTTAACAAACCCTGTATCGTACCATCTTCGCCCATCGGGCCATGTAGAATGGGAAAAACCACGTCAACACCATCCAGCCCTCCGGCATCGGCTACCAAGGCTCGTTGATTCTTTCCTGGCACGACGGCCACCGGGCTCCCCGCAGCGTTCAGTCGCACCAGCCGAGGATTCTGACTATCGAGAAGGAGTTGCGAGGACTCATTTAAATGCCAGTGACCTTGCTTGTCGACCCCCACCAAGACCACGTCAAACTTGGTGCGATCGATCGCATCAATAATATTGCGGGCCGAAAGCAAAGAGATTTCGTGCTCGGCCGATTTACCGCCAAAAAGTATTCCCACTCGAATTTTTTTAGATGATTTCATAGGCCCATCTTACCATTTCATTTTGAGAGAGCAACTGAGCAGACCCACTTGTCGGTCCCTCATCGCAGCAATTCAGGCGGCAGAGAATTCGACAAGAACTGACGCATTCCAATCCCTGGTCGTCTCATAATCTGCCGAGAGATGACTCAAAACTGAAATTCTTGATCTTTCAGTCAAATTTATTTCTCCTCTGATATCAGGGCATTAGAGTTCTCATTTTCAACCATCACCACAAAATCCGCTGACTTCTTGGGTACTTCGGAGCGAGCGGCTCAACCCGAGCTGCACCCTTTAAAAATCCAGACTTTCGTCGATAATATTCTTACCTTCGGTATGTAAGCTCCTATTTGTATTTCATAAAGTTCCTGCCAAAAGTTGGACGTTTATTAACGGACCACCGGTCCGAACAGGGGGCTTTCTCATGAAAAGAACAGGCGCTTTTTGGGGCGTTAGCTTCGCCGTTCTTTTATTAACTGTAGGTTGCGACAAGACGTCGCCGAGTTTTTCGATCCTTCCGGACACCGAGGTATTTTTCCAAAATACTGGGGCCGTTTCAGCTAAGATCGATATGCTTTGGGTCGTCGATAACTCAGGTTCGATGCACACCTCACAACAAAACATTGCCGATAACTTCGAAAGTTTTATTGGTGATTTTGCTTCCCGCAGCTTTGACTATCGGATCGCCGTCATCGGCACCGATGCCTATCGCCAGGTGTTTACCGGCGACCCTAACATCTCGTTGTTTAAAAGTGCGGGCGGGGCGGCGGTGATCACTCCCACCACCCCTAATTTGACCGACGTCTTCATTGGTAACATCATGGTGGGAACCACCGGCCATGGCGACGAGCGCACGCTGCACTCAATTAGCACGGCTCTGGTTAACCCCGGCAACGCGGGTTTTTTACGGGCCGATAGCTTCTTCGCCGTCATTCTGGTGAGCGACGAAGATGATTTTACTCATAACGGCAGTGAATACATTAAAGGTCAGTACTCGGCTTACACCGATCCTGGACATACCTATTACAACTCAGCCAAAGATCACACCATTTCCAAATACATGGATTACTTTCAGACTTTGACCAGCTCCTCGGGTGCGACCAAACGCTTTAGCGTGAATTCAATTTTGATCAAAGACGGCGACTCAGCCTGCTTGAGCCAACTCTCTGGCGGTGGCCGCATTTACGGCAAGCGCAACCAAGCCATGGCCGAAGCGGCCGGCGGAATGGTGGCCAGCCTTTGCGGCGACTTTGCTGAAGAACTTAAAGCTATTTCGAACAACATTCTGACTCTGTCGACCCAGTTCTTCTTAAAACGGGTGCCGATTCCAGAAAGTATTACCGTCAAGATTAACGGTCAGTTGATTCCGCGCAAAGATCAAAACCCCGGACCTCTGTCGGGTGGTTGGGTCTACGACGCCGCTGCCAATAGCATTCTGTTCTACGGTGACTACATTCCGGCCGCGGGATCGCAAATTCTCGTAGACTTCGATCCGGCGACCCTTGAAATCTAATTGGCAAAATCGTCCCGAGGATTAAACTTAAGGGAATGAATCGTTTCGCTAAACTCTTGGTGATGGTCATTCCCTTCTCCTTTTTGATGGGGACGTGGTGGGGCTTACGCAACATCGAAAAGCGTCTCCACCATCGCCGCGGGGCCGATATTGAGCTTAAGGTTTTATACCGACGCGGGTTCCTCCCTCCTCAGATCTTGACGAGCTTTGAAGAAAAGACGGGAATCCATGTGGCTGGTTTTCCGGTTGAGACGGATCAGGCCCTGTGGGAGCAAATCAAGGAAAAACCCGCCAGTTACGATTTGATTCAACTTTTTTCCTATATGGCGAATGAACCCCTGCGTTCTCAGGTCTTTCGTGAGCTCAACGCCGATCAGGATTTGCGGCTTGATAAGATCTCACCTGATTTTACCCATCTGCCCTTTGACCCTGAATTTCGCTTTCTAGTTCCTTACGCTTGGGGCCTCAACGGGTACCTCTGGAATGGCAAGGCCGGACCTGAACCTCAGACGATAAAAGCCCTTATGGAAGACAAGAAATTCAAGGGCCGCATCGCTCTCCTTCCCCACCAGATCGAGATTTTTTCCTTGATGGAAAAGATGGGCACCCTCTTGCCGGAGTGGATTGAACAGGAAAATTGGGATGATCTTGCGAGTGCCACTAAGACCTTGCTGGAGTCCGTGGTTATACCCTCAGGGCCGCCGCGAGAATTGTGGCAGGCAGGTAAAATGGATGCCTTGCAAATCTCCAATGGCTCGGCCGCCGAATTTTTGAGTGACAACGCGGACACCAAGTTTTGGTTACCCAAAGAGAAGATTAATCTTTGGGTGAGCTTAGTGGGAATTCCTAAGGGCTCCTCCCGCGTCCAAGAAGCCGAAGAATTCATCGCCTACTTGCTTGAAGACTCCAGCGTTCAGTCACTCGTGGCGTTTAACCAGCAAGCCACGACTATTCGCATGGAGCGACCTACGGGCCTGCACGAAATGCAGCGCCCCGAATACCTCAGGCGTCTCAATCTGGAGCAAATCCAACTGATGACTGAGTCGTCTTCCCTCAATCCGATTTGGTTTCGGACCTTAAGTAAAATTCTTCCAGAGGTGTTTCCTGACCATCACGTAAAGCCAGAGCCCCTGTCACAGCCCGAGGCCGCTCCCCAACCGGTGGTGGTAGAAAAACCCCCAGCGGCGGTACCCGGGCCAGCTCCTACTTCACCAGCACCCGCTACGGCCCCGCCAGTTCCCGCCGCCACTGCACCGCCACCGACCGTGGTCCTGCCAACACCTAAGCCCCCTGCTCCTCCGCCGCTTGCCCGGCCGACGGCACCTCCGGTGGTTGTTCAACCGCCGGTGCCGGTTAAGCCACCGGTTCCGGTTAAACCCGTGGTAGCGCAGCCGGCAGTAAAACCTCCCCCTCAGCCCCGGAGTGAAGCTGCCACTGCCGCTAAACCACTGCCCACCCCGGAAGCCAAGGCGCCAACCCCTGAACCTAAGGTACCCACCCCGGAAGCCAAGGCGCCAATCGCTGAGCCTAAGACGCCGACGCCAACTCCTGCTCCGGCCGCCGGACGAACCGTACGCCCGGTCGGGTCGAGCCAACCGGCAACTGTTAAGCCCACTCCGCCTCCGGCAGCACCATCTGCGGAGACGTCAGAACCTGAAGCAACTGAGACCGCCCCACCTGAGGCACCGGCAGAGCCTTCCCCTGAATCCCTTGAAGACAACGAGGACAACGCCTTCACCGATTGATAAGGGGTGCTGAGAAATTTCTAAGTTTTAAGTGAGAGCTCAAATGGTTCTAACGAGGAACCAGAGTGATGTTCTTACGACCCAACAGACTGTTCTTAAAGAGTTTCCCTTCGGCATCAAGGCCGACAATTTCCACATCCAAGCGATGCTCACGACGAACACCCACCGCGTCGAGCAAACCCATCCGCGGCAATCTCACTCGCATGGCAAAGCGTCCGTTGATGCACAGGCCATTTAATCCCAACATCTGCGATGATTGGATCATCGCATTGTCGAGGTAGAGCTCCCACACAATCACATTTTGTATGAAGCCGCCTTCATTGCAGTCTCCGCCCACATCAAATTCTGATTCAGCGGCGCCAATCGGCAAATTGTTTTCGGAGTTAATTTTGAGCTCCATAAAGTCGGAACTCTGATTAATACATTCATTTTTGTCCACACAACGGGACTCAAGCTCGGCAAACAGATTGTTTTCTGAATAAACGTCACAGTTGGTAAAGTAAGTCAGCAAAAGACCCACTCCCAAAATTGCGGCTGTAACGGAAAATAATGACTTCTTCAAAAGCAACCCCACTTACAAAACTCAATCTCATATCGGTACAACGACCCGAAATCTTGAGTTTTTCCTCTTAACCAATATTGCTCTATGATTTGCACCCTTTGTACCAGCTCCCGGCGAAACCAGCCCTTGCCATCCGCTGCGACTGTCTATCTTTTTTTCACTCGCCCAACGGGCATGACATTCTCTCGTACATTTGGTTTTTCCGCAGTCAAAATTCTGTGTATAAGGGGGCATGCCGACTCCTCGCCCTCACCGTCTAGTCCCATTAGCGGGTTTGTCCCTGCTCGTATTTTTTGTCTTTCAGGGCGCGGTCTCTGGCTTCATGAGCAATCCAACTCCCCCTGTGTTTCGCTTTCATGTCTTTTCTGAGCCAGCGGATTTGGATCCGGCCCACTTGACCGCAAGCTCAGGAAACTATCTCCACCACAACTTGTACCGTTCGCTGTTGCGGTACCGCCCTGGCGTCGGGCTGGTGCCCGAAGGGGCGCGCAGCTGCAACTGGCAGGGTCGCCTCCGCCTGGTTTGCTATCTCGATCCAGAGCGCAAGTGGAGTGATGGCAGCAGCATCACGGCCGCTCAGTATGTGCAAGCCTTCCAGCGCTTGGTTGATCCCAACACGAGAACCATTCAAACTGAACTTGTTCTAAGTTTAAAAAATGCTCGCGAAATTCTCGCCGGGCGACAACCTCCCGCTCGTCTCGGCGTGTCGGCCCGTACCGCCAATGTTTTAACCTTTGATCTCGAAGAACCCGATTCCGATTTTGAGTACCGCCTGGCCAGCTCCACACTTGCCCCCCTTCCACCTAAGCCCTACCCAGAAAATGCCAAAGCCAGCGAAGGACTCTTCAATGGCCCCTACCGAATTGCCGAATGGCGCGCCCGAGGGCGAATCAGCCTTGAGCCCAATCCCTACTATCCGGGGGCGGCCACCCGGCCTCGGGTTGAGATCTTGTTGGTGGATGACGATATGACAGCACTGCGCCTCTATGAGACTGGCCATTTGAGCCTGCTGCGCCGGCTTCCGTCGATGTTCATCGATAAATTTCGCGAGCGACCGGACTTTGTGCAGCTGAGTCTCGCCCGCTTTGACTATTTAGGTTTTGGGCCGCTATTTAAGGATCGCCAAGACTGGCGGCAGGCACTTAGCCTTTCTCTTAATTATGATCAGCTCAAAGAGCTATATCGGGCTCTCGGTCGCCCCGGCTGCCCGAGTCTTCCTTCCGGTTACTTTGAAAAGCCCGTGTGCATCCCCTACGAACCTGAGCGTGCGCGAGGGCTGCTTCGCAATCAACCACTTCCGTCGCTCCAGAAGTCGGTCATTGGTTTTAGCAAAATGGGCGGGGATGACATTCAGCGGGGAATGGAGTGGATTCAAGGGCAATGGAGCCAATCCCTCAAGTGGAACTTTCAGTTGGATGGGAGGGAACAAGGCTCCTACCTCCAACAACTGCGCGCCGAACCACCCCCGGTGTTTCGCAAGGGAGTCACTCTCGATCGACCGACTTGCCTTGCCGCCCTCGAAATTTTTGCCCCCGATCACCGCGAGAACTACATCCGCTTTACCCATCCCGAGTTTTCCAAGGTCCTCACGGAACTCAAGCAAACCACCGATCCCGCCCGGCGACGCCACCTCTGCCAGACCGGCATCGAACTCTTGATGAATGGATTTGCCCTGATTCCCTTAGGTGAAATTCACTTCTCAATGTTGGCAAGCCCCCAGTTTAAGGGCTGGGAAATCAACGAGCTGAACCAACTCGACCTCACGCGGCTGGAGATTCGCACGCCCCCTCTCCCGCACCAAGGTCCAAATTCAAGCTCCCCCTCCGACGCACCGATAAGGAGTCATCGGCCTAGCAAGGAGTAAGTCATGGCAAAAAAAGGTGACCAAGATAATAAGCAGCCCCAGAGTGGTGGCGGTGGTAATGTCGTCAGTCTTCCGGAGCGCTGCCCAGTCGAAAAGTGCGGCAAAAAACCCACTCGATCGGCATTTTGCGAAGAACACTTCCATTGGTTCAAAGAAGGTCTGGTCAATCGTAAGGGCGAAAAGCCCAAAGACTTCGACAAGAAGTACCAGCACTACCTCAAGAAGCACCGTAAAGCTTCTTAAGGCCAAGCGTTTAAATTTGCAGATCATAAAATGCCGGCTGAAGCGCCGGCATTTTTCTTGGCAGACCGCTTCGGTCGCGGTGGGTGCACCTAAACCTGAGCCAAAAAAATCAGACTAAAAACAAATGACACGACAAAGACCTTAAGACCAAACATCAACAAGTCAGAAGAATTCACCGTACGCATGAACCAAGTCCTTCCTGGACAGGGGTTTGTGAGTTGTCATTCCTAGACGGGTTTGCTAAATGTCATGCTACAGTTTTTAAGAATTACTTGAGTACCGGACTCGACCTAATCCTGACCAAAGGAGGCCCAAAGTGCAAAAGACGGCGCTGATCACCGGAGCCGGAAGCGGGATTGGCCAGGCCATTGCCCAGCAGTTTTCCCAAGCCGGCTACGAGCTGTGGCTGCTCGGCCGCCAACGGCAAAAACTCGAAGGCACCCGGTCTTTGCTCTCAGGGCCATCGCACCTCCTCGAACTTGATCTCGAAGACTTGAGTCAGGTAGAAAAAGTCGGCTCCACTCTCAACTCTCAATTAGGTCCCGGGGGACTGAACGTCTTAATCCATAACGCCGGCCTGATTCGAAGAGCACCCTTTGACGAAACCACTCGACACGACTGGGAGCAGAGTTTTCGCGTTCATCTCTTAGGCCCCGTTTTATTGACTCAAGCTCTCCTCCCCGCTTTGGTTCTCGCTCAACCCTCAGCCATCGTCACCGTTTCTTCCAACCTTGGACAAATGCCCATTGCCAACACTTCGAGTTACTCGGCGCTTAAGGCTGCACTCATCAATTGGACTTTGTCGTTGGCCATGGAATTAGCTCCCCGAGGTATTCGTGCCAACTGTGTCTGCCCTGGAATTGTCGATACCCCGATTCATGGCAAACCCACCCCAGAACAACGTGAGTTCATGGGCCAACTGCAACCCTTAGGAAGAATGGGAAATCCGGACGACATCGCCCGCGCGGTATTTTTCCTCGGCTCTGAGCAATCGGCTTGGACCACCGGCAGTGTTCTCACCGTCGATGGCGGTATCTCTCTAAGGTAACCCCAATTAGGAATTAGAGACCAAGAGATACACAAAAGTCGCAAGCACGACGGTTACGGCCGAAAAGAGCGCAAAACTCTGAATGAAGTCAATCCATCGCCATATGTGAGAGAGCGCGGATTTCTGCTGACGTACCACTTTTTGACTCATATACTCCTACCAATTACAGGGTCCCACCAAAGACCCCACAGATTAATTCTAATCAATGTTTGAAAATGATGAGGAAAATTTGACACTTTTGAGTGATGTTTCCCATTGTGAAACGCCCTTTGTATCAGTCGAGAGCAGTTTTTTCTTAGCTTCAGACGGTGGTCACACCCATGGGTGACGAGTTTATCCGTCTCTCAAAACTCATGACCAATCGCGGACTCTGTTCCCGCCGAGAGGCCGATGAACTCATTGCCAAGGGCCTGGTGCGAGTCGATGGCATGGTCGTCGATCAATTGGGCAGCAAAGTTTCTCCCGATGCAGAAATCACCCTTGCTCCCGCCGGTCAAAAACACCTCGATCAAAAGGTGACCGTGATCCTCAATAAACCCATAGGCTATTTGTCGTCACCGTCGGACGATCCCTATCCCCTGGCCACGCGCTTAATTGAAGCTTCCAATCAAGATCTTCAGGACCGAAAGCAAAACCGGTTTCAACCCTCTCATCGCCGCGGTCTCTCCCCGGCCGGGCGACTCGATATCGATTCCAAGGGTTTGTTAATTTTGACCCAAGATGGAGTTCTGGCAAAAAAAGTGATCGGTGAAGATAGTGGGATTGAAAAAGAGTACCTGGTTCGCGTTGAAGGCGAGATCGCGACAAAAATTCTCGACCGCCTGGAGTTTGGTTTGATTCTCGATGACAAACCGCTAAAACGAGCCCAAGTCAAAGAACTCCAACCTGGACTCCTGCAATTTGTTCTGATCGAGGGGCGTAAGCGGCAAATTCGCCGGATGTGTGAAGCGGTCGGGCTCAAAGTCGTTTCGCTCAAACGGGTCCGCATCGGGCAACTTCGCCTAGGAAAGCTGAAAGAAGGTCAGTGGCGCTACCTCGGACGCCATGAGCAAATCTGACAAGGCTTGATTTTTTTCGATTCTACGGCAAATATTAACGCCTATTGCAAACATCCCCAGAGGTTAAAGTTATGGGAAAAGGCTGGAAAAAAGCAGACAAGGTCCTGGTTTCGCAAAAAAAAGGCGCATTGTTTACCAAGGTTGCGCGAGAGATCGCCGTTGCGGCAAAACTCGGTGGCCCTGATCCCGCAGCCAATTCCCGGTTGGCGCTTGCCGTGGCGCAAGCCAAGGCCGCCAGTTGCCCTAAAGATACCATTGAACGCGCCATCAAAAAGGGCGCTGGCATCGGCGATGATGATGCGATCATTGAGGAAACCGCCTACGAAGGATTTGCCCCTCATCAAGTGGGCGTGATTGTTGAGTGCCAAACCGATAACAAAAATCGCACGGTCACTGATATTCGCAGTCTCTTTCGCAAACATGGCGGCATGATGGGCGAGTCCGGCAGTGTGGCTTGGATGTTTGATCGTGTGAGTCTGGTGGAAGGAAAAAAATCCGGATCCTTTGATCCCGAAGAAGAGGCCATTGAGGCTGGAGCCAATGAAGTCGCGGGACCTGACGATGGCGTTTTCAGTTTTTATGGCGCCCCTGAAGATTTAGATGCCATTCGCACGTCTCTCCAATCGCGGGGCTGGGAGATCACGACAGCCGAACTCAGCTTTAAGCCCAAGAACCTGACGGAGCTAACGCCCGACCAAACCAAGGAAGTGCATGAGTTTCTCGAAGCCCTTGAAGACAACGATGACACTCACCGAGTTCACGCCACACTGGCCTAGGCCAACGAGGTTACATGTCCCGGGTCGATGATCGCCAAAGGCAGCTGATCGAGGAATTCGCCCAGATCAAGACTTGGGAAGACCGCTACAAGCGAGTTATCGCGATTGGCAAAGAGCTGCCCTCGTTGCCGGATGAAAAGAAACTCGAAGACTACAAAGTCAAAGGTTGCCAGAGCCAGGTTTGGCTCTTGGCCCGTTTGGACGAGCAAAACCACATCATCTTTGAAGCCGACAGCGATGCCATGATTGTCCGCGGGCTCGTCGCCCTCTTGGTGAAGGTTTACTCAGGAGCGACCCCGGAAGAGATTTTAAATTCGGCACCGACCTTCATTAAAGAAATTGGTTTTGAGGCGAACCTTTCGCCCAGCCGAGCCAATGGTCTGCTCTCGATGATTCGCCAAATGATGTATTACGCTACGGCCTTTAAGGCGATATTGGCAAACCGGGCTTAGTTGGCCGAGAAGTGGTGCTGCCCTTCCAAGTCGTCCGCCGAAAGCTTTCTCTTACCGCCTCAACATAGGGTTTAAATTCTCGCCCAAACTCTCGCTGCCATTCAGCCGTCGTGAGGGACCGCACCCACTCGGCTCCACCTAAGAAAAATTCAATTTCACGCCCCCACCAGTGATCCCAAATTTTTTGCCTCTCCGTCTGACTCAAAAACCAATTGGTCCCGTCGCCATCCTTAAACTCAGATCGTCGCAACAGATTCATCTGGGACTTAAAATCCTGCGGCAAGAAACCTCGCTCCAGCAAGTAAGCTTGGCTCAAATTGATCTCTACAAAATAGAGCATTTCGTTAAATCTCCGCCAAAACTCTTCACCGGCGACACCTGATTCACTGACGCAAAAAAATGACCGACACTCGGAGCTGCGAAATTGCCAAATCGTACAGCCCCCCGAGTCCCGCTGATAATAGGGACACAAAAAATCCGCGTTGTTACCAAACTCCTCGGGGCGCTTGTTGACGTACCGCCACTGATAGGCCGGCGCCGGACCCAATCCCACGGGAATCACAAATTGCCCCTGCTCCAGCTGACGCCGAATCAGCGACTGCGCCTGGCCGGGCGCCTCAGCTAGGATTGCCCCCACCAAGTAGTTGGCGAGGATCGGGTAAAAGGTGCAGCACTTAAGGGCTGCTTGGTACTGTGGGCGGGCCCCTTTTTGGACTTTAACGCAATCGTCACAGGTGGCGAGTGACTCGCGCACACGCAACTCCAAGACCTCGCTGGGCAAGATCCGATGATACAAATCGGGTAACACTGAGGAGATGGACGTCATAGCGCCTGCCTACCTCAGATGGGACCAAGGTGTCCAGAAGCTGATCAACCGCTCGCCCGAAAACGGCCAAACCCTCTTAAGTGACATTTTTGGGGCCTTGTTTAGTTAATAATCATATGTATTTTCAGTAACTTAGCTTGAAAACTCAGGTGCCACTTGGCTCTCCCTTTGCTCTCTCTTGCAGCAGAAGGAGTGAGTTATGAAACAAGCTCTCACTGTTATCGCGACGGTTTTATTTTTACTCGCAGCTCACGAGGCTCTGGCCAATGGCACTCGCCACTTTGGTTCAGTCTCCTCGCACGCAGAACCAGAAAAGCACGAGGCGCCCAAAACCTTCGTTTGCAGGTACATCTCAGGTGATGTCGGCACCATCGTTGGTAAAGGTGATTCGCCCCACGCCGCCCAAGCCGATGCAGCAGAAAAGTGCTTTGATAAACGAGTTTCACTCTTTGAAACCGTTCGCGGCCAAAACGTCGATACCGACCGCGGTCAAGACTTTATTGACTCTTGTGTGAACCTGACCTGCAGCTAAGTGCCGACCGGCTGAATAAAAAATTCAATGGTAACATCTTGATACTGATCCGCCCTTGTGCGGGTCAGTTTGACCCCAGAAAAGTTTTTCTCCTCCCAACAGTTTGGTTCTGATCGTGGCACAGTCCCTGCTATGCCTGGGCCTGAACACAAGTTCATCTTGTGACCAACGATCCTGAGGGGGAAAATATGAAAAAAGTCTTTGCAGGCTTACTGAGCCTAATGAGTTTCGTCGTTATCACCGGTGCATCTGCCGATCAATTTGGAATTGGACCTAATGTTCCCGGCCAGCCGCTTCGGCCCGGACATCCTGTTCCGCCGATTGGTCCCTTGTATCCCGAGCGGCCCTTGCCGCCAGAGCGTCCGCTGCCTCCTGAGCGCCCGGGTTGGGGCGAGTCCGTCGAACTGCAATTTGGCGATCGCCATTTTTCTGGATCGGGAACCATCTTTTTGCGCCGCGAGCTCAATGCGCAACATCCTTACTTAAGACTTGAGGAGTTTAAACTCGACAGCGTGCGCCTGATTGCCAAGTCAAAGATGGGCCGAGGCCAAGCCGAGTTGACAGTCGACAATCGCACCCAGGACCGCCGAACGGTAGGCGGAGATCCTCGCGACTTTTTTAGCCCCCTTCCTTACACCTTTGATAACGTTGAACTCACTAATTTTGATTGGATGAGCGAAGGCCCGTGGCAAATTCACTTGAATGGCGAGATTAAAGTTCGAAGCGTCATCGTTCAATTGAGCCGTCGCGAAATGCGTCCGCCGCTTCCGCCAAACCCGCCCCTTCCTCCCCGCCTGACCCTGATCGAGATTGGTTCGGATAAGGTAGAGAAGTTTATCCAAGACAGCGAAACCTTCGCTGCTCGTCAACCTGCCGTCGCCGAAATCATCATTGAAGGCCGCGATGAAAAAGTCGACATCTTGGAAGCCGTCGTGGTTTTTGGTAACGGCGAACACCGCCGCCTTTGGGAACTCGAGGGAACCGTTCGCCAAGGCGAAAGTCGCCGCGCTCGCCTCGAAACCCTGCGCAACGTTGATCGCGTCATGATCACCGCAACTTCCCCACAGGCCTTTGGGAGCCGGGGTCGCTATGCGGTCCTGCTCGGAGTGGTTCGGTAACAAACCGCCGCTGGGCAAAGCCTAGACGTACGATTGTATTGGTTCATTGATCAGACCCGGAAGATTGTCCTTCCGGGTTTTTTATTTTAGCCTCGTCCTATGAGCCCCAAGCCGCCTGCAAATATTCGTAATCGGTTTCGTACTGTTCTCTGGCTCGCGTTCGTCCAGTTACCGTTCTTAGTGGCGGGGTGCTTGCCCACCGGGGGCGGGGGTGGCTCCTCGGTTACGGCGGTCATTCAAAATGTCGAAGTGGAGTGCCCCGTTGATTCCGCACCCGCCTGCAACTCCAGCGGCAAAACGATTCGCGTGGGGCTTTCAGCCGATCAGGAAGTGAACTGCGAATCCTTTATCCAATCCCTCAATGGCACTCCCTTCGCCCTTGGGTTTGACGCTTCAGGTAGCACCACCTCGAGCTTCGATGGTCTTGCCGTTCGCGCAACCGTAAGCGCCTGGGTGGGAGACCTGGGCCAGTCGGTGGGAACTTTGGAAAGGCGACAGTATCGTGTTTGTGCCCACTTGGACAGCGATGGTGACAGTCTACTTGATGTAGGTGAACCCGTTGGAGTCGGTTACCTCACTCCTGGTGGCGCGGCCGTTGATCTGACCGATTGGTTTGCTCACTTCTTTTTGTGACAAAGAACGTCAGGCTAGACTACCCATTTCCGGAAATTGTGGAACAATCTAGGCAAAAGGAGCCCCGCTTCGACAGTCTTGTCGTCTTGGGCTAAGACCCATGATTCTTCCGAGCCTTCGCATCAAGTGGATCTCAGACGATATCGGCTACGGACTTTTTGCCACCGAGTTCATTCCCAAGGGAACGGTGACCTATGCCTTTGACCCTTTGGAGATCGTGCTTCCGCGCAAAATTCTCGAACAAGAAAAAGAACCCATGCGCAGCATGATTGACAAATACTCCTACGAAGACAATTCCGGCAATTTGATTATTTGTTGGGACCTCGGCAAATTCATGAATCATTGCTGTTACTCCAACACCCTCACGACGGGTTATGTGTTTGGGATCGCGATCAATGACATCCAACCCGGCGAAGAAGTCACCGACGATTACCGCATTTTTACCCGCCAACATGGGTTTCAACCTAGTTGCGAAAAGTTTGTTTGCCCCGTGTTCAGTCAAAGCCAAGAGCAAGTTGAGGAGTGGGATGGTCGCATTAAAGATGCACTTAAACATTTCGCTGAGGTTCCACAACCTCTCAAACCCCTGATTCCGGCCAAGATGCTCAAGGCCGTTGAAGCTTATTTGCGCGATCCGGCCAAGTATGTCTCCGTTGGAACTCAACTCCCGAAAGCAAACCCTTCTGCTTCAAATAAAAAGCGAGTGTCGGCCGAGCCGTCCAAACGCAAGAAGGTTTCTATTAAACGGTCAACTCTTCGATCCACGAGAAAAAAGCGCAAAGCTTAGGATTACTGCGAATCGTTCGATCAAAACTCAAGTCGAACTGGGATATATTTAAAGTACCCTTTAGAGAAGGCAAAAGAGCAGTGGTCTTGTAACCTAGGTGCGGGACGACGTTCTTTACTTTGAAATTCCAGGTCATTCCCAATGCTGCTCAAATGAGACTCACAATGTTTCAGCTCCGAGAAACCACCCTCAGACTTTTCGGGAGACTCAACTTCTCGTTCTATGACTCGCGCTTGATCAAAATTTTGGCCAATAAAATTAAGCCAGAACACGGTCGCACTGTAAATTGGAACATCGCGATTCCCGGTAAAAGGATGGTAGTCATTACGAGACATCCTCAAAACGCTAGCCCATCCGAACTTTACGGGAACTCTCTCCACAGTAAAGGCGGGCCTAACTCGATCCCATTGTTTTTTATCAGCTACGGGATAGGTGTTTGCAAAATCATACTCTCGCCCGAGAACCCAAAAGTCGCACGCGGTCAAAAGAGGTCTATTAATTTTGGTGGAAGCCAGCGAGTGAAGTTTGTCGGCCAAATACAGACAGTCTTCAATGGACTGGGCCTTTAATCCGACTGAGCCTATCAGGGGCATTCTTTCAGCCATAACGAATAGGCCTGCATCGACTTCTAGAATTAACCGAACCCCTAAGTCCAGTTCGTTTTGCTGGATCCAATTTGCAATTTGGTTTCTTAGCGTCGGCACGAAAAGTCGGCGAGATAATTTAATAAAATAAAGGTTAAGTCTTGCGGAGTTTCTTGACCCGATGGTTTCGACAACCAAGCGGTAGCGTGGTTTTATCGATTGATCTAGCTGACAGGCAAATCGAAGGTTCTCCGTTTGCAGGATAGTTTTAAATTTCTCTGAGATTGAGGAAAATCCTAACTGACACTCCTTCTCAGAACGAAATACGCCCCCGGTGTTCTCTATCGGAAGGAAGCCATCAGTTTGTGAAAAATGGTAAGTCTCGGCCTTAACTGAGTAGCTGAAGAGAATTCCACTGAAGATCACGCAAATTCTTGTAAGTACAGGCATTCCCTCGTCTCCACTATTAAGAGGTCCAAACGAGCATGGGCGCGTCCGCCACGAGAGGTGCAATTGTGGTGCCTGGGTAGGGGCAGGGGCTCAGCGTTTGACTCCGACGGTGAGTCCCTCCCCAGTCGGAAAGATGGTGGTGCGCCAGCGAGGAGACTCAGCCAACATGGCGTTAAACTTGCGAAGCGCCATAACCGAGGGCGCGTCTTCGCGGGGTGGCTCCTGGGCGATTCGGCCAAAGGCAAAGGTGTTGTCGCCCACAACCACTCCCCCTGAACGCAGATTTTTTTCTGCCCACTCGAGGTAGGCGGGATAGTTGCCTTTGTCGGCATCGATAAAGACCAAATCAAAAGGACCTTCACTTTCAATTTGCGGAAGCCGCTCTAAAGCCTCACCCACGTACAACGTCACGCGGTTTTCGACTCCGGCCATTTTAAAATTACGCAAGGCCACCTGAGCATGCAGTGGCGACCACTCAAAGGTGTAAAGATGCCCTGACGGGTTCATTCCTCTTAGCAAGCAAATCCCCGAGTAGCCGGCAAGAGTGCCAATTTCGACCACCTTTTGAGCTCTCGACATTGCGGCGAATACCTCGAGATGGCGGCCATCAAGCCCACCCACTTGAATGGCCGGCATTCCGGCCGCAGCCCCTTCCTTGCGCGCCGCCTCTAGCACCTGATCTTCGGGGCCGAGCAATTTATAGACATAACTTCCGATTGCCTCGTCTGAATTTCCGAATGATTTGTCCATTTGACTTCCCTTCAGTCCACGGGGGTTGGTTCGACTCCCCATTTGCATTTGGGCTTTAGAGTGGTTAAACTGGCTCCACTATGGGAATCGTAAATAAGCTTTTAGATTTTTTGTTTGGGAAGAACAACGACATTTTCGATGAGAAAGGTCAGGTGCGCCATCATCTACCCCCCGAAAAGTGGGAGAGTTGGCAGCAGCGCTACCAAAGTAGCCCTGACTATAACTGGAAGAATCACTCAGGCATGAAGGCCAAAAAACCCCAGCGCAACGCCGCTCCTCCGGCCCACTAAACTAAGGTCCTAATCGATTCGATCCATTCTAAATTATCTACCGACTGACGGCTTGAACGACTCGACTCCTGTCTAGAAGAGTGCCATTTTGGAACCTATCAGGCGTTTTCGATAGGCACTCCCTTCACACCTGTCCTATGCTTTTTCTCGGCAGCAAAAATTAAGCGTTTTTAGAGGAAAGGATTCCCACGATGAAAACAAAAAGGATTTTGTTTGCACTCGCTTGGATCGCCGCGGTGAGTGTGGGCTTTAAGTATGCATCACCTGAACAACTTTGCGCCGGTTTTGTAGAGGAGAATGACCTCTATATTCCCGTCGGTGCGACAGCCGGGGGCATCACCCAGGCTGAATTCAATGCCGTATTAGATAAGGTCCAAGAAGTTTACGGACCGATTGTTACTTCCAAGGGCGGAACCCTGCAAATCCGCAGACTTTGGAGTGACGGAACCGTGAATGCATCCGCAATGCGCAACGGACGCAATTATGTCATTAATATGTATGGCGGTCTCGCTCGTCACGCTCGTATCACAGCCGATGGCTTCGCGCTGGTGGCGTGTCACGAAACCGGTCACCACATCGGTGGCACTCCTAAAGTTGCTGGCTGGATGGGCTCTTGGGCCAGTAATGAAGGCCAAGCTGACTACTACGCAACTCTTAAGTGTTTGCGTAAGGTCTTTACCACTCAAGACAATCTCGACTATGTCGCCAATAACGACATCGACCCATATTTAGCTAATGAGTGCGCTCAGAAGTTTCCGGGCGAAGAAGAGACCGCGCTTTGCATTCGCACCTCGATGGCGGGAATGTCGACGGCCCTCCTCTTTAAAGACTTGCGCAATGAACCCGCCGATCCGCTGTTTGATCAGCCAGACCCCAAGCAAGTCACTCAGACCGATGACAACCACCCGGGAACTCAGTGCCGCTTGGACACGTATTTTCAAGGCTCGGTCTGCACGGCTGATCTGGCGACCGATGTTCATGAATCAGACCCCAAGCGCGGCACCTGCACCCAAGCCGGTGGATTCGCGGCTGGCTTGCGCCCGCGCTGCTGGTATAAGCCCTAGTCATTGGCACTCGGACACTATTCGTCATTTTGAGTTCTTAGCCCATTCTGTTCGTAAAGCCCTGGCCTTGGTCAGGGCTTCTTTTTTGTCCTTCAAATCGCCGGTGATTTGCCCGCGATAGAGCTCCTCGAGAATCAAACCCATCTCCGGCCCCGGTGAAAAACCAATCTCCACCAGATCATGACCATTAACCCAGGATGGGGGGAGCCTCCCCGTCTGACGATCTAATCGCGACAAGTACTCAGTATGAAGAAACAAGATCTGCTCGACACCTTGGTCTTCAAGAGCCGCGACGGCCATGGCAAAGTCCAACAGAGTTACGCCGTTAGGGTGATCGAGCAGCAACAAGGTGCTCACCTCGTCGTTATGTAGCTGCCCACGGGGAAAGGGCTTGAAGGCATCACTCTCCGGCAAATCCAATAGGTCTCGATAATGAGTCAAAACGTAAGTGGTCTCTTGAATTTCGTGATTCGAACACTTGAGGTGGCGCAACACCAACTCGACCAACCCGGCGACGAGCGGCGGCCAGTCTTCGGCGTTTTCTAATTCCTGGTGAAGGCTCTCGACTTCCTGCCAGAGCAAGAGCGCCCAGAGCATTGCCGGGCGACTCTCTTTGCCATAGAGATGAGCCAAATGCTTGGTCCGCCGAGCACTCAGCTCATGATTGGGCAAAAAATATTTAAGATCCGGAAGGAGCTGTTGGGCCAAGCCGCTCACCTGCAGGTCATGTAAGGCTTGAACCCGCGAGGGCAGTGCGAGCATTTTACGAATTTCGCCGGTGATGCGCTCCTGTGAAACGACGGCGAGTTCTGCCCCCCAATCGCCCACCGCTTGAAAGGTGGAACGTTCAATATCAAATTCGAGTTGCGCGGCAATGCGGATGGCGCGCAGAACGCGCAAGCGATCTTCCGCAAATCGCCGCTGGGGGTCGCCCACCGATCTCAAAATGCGCTTTTGCAGGTCACTCACCCCGTCAACATAATCAATTACTCGTTGTTCATCGAGATCGTAAAATAAGGCATTAACGGTAAAATCTCGCCGGAGGGCGTCTTGTTCCGGATTGGAAAACTGCACCTCAGTGGGATGTCGGCCGTCTCGATATTCGCCATCTGAGCGAAAGGTAGCGACCTCGATTTGAAACCCCTGGTAGGGCAAGATCACCACGCCAAATTGCTTGCCCACGGGAAGCGATTTGGGAAAGAGCGGTTCAATTTGTTCCGGACGAGCGTCAGTCGCCACATCAAAGTCGTGAGACAAGCGCCCCAGGAGAGCATCCCGCACACACCCGCCAGCCAAATAGGCCTTAAACCCCGCCCCTTTGAGAGCTTGGCACACCATCATAGCTTGGGAAAAATGGGGTTGGTGCGAGAAAATTTCCAAAAACTAGAACCCTCCGCTGAACTCGTGTAGGTTACTCGTCATGAATGCCACCATCATGTCACAGGTTGAAACTGAGATCAAAGCCCATGGGTTTGATCACTTTGGCTGGGCTCCTCTTGCGCCCGCTCCGACACTGCCTCGCTATGAGGCCTGGCTGGGCCAGGGCTTTCACGCCGACATGGAGTACCTGGTTGAGCACCTGCCGGCCAAACAAAATCCGACCGAGACCTTTCCGGGGGCCCAAACCGCCCTGGTGGTGGCGGCTCCCTATTTTCCGGCTCTACCGGGCCGTGAGCACTTTCCCTGGCCCGCCAACCGCGTGTCGCTTTACGCTCAAGGCGATGATTATCACTTCTGGTTTCGTCGACAACTCACTGCTTTGGGTCAGAAACTCGAAGAGTATTTTCCTGGCGAACGAATTTGGTGTGCCACTGATTCGGCCCCTATTTTAGAGCGCGATCTTGCGCAACGAGCGGGTCTGGGTTGGATTGGCAAAAACACCTGCTTGATTGACCGACAAAAGGGCAGTCTCTTTTTTGTGGGAGAAATCCTCACCACCGCCCAACTCTCGACAGCCCTCAAGGTGTCCCCGGATTTTTGTGGCAACTGTCGGCGCTGCATAGAGGCCTGCCCGACTCAAGCCTTGAACGATGACCGCGAACTCGATGCCCGCAAATGCATCTCCTACTGGACGATTGAAAGCAAAGAGGATCCTCCGAAGGAACTGCGCGCCCAACTCGGGGGCTGGCTCTTTGGTTGCGACATTTGCCAAACCGTTTGTCCCTGGAATGAAAAAGTCTTTGGCCCCCAGCTCGAGCAACGAACCGCCCCCTCCCCTCGCCTCCAAGTCGAATCTGAACTCCGTGAAATTCTCAATACTTCAAATAAACAGTTAGAGAAGAAAATGGCCCAGACCCCGTTGTCACGAGCCGGCGGGCGGAAGCTAAAACGCAATGCCATTTTGGCGGCAGTGACGTATTCCCTGCGCTCTCTCTTACCTGAGATTTCGCTTTACCTTGATCATCCGCGCTTGGGCCCGATCGCGCAGTGGGCGGTCAGCCAGCTAACTGACTCCGAGCTTCTTTAACAAAGCCTCAATTTCCTCTAACCCTGATTTGGCGGGTTGAGAGCCGATCTTCAGGGAACTCCTGGTGCCGGCCTTGAATTGTTCCGAAACCCACTTCAGCCGATCCAACACGGTCAAATACAGTGGTGCTGACAAATCAAAACCCTGAGCTGAGCCAGCTCTCTCGACCATCGTCTGCAAAATTTCTGTCATGTCGTAAAGCAGTCCAATGACGGCCCTGGCAAAACCTTGGTTGTTTTGGATTTGCGATCCCCGATAGCCCACGGTTTTGCACAGTCCCGCACAAGCGCCGATTTGGTTAAGGAGAGGGTCTTGGTTGACGGCTGCCGCCAAACTCATCGCGCCCCCCATGATGCGGTCAACCTTTTGCCCGTAGTCGTCCAGTTCAGCAACTCGACTGGGATCTTCCTCGAGCTCCTCGAGCAACACCAGCAATTTGGCCAAAATTTCTAGGGCCTCTGATTTGAATTCCCTCACAACCTCATTCATAATCAGAGGATAACTCTATGAACGAGACCCAAGCAAAACAATTTCTCCCGATCCGGGTCAGCACTCTGCGCGGCGACCTCAAGATTGGGTTTGATACCTACGTTCAAGTGGCCGGGAAATTCATTCTGTACTGCCGTCGCGGCGACAGTTTTGAAGGCAATCGACTGACGCGTCTGCGGGATAAAAAACTCAAAAAACTTTATATCCTTCCTGAGCACGAAGCCGCCTATCGAAGTTACCTCGAGGGGTCGATCGAGGGGGCTTATGATCCGCAGTCGGACCGCCCTTTGGGGATTCGCGCCGAAGTCATCCAAGGCAACCAACAGGCCAAAACCGAAGAGGTCCTTGATGCTCCCGACAACAAGGAATTTTACGAGGACGCTCGGCGGGGGTCTAAGCGGTTTGTGGAATTTTTGCGCCGTGAAACCTTTGGCCTTAAAGCCATTCAAGACGTTCAAAATGTCGACATGAATCTGGCGCACCACGGAGTTTCCGTGGCCAGTCTCGCCATCGGCATTGCCGCCAAGCTTGGCTTTACTGATAAATTTCCTCTCGACATTCTTGCCCTCGGTTGTTTTCTTCACGACATCGAACACCACTACACTCCGGTGGATTACACCCGTAACCCCAAGGACATGGGCAAAGCGGAGCGCGAACTCTACTTGCAACACCCTCAAAAAGGCGTGGATCGGGTGAAGCGCTTTCAACACTTTGACGAGGGCGTGATGCGCATTATTCTTGAGCACGAAGAACACATCGACGGCAGTGGCTTCCCGCGAGGCCTGACCGAAATTCAAATGGACCCATCAGTCATGATTGCCTCCACGGCCAATTCCTTTGATCGCTACGTGAGTTTCCAGCGTCTGACGCCTAAAGATGCTCTTAAGGAGCTTCTGGTAAACAAGATTGCGCAACACCCAATGAATTACCTCAAGGCTCTGCAAGACGAGCTTAAGGAACAGGCACTCATTCGCTAAAAGTTCCTTATTATTAGCGTCAGGACTCCACTCCCCTTGCCTGGTGAGCGAGGCCAGCGTATTTTTGTTTCTTTAATTAACAAGGAGCCAACGCATGGCCATCGAATTCCCCCCCCTGCCTTATTCTAACGATGCCCTCGCCCCCCATATTTCTCCCGAGACGATTGAGTTTCATTATGGCAAACACCATCGAACCTATGTCGACAAACTTAACGGCCTCATTAAAGGAACCGAGTTCGAGAAAATGTCCTTAGAGGAGATCGTCAAGAAGTCCTCTGGCGGTATTTTTAACAACGCCGCTCAGGTTTGGAATCACACGTTCTATTGGAATTGCTTAAAACCAAAAGGTGGTGGTGAACCCACCGGCCCGTTGGCTGCGGCGATTAAAACGAGCTTTGGCTCCTTTGCCACTTTCCAAGAGCAGTTCACTCAAGCGGCCATCAATCAGTTTGGCTCAGGCTGGGCTTGGCTCGTCAAAAATCCCGATGGCAAACTCGCAATCACGAGCACTGCCAATGCCGAAAACCCGATGACCAAGGGTGCAAAGCCCCTTCTCACCTGTGACGTTTGGGAACACGCCTATTACATTGACTATCGCAATGCTCGACCCAAATACGTCGAAACTTTTTGGAAACTAATTAATTGGGATTTTGTCGCCAAGAACCTCTAAACTGAGGCAGCCGAATCAAGGTCTTCACCCTGGTGGAGACCTTGAAAGTGAAAGACCGCTTTCTTGAGGCGGTCTTCTAAAATCCGCCGCAGGTCCCGCCGAAACAACAAATCATCTAACAGGTGCCCCACTAAGCCAAAGGGCAGCTCGTAGTCGACCACGTCGGTGACTAATGTTTCGTTCTTGCCATGAGTGGTGAATTTCTGCGTATGAACCCATTTACGGAATACCCCTTCGGTCTGCCGGTAAACTAAGGCAGTCCCGCGAGTCACGTCTTCCACCCGAAAGCGAACCTGCTGAGAGATTCCTACGCGGGTCATCAAGTAGGTGAACTCCGCCCCTTTTTGCATTTAGGGCTCAGCATTTAGTACTTCGACTTCAACGTGGCCCTCAAGGAGTTGGGGGACGCGCTTGGGGTCACAAAGATAATCATAGACTTCTTTAATCGGGCCAGGAACAACGAGGGAGCAGTTCAAATGTGCCATAGAGGTAAAGGATAGGTGGGAGCTCCTCATCCGTCATGGCCTATTGCTTTGCGTCACCTGGCGGTTATGTTTTGCGTTATTATCTTTAGGGTTGATTCCCCCCCTCTTTGTCTCTAATTAAGTCCCATGAAATTTTTCCAAAACCTGTGCATAATTGCCGCGTTACTCCTAGCCCCGATCTCGAAGGCGGTAACTTCTTTTGAGGGCGTGGTCTCTCGAGTCGAGCAAACCGGCACATACCTCAAGGTCTCGGGCCTAGGAAAAGAATATTTAGTCTACACCCGCAACACCCACGTCATGAATGATCTGCGCGCACTTGAAGCCGGCGATTACCTGTCTGCGAAGGGACTGTTCAACTACAACAACAGTCAGGTTGAGATCACGGCCATCGAGTTTGTGGGACTTAAAAAACTTTTGGGGCTATGGCGTACCGGCAAGTGGGAAATCTTCGACTTTAAGAACTTCAGCAACCTTGATCTCTATCAACCGGCCCGCACCCGCACTCTCAATACGGTGGAACTGCGCAACCTGCGCTACACCGTAGCGCCACTGAACGGACCGACCTGGTCGATCTACATTGTCGACTCTAATTCGGTCGACGTCGGCAGCCTCAACGTCACCGGCAACTCCATTCAAATTCAGCTCTTTGATCCGGACACTGGTGCCGTGGCCCGGACGATTAACTTAACCCCATTTAAGTGGTAAGCCTTTTCTTTTTGCACCCCTGACCACTCTGATCAGGAAGGGTTTTTGTGAAGTTTTTTGCGCCGATTCCAAACGACCTTCTATTTTCTCGCCAGGACCAACTCGATCCCCGCCTGGGCGAAATCGTTCAACTGGATTTTGCTAATCACCAGCTCACGGCTAACGATGTGGTCATCGCCGGCTACCCCGATGACGAGGGCATTCGTCTTAACGGCGGCCGGCCCGGCGCTGCTCAAGGGCCCGATGCCATTCGGCGCTTTTTGTATCGACTCACTCCACCCGCCACGGGAACCAGAAACCCTCTGCGACTTTTTGACCTCGGCAACCTTCAACACGCCTCGGATCTTGCCACCCGCCACACCGAAGCCCAGCGCGCCGCCCGACAAGTGATGGCTTCGCCGGCCCGCTGGCTCTCCTTCGGCGGGGGTCATGATTACGGCTTTCCTGACACCTCGGCCTTTGTCGACGCCCACCAAGGCAAGGGGCCTAAGCCTCTGGTCATTAACCTTGACGCCCATCTCGACGTTCGCTCGACGGACCAAGGGCTCACGAGTGGAACGCCCTTTTATCGCCTGCTCAATGAGTTTCATGGCAAATGTGATTTGGTTCAGCTTGGGGTCCAAGCTCACTGCAATAGCCAACATCATCGGCAGTGGTGCGAGGATCGCGGAGTCAAAGTCTTGTTTTGGGAAGACCTGATGTTTTCCGGCGAAGCTCCCATTGTGGTGGTATCACGTTTTCTGGAAAACGAGTTGCAGCGCCCCCGCCCGGCTTTTCTTTCCATTGATATCGACGGCTTTTCGTCTTCGATCGCGATGGGCTGTAGCCAATCTTGGGCGACCGGTTGGCGGCCGGAGGATTTCCTGCCGGTGATGAACCTCTTTTTGGCTCGCTGGCAGGTTCGCGGCCTGGGTATTTACGAAGTTTCTCCACCACTCGACAACGACCAGCGCACGGCCAAGTGGGCCGCACAACTGGCTCACCGTTTTATTTTTTCGACACCTTCTTAAGTGAGATCCCTATGAGCTCGTTCTCTTTTTCCCCTGGATTTGGCAGCGACAATCATTCCGGCATTCACCCGCGCATTCTGGAGTCTCTCGGCTCACTCAATCACGGCCACGCCCACAGTTACGGTGGTGATGAGGTGAGTTTGCTTGCCGAAAGGGAGTTTCGCCGTCACTTTGGCGAGGACATCGACGTCCATTACGTCTTTAACGGGACTGCCGCCAATGTGCTTTGCTTGCGATCTTTGGTCGACTCCTATCATGCCATCCTTTGCTCGGACCAAGCCCACTTGCATCTAGATGAATGTGCCGCCCCGGAGTACTTTATTGGCTGCAAATTGATCCTGCTTCCATCCCATGATGGCAAGATTTCCCCTGTCGATGTTCGCGAGGCCATGAAGCGTCTGGGGGATCAACACCACGCCCAGCCTCGCGCCCTCTCGCTGACCCAACCGACCGAACTCGGCACGGTGTATTCGATCGATGAACTCCACGCACTAATGGCGGTGGCTCGGGAATTTGATTTGCGCGTTCATATTGACGGGGCTCGGTTACCCAATGCTGCGGTTCACCTGGGGGTGCCGCTGGCCGCCCTCACCACCGATCTCGGAATTGATGCTCTGAGTTTTGGCGGCACTAAGAATGGTTTACTCGCGGGCGAAGCCGTCATCCTGTTTGGCCGGTCCCGCCGGCCCGACTTTAAGTTCCTGCGAAAGCAAGCCATGCAATTGCCCTCGAAAATGCGGTTCGTGAGTGGGCAGTTTTTGACCTATCTCGAAACAGGTCTGTGGCAGGAAATCGCCCGCCACTCCACCCAAATGGCTCGGACTCTGGCGCAGGGTTTACAAGACTTTCTTGAGATCAAGATTTGCCATCCAGTGCAAAGTAACGCCGTATTTGTCCAAATTCCCAAACCCTGGACCCATCCGCTTCGCGATGAAGCCTTTTTTTATGTGTGGGATGAAACCCATTGGATCATGCGATGGATGACCAGCTTTGACACCACCCCCGAGCAGCTCCAGCGATTTTTAGGCAAGTTACAAGAAGTCCGCAGGAACCACCCCGTTTAGTTTACTCGCGCTGAGCTTTGTGCAAAAATAACTCCCTGAGGTATTTATGACGCTGAACCCGGTCCGCGGAACACATGATCTTTTGCCCGAACAAATTGCTCTGCACCACTGGATTATCGACCAAGCGAGTTCCTTGAGTCGGTGTTTTGGCTTTGCGCCCATTGATACCCCGATTTTTGAATTTACTGAGGTCTTCAAACGAACCCTCGGCGAATCCTCCGAGGTCGTAAACAAACAAATGTACACCTTCCCCGACAATAATGGCGAGGAACTCACCTTGCGGCCCGAGGGAACAGCCGGGATTGCGAGGGCGTTTATTTCGAGCGGATTGCAACGCCAATTGCCGCTCAAGTTTTTTTATCATGGGCCCATGTTTCGCTACGAGCGACCGCAAAAGGGTCGCCAGCGCCAGTTCCACCAATTTGGGGTGGAACTGCTGGGAGTCGAGGGTCCTCAGGCTGACCTCGAGGTCTTGAGTTTGGGTTACGGAGTGCTAAAAAAACTCGGTGTGGCGGATTCTTCGATTCTCGAAATCAACACGATCGGAGACACGGAAAGTCGCAAGCAGTACCGCGAAAAACTCGTCACCTACTTGAGTCGATTTCAGGCGGAACTGAGCGAAGACAGCCAACGACGGCTCACCGTCAATCCCTTACGAATTCTCGACTCAAAGGACGAAGGCGATAAAAAGATCGTGGCCGGGGCTCCGGAGTTCGACGCTTCCTTGACTCCCGCGGCCCGTGATTTTTTTGCGCAGGTTCTGGCCGGCCTCGATCATCTCGGAATTAAGTATCAGCTTAACTCCCGACTGGTGCGCGGCCTTGATTATTACTCTCACTGTGTCTTTGAATTTAAGAGCACAGCACTCGGAGCTCAGGACGCCATTTTGTCGGGCGGCCGCTACGATGGGCTGATTGAACTGATGGGTGGCCCGGCCACTCCCGGCGTGGGGTGGGCGGCGGGCATCGAGCGCCTGGCTTTGTTGGTTAAACCCACTTTCCCAGTTACCCGTCCGGTGGCCCTGGTGCCGCTCGGCGAGCGCGCTCAACGAGAATGCGAAAGACTCGCCTTTCAACTACGGCTTCAAGGGATCCCCGTGGAGATGGGATATTCCGGCAACCTCAAAAAGCGCCTGGCTCGCGCGGTCGATGCCCGGGCTCGCCTGGCCGGAATTTTGGGTGACACTGAGCTCGACAAAGGGGTCATCTTGATTAAAGACTTGGACCAACACAGCCAAGCCGAAATTCCACTCAATCAAGCACTGGGGCGACTGAGCATCAGCCCCTAACGAGTGCCTCGGACAGGTTGGGGGGCGCCCACGCCACCGCCGTCAATACGAGTCGCACACAAATCAACACCTTGAACGGATAAGGTCATCCCTAAGGTGGTGCGATGAGCACCCATATAGCCCGGTGAGGCCCCCGAGAGTGACCGCAACCGCGCGCCCGGCAGCGGTTCAAGGTAACCGATTTCGGGGTTATTGCCGCGGCCAAAAGTGATCCGATGGGTCTGGGTTCGCTCTAAGGAGCGTCCGGCCGTCTTGGCCTGATCCACGCTGCGCTGGCAGGCATTTAAGTTGGCGAGCAAATCGCCGAAGTACCGACGGTAGTAATTGGCCTCCCCATCACGACGCTGTCCTAATAAAGCCACGTGACGGCGGAGCTCTCCACGGCGGGCCTCGAGGTAACTGGCATCGTATTGTCCGCGACAAGCAAAATCATAACCCTGCTGGAGATCCATCACCATGGTGGCGGGCCGATTGGGAATACTCATTTCACCGATGACCAAGTTATTCGAGCAGGAGCGAGCCACGGGTCCTGGATCGGATCGTCCACCTGACGCTGTCGCTGCCGGTCGCTCCCGCTGAACCGGAGCCGAGCCTGCCGTGCGTTCTCCACGGTCCCGAGTGGCCGGTGCGGCAGCCGGTGCGGCTCCCGGAGCGGGAGCAGGACCACCACCTCGCGTGGGGGCCCGAACCAAATCCGGCAAGGCCTGCCCACCAAGGAGCTGATTGAGCTGAGCCAAGCGCCGCTGAATGATCCAACAAACTTCTTGTTGTTGATCTCGCTGGCAGCTCGTCGAAGCACTCCGAAAGCGCGCCACATACGCATCCCATTCGGACTTCCGCGTCTTTAAGTACTCCGCAATTTCTTCAACGGATTTACCGCTCCGCAGACATGTCGACGTCGCCCGAATTCGATCCTCGCGGGTGCGAGCCGGTACACAAACTCCCGGGCCCACGAGGATGGGGTTACACTGAAAGCTCCCCTCTTGGCCCTGGCAAGCGGGGGGCTGCTGGCAAAGGCTACTCCCATTGGCGTAGCCTTGAATCCAACCGGCGTAAAGGCAGGCGTTGGCGTCGGGCCCAACTCGAACCCCGCCCGCAGCTTCACGGGGCTCGCCCGTCGCCGCGGCCGGAGCTGGCGCCGCTGGAGCGGCCGCCGCCGGCGCTGCTGTTGTAGCCGGGGCAGGCGCCGCCGGCGCAGGTGCTGGTGCCGGGGCAGCTGAAGGAGCGGGCGGGCCGAGCAGCTCCTGCGGGGCTGCGGCTGGAGATTGCCGCCTCTGCTCGCGAGTAATATCTGCTCGCGGATCAACATTGGCCTCGACCGTTGGAACCAACCAATAAAACCAACGCGAAAAGAGCTCGGCCTCAGTTGAGCGGTCACTGGCAAAACTGTCGCGCCGATTTTGTTTTTGCCACTCTTCCCAATCCTGCATCAAAAGGCGCAGGCCCACTAAATATTGGACGCGCCCTTCAGGGCTTAAGCGCAACCATTCTTCATGAGTGAGCAAGCGCAACCAGGGAGTTGCGGTTTCAATTGTGGACGGCGGCTCGGCCTCGGCCCCAGCTGACCAACTCAATGAGGCGGGGGTAAAAACCAAACAGCAGATTTGCAAAAAAAGAACTGTATGACGAACCCAATCCCGATCCGTTCGACGCATTCCTTCTTCCTTTCGTAGGTACGCTTTACCTTATGGCAAAAGGAGAGCTAACTCTTCACCGAAGCGCGGGGTTGCCGCCGGAGGAGTTCCGGCCGTAAAAGGTGCGGTTCCTGCGGAGCTAAGAGCTTTTGCCATTCCTGGGGTGGAATTTCAGACGACCAAGCAAATCGCCATCCCGGAGACTTGTCCTTGTCTATTAGCAAAGATCGCACCCCTTCCAGAAAATCCGGCTCCCGGCAGAAACTGAGTGCAAGTGACCACTCCAATTCAAATACCTCTTGCAAACTCTTGTTAACACAACGTTTTTGGTGTTCAAAAATAACCCGAGCAGCCAGAGGTGAACCGCGGAAAAACTGGGCCCGCCCCTCCTCGAGGCTGGAACTGTCAAAGATCTGGTCTTTTAGATAATCCAATAACAGGGAAAACGACGCCAATCCTCGAATCCCTTTGCCGATTTGAAGAAGAGGTTCAATTAGCGTGGACTGAATCTCGCGAAGCTGAAAGTCCCGCAAAGTCTTGCTCACCTTGTGCAAGTTTTCCGATAAATTCGAGCTCCAACGGACGCTCGCCAGTGCCTCAAACACGCGAGCTTTATCCGCCTGCTGCACCAACGCATCCGCCAAGCCAATCGACACGGCATCATTGCCACGCAAACGGGTTCCGGTAAGAGCTAGAAAAAGACCCACGCCTTTGGGCAGTTGATTGAGAAAATACCCACCACCCACATCCGGAAAGAATCCGATCGAAATTTCTGGCATCGCAAGCACACTCGTTTCGGTTACTACGCGGTGGCTTGCGCCCGCGAGCAGCCCCATGCCCCCGCCCATGGTAATTCCGTGCGCCCAACAGACCACTGGCTTGGGGTAGCAGTGAAGAAGGTAATCGACTCCATACTCGGTCAAAAAGAAATCTTCGCCAAACCCCAAGTCCCCACTGCGCGCGTGCTCCACCACGGCTTTGACATCGCCCCCGGCACAGAAGGCTTTCTCCGACTCGCCCTCTAGCCATATCAGACTCACTTCCGGGTCGAACTCCCACCGCTCGAGGGCTTCTCGCATCTGGCGCAACATCTCTTGATTGAGAGCGTTCAGCGCTGGAGAGCGACGCAAAGTGAGTCGTCCGCAGCCACCATTTCGAAATGGGATTTTCTCCGCCTGGACCAGCATTTAGCCCCCTTTGAGGATGTTCAGTTTAGAGACACTTTTGACCCATGCCAAGTCAACGCAATGTTCAAGTTCTCGGCACTGCTTAAAAGTTGGCAGAAGCCCCAATCTTAGCCCCTCGCGGATTTGAGCTGGCCTGGCACAAATAGTGGATTTTTAGGGCCTGGAAGCTGAATCCACTTGGGGTTGTCAATTAGTGGGGCTTCTAGAGCTAGAAACAGGGAGCTGAGGAAATGACTCAATTAGGACACTGCCCGGCGTGCCATCGTCAAATTCCACACGATCGGATCTTTGCGACTGTCATTGTTTGCCAATGCGGTTGGACTGCGTCTTCCTTTTCGAAGGCGGCAGAACGCAAGATCACTGATCGCATCTCGGCCACTATCATAGTGTCAGCGATGCTCATGGTGGGAGCTTTTATCCATGCTATCAACTGGGACACCCACTTTTTTAGTGTGATCCCGCTCAAAGCCAAAGAGCTGACGGGCATGGCTTCCACCCAAGACCTCTTTAAAATTGTTGAAATCTGCAAGTCTCGTCACAAGCACAGTTGTGTAAAGGACTCTTACCGGCAGATCTATCGCATCAATAAGGATTTAGAAATCTTGGCTAAGCTGGGCGAACTTGAACAAGCCACTGGCAATGCCCAAGCCGCCGCCAATGCCTTTAAGGAATATGTCAAATTGGGTGGCAATCAAGCCGAACCCCTTTATCGCTACGCCCAGGTGTTAGCTTCAATGGGCCAAGTGGATGAAGCGGTTCGCTACTATCGGCAGGTGTTGGAACAAAAACCCGACACTCTGCAAGTCACCGTCACTCGCAGTTACGTTTCGATGTTGATCGAGCATAAGCGCTATGAACACGCCGTTGAAGTCATCGAGTTTTACCGCAAAAAGGCCGACAACACGGGGTATTTCATGGAGAAGGAACTCCAGGCTCTTAACCGCATCCTCAAAAAGGATCACACGGAAAAGAACAGCTAAAACGGATTTTTGGCTCAAATACCTAACTCAGCGCTTTCTCATTCCGCAAAAAAAATGGGACCCCAAGGGTCCCATTTTTCTTTTAACCAGCAAGTGCTCTTTGCGATCAGATATTGATGTTAGCTGACAGAGCAACGTTGGTCAGGTCTGCACGAACGTCTTCGGGCAAGAACTGAATGTTCGGATAGAGATAAACGTCACGAATAACAGAGATTCCCAAGCCGACTGATTGATAGATTTTGTTCTTCTCAAAAGTCCAAGGATTGGTCTCTGCGCGAGAATGGTCATAGACCCACAAGCCAGAGATCGTGCGCAAGTTGAGAGTGTCGTTGATCACGTACTCAAGGAAGGGATAGAAACCGACTGAATAGTCAGCGCTCATTGCCTTCGCTTCGTCATCAAATTTATCAAAAACACTGCCATCGATTGCCGAGTAAAGGCCCAAGCTCAAGCCAGTGGTGCCAACATCTTTAATCAAAGTTTGCGACAAACCAATGTTTGCAACATAACCTGCAGCGCGAGAAAAGTCGGTCGTCATTGCTGTCACACCAAGGCTGGTCACTGACTGCAGACTTCCTAATTTATCGACGTGGGTCAGATCAACACTTGGATCAAAAACGTCAGAGCGCTCAACGGTGCGAGTGCCGATCGACACTTTTGATTTGTTCAAACTGTCGTGGAAGGGAACAAACATCCGCAGACCCACACCAGCTGAAACAGAATCTTTAGTACCCAAACGATATTTGGCAGCTACAGAGCCAGACAAAGAAGCAAAAGCCGGAGTGTTGGCAGCAGCGCGAATGTTGGGACGAATGCGAGCGCCCGGCTGTTTAACCGTAGCACCGTTGTAGTTGAATGAAGTCGAAACAGAGACCTTTGACTTAGAACAGGTTTCTGCACGCAGTTTACGGTTGGTGATCAGTTGGTCGACATCTTCCTCACCGGCTTGGCCTTTGGCTTCTTCCATCTTTACGCTGGATTCGCCGCCGGTGCCGTTAACGTCTTTTTGCTCTTCTGCAGAAACGGTGAATGACAAACCCATTGCCATCACTGAGCCCACCAAGAGTCTCAATACTTTTGAACTTAGTTGCATGTGATTTCCCCCTCTATTTTTTGCTATCCTTTGATCAGTGCGATCAATTTTTTGAACTAATTAAATCCCCTCATTTGATTCATAGACCTCGGTCCAGAACGCGGAGAATAATGCAATGCGCTCGTTTGGACTGTCAAACGAAAACCTGACGTTCAAATTTTTGCCTGCACACCCAGGAATAATGAGATCTGAGAAGCAACCTATCAGAGCTAGAACGCTTAGCTTTTCTGATTCTAACTTCCTCTTATCGAAGCTTTTTGGCCACACTTATGGGAGCTTCCTTAACCGCCTGTAACAGATCCTTTACGACCTTTCTGGCAAGGAGCGGCAAATACCCCACAACCCTCGCTTCGCCCTCTGATTTCTTCGTCAAATCGATCTCAATCGAATAAGATTCATCCTATATGTCAGCTTGGATGGTAAAGCTTATTCCCGGGCTCGCGGTCGCCTATGGAGTGTTAGTCGTCGGGGTTTATTTTTATCAGGAAAACCTCCTCTTTTTTCCTGACTCACGGGATTTTTTGGACGCCCCCGAGTTGGCGGCTCGCGGTTTTGCGGCCAAGAGCGTTTCATCACCAGCCGGGGAACTGCGCTACTACGAGCGTGCCGTGGACCAGGCTCAGGGAACTTTGATGGCCTTTCACGGAAATGCCGGTCGAGCTGCCGACCGCGACTATTTGCTTGAACCTTTTTTTGATTTGCCACTCAACCTGGTGTTGGCGGAGTACCCGGGCTATGCCGGAAGTGCTGAGCAACCCCAGCAAGCGAGCCTTGTCACCAACGCCGTCGCCCTATTTGATCATTTCAAATCTCAGAGTGATCACCCCATTACTTTGCTTGGCGAATCCATCGGCACGGGCGTCGCAACCGGGGTCGCCAGTCAGCGAGCCAGCGCCGGCCTGATTTTGATCAGCCCCTATCCTTCGATACGTCGGGTGGCTCAGTTTCATTATCCTTATCTGCCGGTCTCTTGGTTAATCCGTAATCCCTTTCCCTCCGACGAGTGGGTCACCACGCTTAAGGACCTCCCCATTCTGGGCTTTCATGGCGAGCAAGACGAAGTGATTCCCTTTGTGCTGGGGCAAGAACTTTGGCGCAAAATTCCGGATAACAATCGCAAACTCTGGGTCCCGGTGCCTCTGGCACTTCATAATGATCTGTTGGCGCGAATCGGTCCGCGCTGGGGCGAGATCGCTCGCCAGCACTTTGGTTGGACAAGCGCCCAATCCGATTCTTTTGAAAATTGAATTTATCCAATATTTACATATATTTACGGTGTTACTGGGGCTTGCCTCCGCCCAGCTGAGTAAGGATCGATGAGTTCTTCTGGACGATGGCCGAGCTGACACGACCCGGGATGGAGATTCGAGTTCTCCTTCGCCGTGGATTGAACTAGTCTCATGAGTATGGAAATCTCTCCGCAATTTTGGCGTAAGTGTAGCAACTGCAAAAAAGAAATTCCCTATCGCCAGGCTTATTATCAGTGCAACGTCTCCACTTGTAATCGCAAACGAACGGGCTTGGTGTTTTGCTCAATTCCGTGTTTTGAACAACACCTGCCGGGAGCGCGCCACCGCGACGCCTATGCCGTCGAAGAACTCGCGCCCAGTCAAGAACAATGGCAAAAGGAACTCTCGGCGGAAGCTGCTGCCAGCTCGACTGCAACGGCGCTGTCAACGCCCCCTGCTGCCGGTCCTCGCAAGATTATTCCGACCCAACGACCCGCTCAGGCTTCTAGCACTGCCGTGGCTGCCTCAGCGGAATTTGAAGTGCTGGTGGTCGCATCCAAAGTGAAGGACTACATCCGCCGTCGTTCTGAAATGAATATGTCGGCCGAAGTATTACAAATCTTGTCTCACCATATCCGGCGACTTTGCGATGAAGCGATCGATTCGGCGCGCGACGATGGACGTAAAACGGTGATGGAACGCGATTTCAAAAGGTGAACGAATCCCAATGAAAGATCATTTTGGTTATTTCCTTTTGGTATTTACCAGCTTGTTCACGATCGTAAATCCCATCGGCTGTATCCCCACTTACTCGGCCTATACCGAGTCGGTGAAGCGAATTCAGGCCATTCGGGTGGCGCGCACGGCGGTTTTAACTGCTTTTGCGGCCATGATTCTCTTTGCTCTGACGGGTAAACTTGTATTTAATTTTTTTAATATTTCCGTCGACGGTTTGCGGGTCGTTGGCGGAGTGTTGTTTTTTCTCACCGGTTACGATCTTTTAAAGGGCCGCAATTCACGGATCAAAACAGTCTCTCATGCCGAGACTTCGGAGATTCAAGAATTTGCCGTTACTCCACTTGCCATCCCAATGATTTGTGGGCCGGGCACCATCACGGTCACCATTGTGTTGATTCAAGAGGCTCATTCGTTTGCCCAAAGGGCGATCTTGTTTGGGTGTTTTGCTTTGGTTAGCCTGGCGACCTATTTTATCCTGGTGGCCTCTAAGCCTTTGCTTAAATTCATGGGAAAGAGTGGTAGCAAGGTTTTCTTTCGCCTGATGGGACTCATCTTAATGATGATTGCGGTGGAGTATTTCTTTAAGGGGCTTACTCCCTACATTCACAAGATGTTAAAAATCTAATCCGAGGTGTTTTATGTTAGGACGATCCGCAAAAATGTTCTGCCTGGTGATTTTTAGCTTCAGCGCCCTCGCGAGGGCCGCCGAGGCGTTTGATTTTCAGAAGATCTATGACCAAGTTAAAAAAGACGAGGCCGTGCTCGTCGATTTGCGCGAAGAAGATGAACTCACCAAAGAAGGACTGGCCCAAGGAGCTCTCTGGCTTCCCACCAGTGTGGCCGAAAGTCGGCGTGACGGCTGGCAAGCATTTGTTAAACGCACCAAAAAAGATCAGCCCATTTATCTTTACTGCCGCGGCGGCGGCCGCGCCGGAAAAATAAAAACTCAGCTCGAGAAAGAGGGCTTCACTCAGGTCTTTAATATCGGCGGACTCAAAGATTGGAAGGCCCATGGACTTCCCATCATTCAATTTAAACAGTCAGGAAAGCCCCTCGATCGTGGGCACGATTGACACTTGGAAGTTTCTTGCCGGTCTCGGTCTGTTCTTGTTTGGGATGACCCGAATCGAGGAGTCCCTCAAAGAATTAGCCGGACGGTCATTTCGCCGTCTGCTGAAAGACTACACAACCAACCGTTTCGTGGCGATCGTTAACGGAATTGTCTCAACGGCGATCCTTCAATCAAGTTCCGTTGTCACTCTCTTGGTTCTGGCCTTTGCGGGAGCCGAGATCATCACGCTTCGCAATGCCCTCGGAATCATCCTGGGGGCCAACTTGGGATCGACGTTTACGGGTTGGATTGTGGCAACGGTGGGATTTGAAGTTGACCTCAATCAGTTTGTCTTACCGCTGCTGGGAATCGGCTGCAGCGGCTTGGCCTTTCTCGGGCCGCGATTTCGCTTTTACCACCTCCTCGCGTTCTTTGCCGGCCTGGGCCTGCTCTTTATGGGACTTGATTTCATGCGAGTCAGCGTTTCATCCTTTGCCAGTCAGACCGACCTCAGTCTGATTCCACAGTGGGGTGTGGGCATATTTTTTCTGTTCGGAGCCCTCTTTACCTCCGTCATACAATCCAGCGCGGCGACGATGATGATTACCCTGAGTGCACTGCACTCGGGGATTGTGGGCTTTGAAAACGCTGCGGCCCTCATCGTGGGCGCCGATCTCGGCACCACGGCGACGGCACTCATTGGTGCAGTGGGCGGGACTCCCACGAAAAAGCGGATTGCGACGGCTCATTTTCTATTTAATGTTGTCACCGCGCTTGCCACTCTAGCTGGCTTACCCGTCCTGCTTGAACTTCTTGGTCGCTTCGACTCTCTTGAAAATCCCCTCTATCGGCTCGTCGCTTTCCACAGTAGTTTTAATTTAATTGGAATTCTCGTCTTCATCCCCTTGCTCGGAACCTTCGAATCCTTTCTGATGAGGTTATTTACCAAAAACCATGCACACGCTTGTCACTTTATCCATCAGGTCAATTCCGAGGTCCCGGAGGCGGCCCTGGCCGCGGCCAAACGTGAACTGACACAACTCAGTCAGGAGGTTTTCCGCTTTAACAGTGCCCTTTTAGGACTTGCGCCTTCCACTAAAAACACACCAAGCCCATTGGGAATTCTCAACCTCATTTTGGCCAGCGAGGATCTGGCCGGCGAGTATGATCACCTCAAAAAAGCGGAAGGCGAACTCATTACTTATTTAACCACCATCCAACAACAAAAGATGGATCCCGAGAGTTCCACTGAGCTTCAGCAACTCATCCTGGCTTTGCGAAACGCCGTTCAATCCGCCAAAGCCGTTAAAGACATTCAACACAATCTGAAAGAATTCGAACAATCCATTAGTGAAGACGTCGAAACTCTTCAAAAAGAATTGCGGCAAGACTACTCTCCACTACAAGACGGGATTGAGCGCCTATGGTCGATTGATGATGAGCAAGCTCGCTTTGAACAGCTCGCGGGGTTGATCGAATCCAACGAAGCCGCTAACAAAAAGGTTGCTTCTTGGGTCTATCAACGAGCCGGACAAAAATCCACTTTTGCGGAAACAGCCGCGACCTTCCTCAACGTGAATCGTGAAATCTTTTTGTCGAATCGCTACTTACTGCAGGCCCTTAAGGATGTTCTCTTAAGTCCCAAGGCGGCCCGCGACCTCACCAGTCTCCCGCGGGCCTAAAACGAGCAAGCACCCCGGACCCAGGTCGGCGCCAGCTAATGAATACTGATGGCTTGAAGGGAGTCCAACTCCAGACGCAAGGTCTTGGCCACTTGTTCTGGCTCGGAGGGCGTGTACACCACGAGGTCGCCTTCTTCGAGCCGCCAAGTTCCGAGGCGCGGAGACTCCTTCACCGAAAGTCCCTTGAGAGTTCGCCCCTGCCAGCTGACTTGCGACACCGAGCGCACGCCAGGCAGACGAATGATCCACGATCGTGCACTTGGAGCACCCGCATAGGTTCCTTGGGCGCGTTCAATGGTGACTTCGAGTCCTCCGGCGACCGGCCCTTGGGTCAACCGAGTTTTTTTGAGCTGATTTCTAAGATACCCTGAACTTTCCCCGTCATCTTCGATGAGGTCAAAGCTCGTATCATGACCGCTCGGGAACACCCGCACCTCTTGCGCCAGCCCAGAATTCGCAGAAAGATGCTGAGTCAAACTTGAGGCCATGGGAATGATGGCCCCTTCTCGAACCAGCAGCGGCAGGCGAAACAGTCCGTTCTGCCACAAGGACTCTGACTGAATCCATCCGCCTTGGCTATCGTAGCGCGTGCCCGAATGAAAGTTAAACCAAGTACCCGCGGGCAGGTAAACTCCGCGAGTCGTTTGCCCGTAGGCCGCAACAATCCCCGCCATCAACCAAGGGCCGATCATTTTTTGATGGGCCAGGTTACGTGCGGCAAGATCCTCTTGGAAATAGTAAGCAAGGGGAGGAAACATCGCCTCACCGGATTCGTGAGCGAGATGGGCCAAGGAATAATAATAAGGAGTCAGCTGATAGCGAAGTTTCAGATTTTCACGATTGCTCGCCTGATGACCGATTCGATCGGGCGCGGTCTCTTTACAATTACAAAGATTTTCTACGTGAGGCCGAACCGGCACATCAAACAGTGAGGCATTGGCAAACCACTGCGTAAAGAGCACGTCGAGATTGCCATCAAGCCCTCCTCGATGAAATCCCCCAATGTCCGAACCATAATAATCAATACCGGACAAAGACATATGCATTTGGGAGCGCAAATGGGCCGCCAAACTTTTCATGTTCGACCCAATATCCGCTGACCACATAACCGTGCCAAAGCGCTGGCTGCCCGCGGCCCCGGAGCGACTCATAATAAATGGACGTCGATCGGGATGGTAACGAGCGTAAGAGTCATGTATCCCCTGATGCCACCAAAAGGAAAAGTAGTTGTGAACATCCGCATGACCCTGCATTCCTCGGTCGGAAAAACCAAAGTAAGAGGACCAGGGCTGAAACATCTCCGGCTCGCCCAAGTCCGTCCAATGTCCCATGACTCCCATTTTAATCAGCGGTGCCCGTTTCCATTGATGCCAAAACAAGCCACTCTCCGGGTGCGACCAGTCGATCATTCCACCCCTTCCCCACCAAGGATTCACATCGATGTAGGTGGGTCCGCACGATTGGCAATCGCGAGCCAAATAACCTTTGGCCGCCAACTCCCGATGTTCAAGCCTCGCGCGACCCACGTAGGATTCCTCAATCAACACCAGTCCCACTTGTTCCTGATCCTTGAGTTTCTGCAACTTGCCCTCGGGGTCAGGAAATTGCCGGCGGTCCCACTCCAAACCACCCATCGGGGTGTCTTCGGCCCCGGCTTTGACTCCACCAAACCATTGGAGGTCCAGGACAAAGCCATCGAGTGGAAAATTTTGGCGCTTCAAAGAGGACATTTTCCCTTCGAGCTCAGCCCAATTGTCGAATCCATATTCTGAGACCCACAGCCCAAACATTTTGCGCGGCGGAACCAAGGGCTTTCCCGTCAACTCCATGTAGCCCCGACGCCACGACGGCAAGTCAGCTCCCGAAATCAAAAATCCCCGCACGGTGGATCGCTCGGTCGCGACTCTCCAAGGTGTGGCTTCAAAATCCCAGACAAGTTTTTCAACGGCATCCAAATAGAGTCCGTAGCCACTCCGTCCCGGGCCCAAGGCATAAAGAATTGGAATCTGGGTGTCACCGACTGCGCCACCTAAAAAGCTCTTCATAAAATTGCCATAAGGACTGGGTGACTCTCGACGCCGTCCCACCCAATCGTCGCGACGACCTCGGTCCTGATCGGGATCGTCCAACTGCTGGCCCAAGCCAAAAAGGTGCTGAACATCGCCCCCTTCAATTTTCAATTGGCGGCCGGACTTGTTAACTACTTGCCCGCAGAAACGACCGAGTTGACGATGATGAAAACGCTTTTCAAACACCTCGAGACAAAGCCCCCGACGAGGGATGAGCACTCGCAAGTCATTGGTCTCCAAAAAATCATCGCCGGTTCCGGTGACACCCCGGACATAATCGACCGTGGCATCTCGACGCTCCGGAAGAATTGAGGGTGTGTGCCAAATGCGTGGTTCCGCGCCACCTAAGCCCATTTCAAAGTGCAGCAAATCCGAGCGCCACACTTCGACTTGCAGATATTCACTTCCGCGCACAAAAACTTCTGACTTGTGAGATTGACCGAAGGCAGTGAGGCCGCTGAGGCTACAACTCAGCAACCATAAAAAAATGCCAAATTTTTGCATGGCGAAGGATCCCCCTTTTGAACTTCCTGCTGGGACGGCCATGTAACCCAAATTTGTTATGAATTTCAATCTATTCCCACCGATCAAAGCCACCCGAGCGGTTGATTCGTGAGGAGACCTTCTAAGCTTGTGAAATCTTATGTAACGCCACCCGTAAAACTCCTTGCCTCACCCCCTCGGAATCGACAGGATGGGGTGAGGAATCAGTTCATGGCCGCTTTATCAGTTCTTGACGAGCTTTCGCCAAATAAAAGAGCTCAGATCGAGCGAATTCTCGCCTTGATGGACGAGTACCTGGTCTTTCTAGTTCCTCTCTTTAGCGAACTCTCGATGCCCCAGCAGAATCAAGCGCGCCATCAACTCAGGCTCTTCTTGGCCCAACAAGACGGTGCCAACCTAAGGCTCCTGACGGTTTTTTTACACCTGATGAATTTTTGGTGCCTGGTGAGTCGCCGTCGGCGCTTCCGCTCGCTCACTCAGGTTCAGAAGGATCGCTTGATCCAACAGTTTTTTGCGTCTCCCATCGGCTTGGTGCGCAAGGGGTTTTGGGGAATTAACACCTTGGCCAAGCTGGCAGTTTACTCACAAGATTGCGTTCACCCGCTCATCAACTATCATCCCCGCCCAACCCCCAAGGGAATCTCATGAGTCAGCGCCAACTCGAGTATGACATCGTCATCGTGGGTTCCGGAGCTGGAGGCGGCACCGTGGCTAAAGAACTCGCTCCACTGGCGGCTCGCGGGGCCCGCATCGCACTCTTGGAATGGGGCGGGCGTTTTGATCCGACTCGACATCACTCGCGTTTAGAACTCGATATGGCCCAGAAGTACTATTTTGACTGGGGAGGAATGCAGACCAAGAGCAAAGACCTCACGCTGGCATTTGCCCGCGCCGTGGGAGGCTCAACGAATGTCTATACCGGAACCTCGCTGCGAATTTCGCAGGAGGTTCTCGATCAATGGCAAATCCCGGGGCTCACGCGCCAGGATCTCGACCCTCGTTTTCAAAAATACGAACGCGAAAACAATGTCCATTTGAGCCCGGAACAAGAGCTCAATGACAACAATAAACTTTTTCGACTCGGCTGTGAGCGCTTGGGCTGGGAAGTCACCCAATTTCCCGTCAACACTAAGAACTGTGTCGGTCTCGGCACGTGCAACCTGGGGTGCGCCGTGGGTGCCAAACAAGGTACCGCCCGAGTGCAAATTCCCGAAGCAGAAAAATCCGGAGTCGAGGTCATCCCCTGGTGTCGCGTTGACAAAGTGACGACTCATTCGGTCGAAGCCACCATCATCCCGCCACTTCCCGGCTTTGACAAAGGCCAGTATGTCCCGGGCCCCTATCGGATGATGGCAAAAAAAATCATCCTCGCTGCGGGAGCCATCCACTCGCCCCTCGTGCTGGAACGATCTGGTTTTACCAGTCCGGCTTTAGGCCGCTACTTGACCTGTCACCCAGCTCTGATTCTGGTCGGCCAACACCCTCAGTCCATCACGAATGTGACCGGCCACCCGAAGAGTTTTTACTCGGAACAGTTTCTCGCCAAGCAACGCTTCTTGCTCGAAAGCTGTATGTACTTCCCCTTTACTCTAGCTAAGAATCTCGCAGGCTACGGGGCTGACTTGGATTGGCTGATCAAACGATTTCCGCAGCTACAAATGATCCTGGTCCTCGCCATCGACGAGGCAGAAAAGCACAACCGCGTGCTTTGGGGTCGCGGCGGTAAGCCCGTGGTTGAGTACCGCATCAGTCAGCAAACCAAGCGAGCACTGGTGCAAGGGGTGCGGGCTTCGGCGCAGCTCTTTTTTGCGGCCGGAGCCGAACGGGTTCACGCGCCCGGGGCGGGCCGATTTTTGGTTTCCCGCAACGAGGCTCCCCGCCTCGACTCCATCGTCACCGAAGATCAATTTCTTCTCGGTCAGATTTCAATTGCGGCGGCTCATTTGATGGGGGGCTGCCGAATGGGAACCGATCCCAAAACTTCGGTGACGGATCCCTGGGGTCGAGTTCACGGCCATCGCCACCTTTATGTTGCAGATGCCAGCCTGTTTCCGGCCGCAGCCGAAATTAATCCTTATCTTTCGATAATGGCGATTGCCGACCGAGTCGCCCAGGCCGTACGCGAAGATCTAGGAGTTAATTCATGAAAACCACGGGAGCTCAAATCGCCGCTCGAGCCCTACGCGACGCCGGTGTTCGGCTCATCCTAGGAATTCCCGGGACCCACAATATCGAACTCTACGATGCTCTCCGTGACGAGCAAGAGCTTCAATTAGTACTCGTCAATAGCGAGCATTCGGCCTCGTTCATGGCCGATGGTTATGCTCGAGTGGGTGGCCGGGTGGCTTGTGTCAATGTCGTGCCGGGCGCAGGTGTCACCCATTGTTTGTCCGGGGTTGCCGAAGCATTTCTCGATCAGGTCCCCATGTTGATTCTCACCACCGGCATTCGCTCCGACACCGGAGCTCGATTTCAACTTCATGATATTGATCAGTGCGAGCTACTCAGGCCTGTCACTAAAGGAGTTCTCAAAGCTCGTCACCACTCCGATATTTATCGATGTCTGGTTAAGGCCGTGGACCTGGCCTACGCTTCGCCGCCCGGGCCGGTGGCCGTCGAAATTCCTGCCAACTTGTTGTTGTTCCCTGCGCCCGTCAATGAAGCGCAATTTCAATGGCACCGCGAACCTCCCGCTCAGTTAGACTCTGCCACCCGAGACCAACTTGAAGTCGCCACTCAGTGGTTGAATCAAGCAGACCGCGTGAGTCTTTATCTCGGCCTTGGTTGCCTATCGGTGACCGATCAGCTGATACCACTGGCCGAGCGATTGGGCGCGGCGGTGTTTACCACCATCTCTGGCAAAGGGATCTTTCCCGAAGACCATCCACAGTTTGCGTGGAATGTCCCGGGCCAGGGCTCGCCGTCGGAACTTCAACAAGTTTGGAATGAAAGTGAGATTGTTCTCACGATCGGGGCGCGATTCTCTGAGGTCGCAACCGCCAGCTATGGAGTTGCCATTCCGGGACGACTCATTCACCTTGACGTTGATCCCGAGGTTTTAAGTGCTAACTTGCCGGCGGATTTGGCGATTGCCACCGACAGCGCCTTGGCCGTGCCCTTTCTGCTGGAACGACTTAAGCCAAAACCTGTGTCCCGCAGCTCAACTGCTCAGCGCCTGCAACAGATTCACCATCAAATTCATGCCGAGGCCCGCCGGCAGCCCCTTCAGGATCAGCGAGTGACCCCGGTGCACTTTTTTGACCGGATGAGAGAGAACTTTCCCGGCTCCCCTTGCTTTGTCACCGATAGCGGGAATGGAACTTTTCTCGCCATGGAACACTTACGTCTGACTGAACCTCGTCGGTTTCTGGCGCCAGTTGATTTTTCTTGCATGGGTTACT
>JADZEO010000118.1 GCA_020850475.1 Bdellovibrionales bacterium | reverse complement strand
TTTATTTGGCTGAATACACCTATCGGTTTAACCGCAGACACGACCCCGATTCGCTCTTCCACCGAGCTATCTGTGCGATGTCTCAGGCTGAGCCGCAAACCCTGGGTAGCCTTAGTGCATAACGATCTCACATCGGCACAGTTCTCAGTTAGAGCCGCCCAACTCCGAGAAATGATTGAACACGATCAACTTTCCCGACCAAAGTCCGATAAATAAGATGCGGGAATTATGAAAGCACCAAGCGAATTCGGTACGTTGGCTCACGAAGGAATCTCATGATTCAAAGTATAGCGGTCCGTCGCCTGAAAAAACTCATTTGCACCTTCGCCGTTGGCTTTGCGGCCGCCCACTCCTTCGCCCAAAATGACGTCAACCTCAACTTTACTTTCGACGGCCGACTGTTTGATTCGAGCGGCAATCCGAGCAATTCTACCGGCGCCGATTTTCGCTTACAGATTTTAGATCCCACAGGCAGTTGTCTGCTCTACGAAGAGACTCAAACTGGCATTGATTTGTCTGATCCAAGCCCGTCTGAAGAAGGGCGATTCTCTTTGCGTGTGGGCTCGGCCCTCGGTGACGCCAAACGCAGCGGGAGTGATCCCGCCAACTCGATGGCAACGATTTTTAGTAACATCACGGCGGCGGCGATTCCTTCCATTGGCGTTTGCGCCAGTGGCTACACGCCGACTTCAAGTGCCTACCGCTTGCTGCGGGTTTTTGTAGATGACGGAGTCAACGGTGAACAGCAGTTGAGCCCAGACTATGTATTATCCTCTGTGCCCTCGGCCTTCGTGGCTCAAACACTCCAAGGTTTGGGACCGAGCCAAATTGTGCAAGTCATGGGCACCGTCACTCAGGCGAATGTTGACGCCCTCACCTCGCGAGTCGGCGCCCTGTCGGCCCTAGGCGATGGAACTTCCTCAATATATGTAAAAGCTGATGGTACCAATTGGCTCCCCACGGGTGCCATTAACATGAACTCTCAACGAATTTCGGGATTGGCAAACCCGGTCGCGGCCGACAATGCCGTTAACAAGTCTTATTCAGATTCATATGTCGGCGGAAAAGCCGTCGATGTCGCCAATCTGGCCTCACTTGCCAATGGCGAAGCTCTAAAGTGGGATTCATCGGCCAATGCGGGAGCCGGAGGCTGGGTGCGCTACACGCCCATTGCTGCGGGAAGCGTGGTCACCGGTGTTACGGGCACCGCTCCTATTACCGTGACCGGATCCACCACCGCACCGGTGGTCGGTCTCTCAATTGCCGACGGGTTGATGGTAAACGGTTCCAATCAACTTATGGTCGATCACGGTACCACCGCCAACAAAGTTCTTCGTCTTGACGCTTCAGGGGATCTCAATCTGTCAGGAGTCGACGTCCTCAACTCGGGCTACCTCACCATGCAAGGACAAAAATATTTGCACCTTGGAAATTTCACCGATGGTCAGGAATCAACTCTGGTCGCCGGGACCCTCAGCCCGGGCGGCGCCACCTATGCTGGGGTATTTTGGTATAACTCCACAGCCAACCGCCTGAAGTATTGGAATGGGTCGGCGGTAAAACTGGTCGACGATACCACCGGTGGGATCACTTCTCTCAATACCCAAAGCGGTGCGGCTCAGTCGCTCGCTATCGGCACGAGTGGCACCGCGCCGACTTGGTCCTCGGCCTCCGACACCCACACGCTTAACTTGCCGATGGCTTCAACGCCGGCAACGACGGCTGGATTGTTGTCGAAGGCCGACTATGACGCCTTTGCGGCTAAGCAAGGTGCGGACCCACAGCTGGCTGATATTGCCGCGATTGATCCGTCGGCCACTTCAGGTTACTTGCTTGGGTCTAGCGGCGCCAGTTTAGTGATGCGCTCACCGGCCTCTGCCCGCACCGATCTTGGTTTAGGATCGGCCGCTCTCCTCAGCCAAGACAGCGACAACACCTTTGGAAATGGACAATTGGTTGCCTTCGATAGCGCCACGATGGTGTGTGCGCCTGGACAGTATTTAACGATTCTCGGCCCAGGCCCTACTTTCTCTTACAGTTGTGTTTCTGACTCCACCAATGATGTCACGAAACTGCCCCTCGCAGGTGGCACTATGACGGGATCTCTCCAACTTCCGATTGGAACGGTAGCCGTTCCCGGGCTAAGTTTCGCCGGCGATGGGGACACCGGTTTGTATTCACCCAACCTCAATCAATTAGGACTTGTTACTGGTGGCAATGAGGTGATTCGCGTGGACAGCTCCGGGCAGATTGGCTTGGGCAACACCAATCCGAGTTCTCGCCTGGACGTCGATGGCTCCCTCACGATGCGCGGGATGCCCATTCAAGCCAACGCTCCGTTTGGACAGGGGCGAATTTACTTCGACTCGGGATCAAATAAATTTCGCGTCTCGCAAAACAATGGATCCTATGTGGATCTCGTCAGTAGCGGCTCATCCTACTGGAACCCCACCGGGCCGGATATCTATTATAATACCGGCAAAGTCGGGATCGGAATCGCCACTCCGACCACTCAACTTCATGTGCAATCCTCAGCCGCCGCTTCAACCTCAACGATCAACAACACCTCGCCCTGGGGTTGGGCGGGCGACGATTATGAAAACGACCTGGGTAACCTTTTTACTGTGGGTATTGGCGGTAGTTCCGTCCCGGATTATCCAAATGAAGCTTATATGCACACGTTTGGCAGCATCCCTATTCACCTCGCGACCAACAATGTGACTCGCCTGACGGTCACAGGAACCGGTCGTGTCGGAATCGGCACCACCGCTCCGAATGGCTCCGCCGCCCTGGAAATTGCCAGCTCCAGCAGTGGATTGTTGATTCCGCGCTTAAATAACGCACAACGAAGTTCTATCTCAACCCCCGCGAATGGTTTGCAAATCTACAATACGTCAACTAACACCATCGACTACTATAACGGAGCGAGCTGGGTTTCGCTGAGTTCGGGAGGTAGCGGAATTACCAGCCTCAATGGTCTTACTGGTGCGGCGCAAACTTTTTCAACCTCCACCGCCGCAACTCCCGGTCCGCAGTTTAGCTCAGCGGGCGCGATCCACACCCTCAATATCCCATTGGCCAGTAATGCCGGAACGACAGCTGGTTTGATTGGCAAATCCGACTATGATTCCTTTAATTCGCGCCAGCCCGGTGATCCTCAGTTGAATGACATTTCTGCGATCGTTCCATTATCTTCGATCGGATATTTGCTGGGTTCTGACGGCAGCAATTTGGTGATGCGCTCACCTGCCTCCGCTCGAGGCGATTTGGGCCTGACGGCTGCCGCCACCGCCCCGGTTGATTTTGATAATAGCTTTCTCGACGGTGATTTGGTGGCCTTCGACACTTCAATGGTATGCTTGGCCGGGCAGTACCTCACAATTCAAGGACCGGGTCCACTTTACTCGCTGACTTGTATGAGCGACTCAAGCAGCGACCCGTCCAAGTTACCTCTCGCGGGAGGCACTCTATCTGGAAACCTGATGATTACAAGTGGCGGAGCCGCCAGCCCAAGCATCGGCTTTGCCAGTAGTCCTTCCACAGGAATCTTTGCACCATCGCTTGGGACCATTGGGTTTACTTTGAGTGGAACTGAGCGTATGCGAATTGAGTCGAGCGGAAACGTTGGTATCGGTACACCAACTCCTACCTACAAATTAGACGTCAGTGGCAGTGCGCGATTTACGGGTGATGTTCTTGCCAACACCAAAATCGGCATCGGCGGTCCTATTGACCCCTTAGCACCGCTGCGGATCCAAGGCTCCAACACCGATTTAATTCAAATCCATGGCACTTCAACCACCGCGGGTATCAATTTCCGCAGCGCCAGTAGCGGTTCGGGTAACCAAATTTACGTCAATGACTCCAACAATTACTACGTGCGCACCAACGGCGGAATCCGCATGCGGATTTATGACAGCGATGGAACCACCGAGGTCGCAAAGCTGAAAGTGCTTGGCGAGTTGGATATGACCAATTCCACTACCAATCGCATCACCAATTTGGCCGACCCGATCGTGCCTCAACAAGCCGCGACTAAGAATTATGTCGACAATGAAAATCGGTTTATTGGAGTTCGTTATCAAGTTACAGTCAATCAAACGATTCCCTTTAACACCAGTACCCGTGTTCAATTCAATACCAGTGAATTCGACACTGGGGCGCTGGTCACGACGGGCGCTGGATGGCATTTTACCGCGCCTAAATCGGGCTTTTATCGTATTGGCGCTCGAGTTGACGCCTATTACGCGATTCCCTCCGGCACTCAAGCGGAATTGCGCCTTTTCTACGATAGTGGCAGCAAAAGTACCGTGATCGGCGCACGTTGGAATGACCCCCAACAAAGCTTTCCGATTTTGAGTGGCAACACCACGATCTACATGGACGCCGCCGAGACCGCTTGGTTTGAAATTTGGCACAACAACGGCGGTACCTTTGAAATCGACGGTACGGGTGGCGAGTTCAGTTACTGCACGATCGAGTTTGCGGGCTCCCCATAGTCTTGCGCTCCAGCCCCGCCAGTCAAGAGCGGCGCTTCATTTGCTGTCTAAGCAGTCACCATCCTTGGAAATTTCTTGCTTCGAGTCATATTCCTAGTAAAACAAGATTTAACGAAGGTTAAGGGCGGCAATGAACCCAGTAGTCAATTGGATCCAGGATGTAAAAAAACAGATGGGCGCGGCCATCCGCTATGAGGTTGAGCTGCAACGATTGCGATTTTCCTTTCGCGATGAAAATGAGAATCGCATCACGATGTCGAAGTTTGCACCACCCACGGGAAGTGATTATTCCTTCACTGACAACGACGTGCGGGTTTCGTGTTTAACTGGTCTTAATTTTCGGCACAGTGTTTTCGCGGGGAACCGCCTCCATGCCGCGCAGATCTTAGGGATGGACTTAAACCATTCTCGGGTGCAAACCAATCGCATCTATGGCAGTACCCTTGAGGGATTGGTGTTGCAAGGTCAGTCCTCTCTCTCGGAGGTCCAAATCAACGGTTCAAGAATGATCCATCTCGACCTCACCGACGGCAGTTTTTTTGCTACGACCCGCATCGACGGATCAAACCTTGAAAAGGTAATTATTCGAGGTAACTCCCATATCGAGGGGTGCCGTCTCAACGGCATGGCTCTTTTGAGTTCGGAATTTGATCAAGTCAAACTCACTAACTCCAAATTGATGGGAGTTAACATTGCAGACGCCCAGTGGTCTAACGTCGAGATGACTAATTGCCGCTTCCGCAATTGTCGCTTTATGGGAAGCCAAATCAGCCAGGTGAATGTTCGAGACCTCAAGGTATCAAACGTCGACTTTTCTGGCATGACCATCAACAGCACGGAAGAGTTTATGGAAGTTTTTATGGGCGCTCGACAGTTCAACTTTGGACAGAATTAGACTAGATGCCGAAATACCGGCCCGACCAAGAGTCTCTGTCGGGCCGATACATTGAAATCTTAGTAAGACAAGAGTGAGGCAGGATGAATAATCCCCGAGCGCACTTTGCCCTGAAAATCCTTATTGAGGCTAGCGGTTTGATTCATCCGCTCAACCACTTGATCCCACGCTAAGCCTCCGCTCAACGCCCGGGCCAGCAGGCCACTCACAATTGGCGTCGCCATTGAGGTTCCGCTCATTGACCCCCAACGGCCACCGGGAATTGTGGACATGATGTCAGATCCAGGAGCTGCAATCTGAACGGTATCTAATCCATAATTCGTAAAGCTCGAGGGCCGATCATTTCGATCAGACGAGGCCACGATCACCATATTCTGGTGACCCTTGAAGTGAACAGGAAAGATGCCATCAGTGATATGATCCACATCCATCGACTCATTACCGGCCGCAGCCACAAACAAAACGCCCTTGCCCTCGGCATAACCAATGGCATCACTTAAGAGCTCAAGATTTTTATCACTCGGATCAAATTGATCCCAGCTTTTGTAAATGCGCCATGAGTTTGAGAGGACTTGAGCGCCGTTATCCACCGCATATTTTACGGCATCCGCAGCGTCCGACAAAAAGCTCGAAGAGTTGCCGGCGATAATCCGCGCCGCCATGATTTTAACTCCCGGCGCGGCACCCTGGCCACCCGAAACATTGTCAGGAAGTGCGCCCACGAGGCCGGCACAGTGAGTGCCGTGGGAGTTGTCATCGCGAGGATCTGCATCGCGATCCGCAAAGTCCCATCCGTAGACGTCGTCGACATAGCCATTCTTGTCGTCGTCAACTTTGTTACCCGCAATCTCCTTGGGGTTGTTCCACATCTGGGTCTTAAGAGCATTGTGTGAGTAATCAACTCCGGTATCCAAGATCGCCACAATCACACCCGTGCCATCACGATCCTTGGGAAGATTCGCATAATCCATCCGCGTGACGTGCCAAGCCGAGCCGGTGGTGGGTTGTCCCACGGGGGTTACCAACTCCAAAGGCCAATCCGGCGAAACGCTTTCGGCGGAAGTCGCACCCTGAAGAGCCGCAGCACTCTGAGTGCCGTTGCTACTCAGCACCGACTCTGGCGCCTGAATAATGGTGTAGTGAGCACCGTTGAACTCGATCGTCTTGACGGTCTCGAGACCGTAGACTTGCAAGCCCGCAACCTTTTCGGAATTGGCGTTTTTGACAATCCAGCGACTCGCGAGTGCCGGATGAACGACTAAAAATGTAACCAGAAGCAATAAGACTCTTGTTGACTGAATCACAGGTCCTCCCATCCTTGGGTGTTAAGATTTCCAGACTTTAACCTAGAAAAATTGGGCCACAAAATCTCAACTGGTTCCATTTTGAAACTCTGGACCAACGTCGCGCCCCAAGAGCTACCTAACGCACCATTCTCTCGCTTCCCCTTTCACTCCAACTCCCTCATTGTAATGACAATATTGTCTTGTGGAGGTTGCCGTGGTCGCCGCATCGAGAGCTCGTAATACTCGCCGAACCAGTCGTGATTTCCTCTGGACCATGGACCTGTTTGAACTTGATGTGGCCTTCGCCAAAGCTCAGATTCGATTTACCTCATCGCTTTTTCGGGACGAGGAAATTCAGCTTCAGCCCCTCTTCGTCTTCCGAGATGTGGCGGGCGGCCAAAGCCCTCACTTTGCATGGTGCACTGAGGTTTTCAAAACCGTCGTGACAAAACTAGCCGCCAAGAATGTTCGCGAGGGTCGAATTCTCACTCAAATTCCTGCTCCTTATAATGTGCGAGCCATGGTACGCGCGCTGTTGAGCACTCCGTTGGCAAAGTCTGCGCCCCTGATCATCGCCGCCACCGCCAAACACTCCCGCCTCAGCCGCTTTTTGCTCGGTAGTTTCGCCGAAACTTTGCTGCTGACCAGTCGCCGCCCTCTCCTGTTCTTTAACTCGAACACGCCAGTCCCGCGCGCCGTTAAATCCATCGTGTTCCCAACCGACTTTAGCGAGGAGTCATTTCGGGCCTTCAAAATCTGCGTGCAGCGGGCATCGGCGATTAAAGCCCAAGTGTTGTTGTATTATGCGGTTAACCAAAAGACCTTCGATCCCAGTCTGACGAAGCGTTACCTCGAAGAAAAAAATCTGACCGCCACCTGGATCCATTGGGCCGCCAAATCAGGAGTTAAAATTACCCCGGTCATTGAGGCAGCACCCACCAATGCGGCCACCGCCATCATTCGTTTTGCGCTCAAAAAGAAGGCCTCACTGATCGCGTTGGCGTCAGTGTCGACACCCATGGAAGTAATAATTGCCGGAAGTACGACGCGCCAAGTGGTTCGGCAGTCACCTCTCCCCGTTTGGGTGGTAACTCCAGACTCGAAGGGGGTGTATTAAGTGGATCTGCGACGCCTTTTGAGTAACTTTTCAGCAAATGAAATCTACATTGACCTAGGAACCGCTAACACTTTGGTTGTAGACCGCCAAACTGGATTGGTCGCGAATGAACCGTCGGTCATCAGCTACCTCCGCACCTCGAGTGGACCGCACCAAATTGTCGCCGTCGGCGTTCAAGCTCAACGGCAATTGGAACGCACTCCCGAGAACATCGTCGCCTCTCATCCCCTAAAGGATGGAGTCGTGGCCGATTTGGACACCACACATGCAATGCTCAAATATTTTTTGAGTAAAGCAAAGAAGCCATTCATAGCTTTACGACCCAAGCTCGTTATGTCACTTCCCCACGGCGTGAGCGATATCGAGCGAAAGGCTGTTCGGGAATGTGGCCTTTCTGCGGGAGCCTCTCAAGTCACCTTGATCGAAGAGCCGATGGCAGCAGCGATTGGCGCCGGCTTACCCGTAGAGTCTCCTCGTGGTTGCATGATCATCGACATTGGGGGCGGCACGACTGAGATTGCTGTAATCTCACTCTACGATATCGTTCATTGCGAATCAGTCCGAATTGGTGGTCACGCTTTCGACCAGGCTATTGTTGAACATATTCGCAAAACCTTTCAATTGGCAATCGGTACCCAATCTGCTGAAGTGCTAAAAATCAATATCGGATGCGCTGTCCCGCTAAAATCTGTCGATTCACACCCAATTGTTGGCGTTGATATTACGACTGGTCTACCCAGAGAACGAATGATTAGCTCCCAAGATGTCTATGATGCTATTGCTCCCCTACTTATGGAGATTGTTGAGGCATCAAGACGTTCTCTCCAAAATATTTCGCCAGAACTCTTATCTAATCTGGTTGAAGACGGCGCAGTGGTTGTGGGAGGAGGTGCCCTCCTCCGAGGAATCAAGCAACGCCTCCTTCACGACTTAGGGATCCCAACCAGAATTGACGACGATCCGCTGACCACAATCGCGCGGGGTGGATACGTATCCTTGAGAGACAAATTCTTATTGGAACAAATTGCAGTCGATTAATTCAAATGAGTGTCCACGTTAGTGCCTCATGGGCACTCGCTACCAGGAAAAGAGTCCGCGCTTTTTTCGCATACTGCGGCTCTTCGGCGAGGCCTTGGCTGGCGCTTTGCCACGCTTAAACTCGGGCGGGCGAAAATCACCAGGTTTCACTTGCACCTTAAAGCGATCCGGGCTGGCGTCGGCTTCAAGATCAAATTGAATCCACTTGTTCCCGTCATCCGCCTTCACACCACTGCAACGAAGTTCAAAGTCCGCCGGGCGGCTGGCATAATTGAGCGCGGTATTGTAATCAATCAACGAGCTCGTCAGTAACGAGAACAAACTTTGATCGAAGGTCTGCATTCCGTAGTTAACGAAGCCCTCTTCGATGGCGTGAACAATTTCATGCGTGCGTTCGGCATTGCGGATCAACTCCTGAATTCGATCGTTGACCACCATGATTTCAACGGCCGGAATCACTCCGCTGGCCTTAGCGGCCGGCACTAACCGTTGGGAAATCACTGCCATCAAATTGGAAGCAAGTTGCCGGCGCACCTGCTCATGCTGCTGATTGGGAAAGGCTGCCAAAATTCGGTGAATCACTCCGGGGGCATCGCCAGCATGCAAAGTTGAAAACACCAAGTGGCCAGTTTCCGCTGCCACGAGGGCAGCCTCAATGGTTTCGCGATCTCGCATTTCACCGATAAAGATAGCGTCAGGCGCCTGACGTAAGGCACTCTTGAGTCCATCTGCAAAACTGACGACGTCTCGACCCAATTCTTTTTGGGTCACCATGCCTTTATTGGGCCAGTACTTGTATTCAATGGGATCCTCAAGCGTTACCACATGGCGGTCTTGATTCAACAACATTTGATTCAGAAGTGCCGCGATGGTGGTGGACTTACCTGACCCGGCTTTTCCCGAGATCAGGACCAAGCCCCGCTGATAGTGAGTAAACTTCTCAAGATCGAGTGGCAAATTGAGCTCACCGAGCGAAAGGGGACTGACTCCAATCACCCGAATGGCAAGAACCCATTCTCCGCGGCTCAAGGAGGCGTTCACCCGAAACCGGCCGACTCCTGGTCGTTCGATACTAAAGTCAAAGGTGCGCTGCTGCTTCAGCGCATGAAGCGACATCTCATCTAATTCACTCACCAGAATTCCCTCGATGATTTCCGAGGTGATCAAGCCATATTGATCGGTGAGGACCTCGAGGCGGCCCTGAATGCGCACCACGGGAAAGCTGTTGGGCTTAATATACAAATCAGAGGCCCCACAAGTGACAGCTCCTTCGAAGAGCGTCTCCATCTGAAACGGTTCGATTCGCGCGACGCGCAGATTTGGTGCTCCCACCTATTCTCTCCTTGGTAGCCGCTCACTACCTCCGAACACCCGATGTCTCATCCTTAGACATGAATTCCCCATCTAATATGTAGGGAGCAGTTCCTATTCCACGCCGGGGCCAATTCAAGCAATTTGGCCAACTTTTGGCGTCGAATTTAAGGACACTGTAAAAAAACGCCTCAACTTTTTATGCGGCGCACCGATAGATTGTATGTGCCTGGCAGAAACGTTGGCGGACGGCTCGAATGAATGATCAATATTGAGACGTGGTTCCCACGACTCAATCGATGAACCCCAAATCGAGGGGGCATCAACCATCCCGCGTTTTTCCAGAAACAAAAAAATTTAACTGAATACACTTTGTATGCAACAAATTGACCTCTGGACGTTTACGGCTTCATGGTCACTTTACAAAATACCTCTCTGAATAATCAGGAAGATATCGGCTCCCTAATGCAGTCCGTTTTTGAAGGAGGAGACCAATGAGTGGTACGTTACGTTGCCTGATGATTGCAGGAATTTTACTCACCAGCGTTCCTACATTTGGCTTGGATTTCGAGCGTGAAATTGCTCGCCAAGAAGTAGTAACCGTAAGAGTGGTAGACACTCTTCACAAAAACCGGGGACGGGTTAAAGATGCCCGCCACATTAATCGCAAATCGCAGCAAAACGCCTTCCAAGTGACTCTCATTCCTAAGAAGAGAACCGTCACTTCAAACTTTTGACTCTAAGGCATTATGCGGTACCGGGGTTTGTCAGGCCGCCGGCTAGTGGGGAACTAGTCGGCGGTGGTATTTCAAAATGATACAATTCCAGATTTAACACGATGGTTCATTTAAGGTTTGCCTAAATTCATCAACCTTAGTCTCGGCGATTCCGATAAAAAGTGACGGCTCCGACTGGCAGGTGCGGGGATGAGAAGAGGCTGGGCATGTTTTCAAAGAACAGTCGAATCTTGTTGATTGACGATTTTGAGCTCACTCGTGTGACGCTCAAAATTGGCCTTACCAATCTCGGCTTTAAACATCTCGATGAGGCCGACGACGGAGATGTGGCCCTTAAGAAAATCACTGATGCCTATGCCGCCGGCACTCCCTTTGACTTGGTCTTTTGCGACTGGAATATGCCGACCATGACAGGCATCGAGCTGGTCAAGCGCCTCCGCAAGGATAACCGTTTTGTGCGTCTGCCTTTGATCATGGTCACCGCGGAAGCCGATCGCGCCAACGTCATCGAAGCGCTGGTGGCCGGGGCCACTGATTATGTCGTTAAGCCCTTTGATGCCGACATCATCAGTAAAAAAATTGATCTGGTCGCGCGCAAACTTGCCCAGCAAAAATCAGCATAAATTTATTTGGACGTCGCTTTCCGAGGGTCGAAGGCGAATCAGCTGTTGGGGATTTAATCGCGCATCGAAAAGAGCGATCCGTAGACGGAGCTCACATCAATGTAGCCTTGGTACACCCGCAGCAGCGCCTCTTCAGCAAGAGTGGTCATACCTCGCTTACGAGCGATTTCCCGAATTTCGATACGCGAAATCTCACGATTAATAGCTTCTTGGATTTCCGCATCGACGATCAGCAACTCAAAAATGGGAACCAGTCCTGAGGAACCCTTCATGATCACTTCACCATTGACCACCTGGGTGCACTGGTCACAGCCAGGGCCCTCTTTATAAAACTTGATCCCGTCGGGAGGCGGCAGGATCTTACTGACATTGCGAACAATCCTCTCGTCGGGGCTATACTCTTCTTTGCAGTTATGACAGAGGCCAAGGACCAAGCGCTGAGCCAGTGAACCCACCAAGGTATCGGCGATAAAGTTGGGGTGAATATCAAAAGCCTTCATCCGGGCAATAACTCCAATGGAGTCTCGAGTATGCAAAGTCGTCAGCACCAAGTGCCCGGTTTGGGCTAACTGGACAGCCGTAATCGCTGACTCAGAATCGCGAATCTCACCGATAAAAATAATATCAGCGTCATGTCGCATGTAAGTGCGGCTCAATTCGGCGTATCCGGCCTTCTCGGTCACTTGCACATGATTGACAAATGGCAGGCGTCGCTCAATCGGATCTTCGGCTGTGAGGATTTTTTTATCGGGACCGGCCAATTCATGAAGAAACGAAAGAATCGTCGTGGTCTTTCCGGAGCCGGCCGGACCGTTTAGAATGATCATGCCGTTTTCACGACGAATCAAATCTTGAACATTGTTGAACATCTTTTCGGTCATCAACAATTGATCCATTGTGATCAATCGTTCGTTGCGCTGAATCCGAATACAGACTTCTTCGGCGCCTTGATTGGGAATGATTGCCACCCGCAAGGTCACGTCTTCGCCACCCTTGCGCTCTAAAGTGATTTGTCCATCTTGCGGGACCCCAATGTTGGTGGTGTTCATGCCTGCAAGAATCTTCACTCGCTGAACCACTTCATCGTAATGAGAATTCATGAATTGGCTTTTCACCACGCGCAGTCGTCCTGCAATCCGCAGGCGCAAAAGATAGCGCTGCTTATCACCCGGAACATTGTTGATGCCCATGTGGATGTCGCTCGCTCCGGCCCGAACTGCCAGGTCAAACAGGTACTCCACCATCCGCGGAACGGTGGTCGAGGCCTGATCGAGCTGAGCAATTTTCATGACCGAGGCGTTGCTATCAGATTTACTCATGAGCTCCCCATCAAACTTAGAATTCCTCTGTTAACTATTCGGAACTCCAAAGTTAGAACTTGATCACAGGCGAGCGCCCGCTCACTATCCGGACCTCGTGGTTGGTCCATGTCCGATGGAGTGAGGCCTAGAACATCTCGACTCGGCCCACTTTGCAGGAAAACTTGGGGGCGACGGGCTTGAACTCAAGACACACTCGTCGAGCCTGCGCAATGGGATGTTTGCCCTGGTCCTTCGCGGTGAGATGGGCACAATAAAGAGTGATCCGTCCGATGGCCCGCTGCTTATCTTGACCATCGACCAAAGTGGCCGCGAACTCTTCGAGATAGTGACACCCCGACCACTGTGCCTGTGGTTCGGCCACCGCCCCAAAGGTCTTAACCAGACGTAAATCGTGCTCCCGCGATGAAACACTTTTGAAGCGCCGCAAGAGTTCGTTTACCCCATCGAGTTCACGGGAAGGATGAACCTCGTAGTCATTCACTAGACTTAAGGCCGAATCGAAATCTCGCGAGTTCACCGCTTGTAGAAAGGCGGCCAGCAATTGTGGGGCCTCAGGCAGAGTGCGACTCTGACTACTCAACGCCCAGGATTGTCCCTTCTGCCCCCAAGTCGTTTGGGATGGGTCCACCGTTGTGGACTCAGTTTCTCCTGGGTGCGCTGGCACCTTTGACCTGTGGCAAACCTCAAAAAAGACATTCTTTAAATAATGACCATTGGGACATTTACATCCCCTCTGCCCGTGTTTGGTAATCACCCAGGTACCACCCTGATCTCGACAAATCGACGCGAGCTTGGTGGCATCCTCTTGCTTGGGTTTTTCATTGGCAAATGAGAGGCAGGAAAGTGCGGCCAAGGTCACCGCCAGCCAAAGAATCATTGGGTGACCGGAATGACTTTCAGCAGTGAGGCCAAATCTCCAGTCGGAGCTTTCTCAATTACCGCGATCGCCCCTTCTGTTTGGCTCACAAACTCGAGCAGTTCCCGTTCACTGCTGAACTGACGTGGCGGAACACCGCGGCCACTAAACAACCGGCGCCGCCAAAAGGCTGAAAAACTACCTGGCTCGGTATTGAGAAGTGAACCAAAAAAGGCCAAAGTGGCGGGACTCTTTTGATCCAACAGCGCGGGCCGAACCTTGGAGCCCGACTCCCAAAAGGCGGTACGACCGTAATAAAAGTCTTTCACTTGATGAGCGGTTACTTGCTGAACCGAATTCTTGGCATTGATCACGACGACGTAATCATCGGCCGCCAAAATCGCGTCGACTCGCAAGGCGAAGATAAATAACAATGCTATTAATTGTTTGCATCCTAAAAACACGCCGAATCCCTAATGAAAAACTTTGCGTTAGGTCATACTTCACCTTAGTCGATTCCGCAAATCAAGTAAATTTTGGCGAAGAACTCTTGCCAAAATTTCTATAGTTATTAACAATCTGGAAGATTCATAAGAATCGCTTCTCCAACTTTAGGATGGCCGACATGAATTGCCTGTCTCTTAGAATTGTCTTGCTTGCTTTTGCGTGGTTCTCAGTGACCGCACCTGCCCTCGGGCAAGTGGGAGATAAAGTCTCGTGGAGTGGATTTTGGACGATGGGTGCTGCCGGAACCGACGCCGAACCCACGATGGCCGGACTCAATCGCAGAGCCAGCTTATTCTATGATAGTCTTGCGGGAATCAACGGACAGGTTGGTCTCAACGACCAGTGGACTGCGACCATGCAGCTTCTTGCTAAGGGTGAACCCAATAATTTTGAGCCTCAGCTCGATTGGGCCTTAGCCAGTTGGCAACCGACTTCTAATCTCACCCTGCGGTTGGGAAAGCAAAAAGTTCCGGCATGGATGGTCTCAGACCACAAAGACGTCGGGCTCTTGTATCCTTGGATTCGTCCACCCATCGAAGTCTATAGTCTTAACCCGATTTCTAGTTTTGTTGGCGTGGGCGCCACCTTAAATTGGGCACTCGGTGAGTCGACTGACTTGCAGGCCGAACTTATTGGCGGGTCCGCCCGAATTGAACTCAATGAAGTTGAACTCGGTGGTTTACTTAATCTTAACATCGAAGACGCCATGGGTGCGAACCTCACTCTGTCCAATGGTCCGGCCAGTCTTCGCGTCACTTACTTACAGGCCCACCTGTCTGGAACCTTTGAGATGGACATCGAAACTCCTTGTAGCTTAGTCCCCGGTTGCACCGGCCCCACCGACTCGACTGTGCGAACTCACCTCACTAGCCCAGTCACTTCAGACATCAGCACTTTTACGGGCCTCGGCCTCAAGTGGGATGATCAAAAATTCTTGTTCATGGGGGAATATGCACAACAGAAAAATGAGAACTCAAATCTTGCGGAAGTGAACGAAGCCTTTTACACCACTCTGGGTTACAAGTTTGAGTGGAAAAAGCGCATGCTCGTTCATTTTACTCATGCGGCGACAGTTGAAAGTGAAGGTACCCTCGCTACGGGTTTGCAGCACACGGATACCTTAGGACTCAACACCTACCTTTCTGACTCCCTCGTCGCCAAACTTGAATGGGGGATTGCTGAGGTCACCGATCGCAACGGGATGTTTAGTGTCGATCCCGGCCGCAAGGTAAATGTGCTGGGATTTGCTCTTAGTGCAGCCTTTTAATCAATGAGCCAGTCCACTTCGGTCCCCAAGCCCGCATCCCTTGCCACCCTTGTGCTTGCGGCCTTGGCTCTCGTCGCCGGCAGTTGTGCTCTTTGGCAAATTTGGGAGCAGGATCTTTTTTGGCAGATTCGCGCTGGCCAGTTTACCGCCCAAAACGGTTGGCCCGCCCAACGAGAACTCTGGTCCTACACGGCATCTAACCAACCCTGGATTGATATTCAGTGGCTGGCCAATCTCGGATTGTACTTCATCTTTCATCTCACCGGCGAAACGGGCTTGATCTTCTTTCGCGGCTTAATGACGACCGCTTTAGTGACTCTCATGGGGTTGGTTGTTCTGCGGGCTCCTCGGCAAACTGAAAACTCTTTAATCTCTGCTCTCTTGATTTTGCTTCCATTGTTGTTTTGTGCACTGGCCTTTCGCATTCAATTGCGGCCGGACTTCTTATTGATGATTACCACCGCTGGGATCATCGCGATTTGGGAGGCCACCAACTGGAAGAATGAAACCAAAGCTTGGTCCACTCTTCTGCTCATTTTTGCTGGCGCCAATCTTCACGCCGGCACCACTCCCTACGTGATACTCATCGCGTACGCTTATCTCGTCTCACGTCCCTTGACCCGCCCGGTTCGTGTTGCCAGCTTAAGCCTCGCTCCAATTCTCCTCCTGCTGACGCCCAGCCACTGGCAGATCATTCCTTTTATTCTCAATGCCGCCCATTATTCCCAGGGGAGTCTCATCGCCAATCCCGATTTTATGAGTATTGGCTCTCTCCATTTTAATCCCCAGATCATGGGATGGACGGGCTGGGCTTGGCTCTTGTTGATGGCCTTGACGATCGTCGGCTGGTGGAATCGGGTCAGAGCCGCTACTCAACTCGAAAGAGCGACTTGGACCCTCGTGTTGATTCTCCTCACCATCAGCGGATTGCGACTCGACCGTACTCTGCCATACCAAATTCTCTTCGCCTTCCCTTTGGCAGTGAGCGGCTTTAACCTCCTGCGCTCGCGGTTTGGGCGACTGGAGCCCAGCCCAGTGTCCATTACCCTTGGCTTAGCTCTGCTCGGAGCAATGATCACTTCGTCTGGTTTTGGGTATTCTTTGTTTCAGTGGGGTTTTCAACTCAACCCGAGAGTGTTTCCCACTGGTGCCGCTGCTTTTATTAGATCGCACAAACCGGTCGGTCCGATTTATCACATCCCGGAATATGGTAATTACATGGCAACTTACTTGCCCGAGTATCCCGTTTTCGCTGACACCCGAGACTTGCTTTACGCTGAAAATTACCAACTCATGCATGATTCTTATCGACGCCCCGACAAGACCCAAGAGCTCGCAAGCAAATTCGGCGTCAATGTTTTTTGGATGCCCAGTCATCGGATTTCACTCAAAAAGGATAATGAATTTGTCGATCGGGTGAGTGAGTTTTATCCTCCCGATCAGTGGGCCTTGGTCGACTTCGACCAAATCTCGATGGTCTTGGTGCGAAAGATAACCGAACACCAAGAATTGATTGCCCAAAACGAGTATCGGTTTCTCAAGCCCCATTTGCCGCCGGATCATTATTTGTTTTCGCAAACTCGAAACAAAGCCGATGATCAAATTTTTGTCAGCGAAATCGAGCGCTGTCTCGTCCAGCACCCGGATCTTCCTCACTGTTGGGCGGCCAAGTCGGCATGGGTTCGAGCGGCGGGCGACAAAAACGAAGCGCCGGCCATCTTTGCCCGACTCGAAGAACTGCTCGAAGCCTGGCCTAATCATTTGGCATTGCGCATGGAGATCCTCAACTACTATCGAATTTTAGAACGAAAAGACGACGTGCTTGAGACCGAGAAAAAAATCAAGGAGTTGATTTATTCTCCGGCTTTACGCCAATAACCGTCCAACTGTAGCCATGGCGATGTTGTTGGCGGATCTGGGTAAACCCCCCTGAACGCATGAGTTGCTCGGCCTCGTCACCCGTGTAGTAACGAGCGTAAATTGGATTGAGTTGATCAAAAATAACTAAAAATCGCTTGTGCCAGGAGAAGTGCCGCAACACCTGGTTGAGGTAGCCGCGCAAAGGTAACGGCAAAAAACGGCAGGCGAGAATGTAAAGGCCCAAAACCAAGTTGAGAGCGTGACAAATGGCGCGCAGTACCGAGTCCGGCAAACGGGCCGTGAGCCGACGCAGAGGCAAAATCAAACTCAAATACAGACCGTTGCCTTCTTTGCCATAGACCCAAAATAAAAATTTCCCCCCAGGGCGCAACACTTGAAAGACCCGCGCGACCACCGCTTCCGGTTGAGGAATGTGGTGTAAAACGCCGATCGAGAATGCCGCGTCCACCGTCATTGAGGGAATTTCGTCCCCCGCCACGGGATGACAAGTTACGCGATCGCCAACATGGCGAACATTGTTGCGCAGTATTTCGATCGCTTGCGACGGTTCCACCGCATGGACGTGCCCAGCGCCCGCAGCCAGCAGCATCAACACGATTCTCCCGGTGCCACTCCCCACATCCAGAACTTCCTGGCCTTTGATTTCGGCTGGGTCCATCAAGCCCGCGAGCATATCTTTAAAGAGTTCGCTGGAACCATAAAATCCCGCGTTGTCTTGGTAGCGAACCCACTGTTCGCCAAAATCTTGAATGCTCTTCTCTCGTACCCTAGGAGTTTCGGTCGTTGGATTTTTCATTGCCGCATCCGCCAGTCTGCAAGCACCAACAGCGCCCACAACGGGCGACTGTGATCACGCAGCCCTTGTTGCTGTTCCTGCCACAAGCTTTGCAGTGATGAAGAGCTGAGTCCTGCCTCGGGCCAATCAGCCAATACTTGCAGTGCCTCCTCAAGCCGAACTCGCAGAGGACCTTGGAGCCACTTGGCCAACGGGATGGCAAAGCCCTTCTTCTTGCGATTCACAATTTCCTCGGGCAGATATTTTCGCCCAAGCTCTCGCAGGGGGATCTTATTGGTTCGCCCGCGGACCTTGAGATTTGCGGGACAGCGCCAAGCCAACTCAATGACTTCGGAGTCCAACAGCGGCGGTCTTACTTCTAAACTATGAGCCATACTCGCTCGGTCCACTTTGCAGAGGACCGATCCCGGTAAGTAAGTTAAATAATCCAACAGCAAATACCGATTGAGTCCACTTCGGCTTAAAGCATTTTGCAGACGTTCGCGACTGACCAAGTTCTCAAACGGCAGTTGTCCCACCAGCTTCTCGAGATCTTGAGGATGAGTAAAGGCCATCCAGGTTAAGTGCCTTTCAACATCTTCTTTTTCGCCATATCCAAGAAATCGCTCAACCTGCCAGCGCCAGCTCTGGTAGCTTTCGTCGGCTCGCCGGTTGCGGCTCCAATCGCCCAACGACTCCAGCCAACGATTGGGTAGCATTTTGATGAGACCACTGGCTTGATGGGCCAAATACGTGGGATATCCTCCCCACAACTCGTCTCCTCCGTCACCACTCAAAGCCACAGTCACTTGACGGCGAGTCATCTGGGACAGCAGATAAGTTGGAATCAAAGAGGGATCGGCTATCGGTTCATCGAGACTCCCTAGGGCTGCCGGCAATTGCGCCAGCATTTCGCTTTCGGACAGAACCTCTAATTGGTGCTGAGTGCCGAGGTGGCGGGCGACCACTTGGGTCCAAGAGGATTCATCAAAGCTAGGTTCCTCAAAGCCAATGGCAAACGTCTTAAGTCGATCGCCAACTTCTCTTTGGGCCAAGGCGGCCACTAACGAAGAATCAATGCCCCCACTAAGAAAAACCCCGAGCGGAACATCGGCCACCAGGGACCGCCGAATCGCTCGGCGCAAGCGGGCTTCCAATTCTTCCGTCATTGCTTCCGCACCACCGCTAAAATCCTCGCTCGGAAGTTGCGCGTAGGGCTGCGCCCCACTCCACTTGCCCGCCTGCCATTGGGCATAGTGTCCCGGTAAAAGTTTAAAGCAATCCTCGTAAATTGTGTGCGGTGCCGAGATGTATCCCGCAAAAAAGTAGCGAGCTAGAGATGTCCGCGAAAGCTGGCGCCGGAGGCGCGGATGCCCCGCCAAACTATCGAGTTGCGAGGCAAACGCCAGCCCCTCCCCGGGCAATGGAGCCCAAAAAAGCGGTTTGATTCCGCAACGGTCGCGAGCCAGGAGCAAACGACGCTCCAAGCTGTCCCACCAGGCAAAAGCAAACATCCCGCTGAGTCTCGCCAAGCCGTCAGGCCCAAAACGTATTAGCCATTCGAGGAGGACCTCAGTGTCGCTATTGGTTCGGCAACGCACGCCGTGTCCGCCCAACTCGTCGCGCAGCTCTCGAAAATTAAAAATCTCACCATTAAACACCAACCAGTGGCGGCCATCGGTGCTGGAAAATGGCTGCTGTCCACCGGCTCGATCAATGACCGACAAGCGCGTGTGCGCTAAACCCACCGCCCAATGATCTTCCGATCGAGTCCATATTCCGTCCGCATCAGGACCTCGAAGGCGTTGCCGCTGGTTAATTTTTTCTAAAAAGGACCGCGCGTCCGCGAGATCGGCCGTTTGAATAACCCCGCCGATGCCACACATAACTAGCGCGCCAGCCGATGAATTTTTTCTGGGTTGTCGGAGCTAAAGCCCGTCTTGCGGGCAATTCGATAAGTGGGGACATCGGCCGCATCGTGATAGGTTCGAATGGCAATTTCAGCAAGTAGGCCCAGACCCACAAATTGAATTCCCGCCAACGCGACAAAGATCCCCATGATAAAAAGTGGATTGCGATGGACCCAATAACCAAAATGATACTTCTGCCAAAGAACGACTCCGGCGATTACCCCACTGGACAACATCAACAGCCCACCGATCCCAGAAAAGACATAGCTCGGTTTTTGTCCAAAGCCGCGCATAAACCAAACCGTCACCAAATCCACTAAAACCTTAAAGGTACGAAAAATTCCGTACTTGCTCTGTCCTCTTTGCCGAGGCCGGTGGTTGACCTCAATCTCGGTCGTCCGCGCTCCGGCTTGAACCATAAGCACCCCAATAAATCGGTGCATCTCACCAAACAGCCTGAGCTCCTGCACAAATTCACGACGATAAACTTTAAGCGAACAACCGAGATCGTGAAGGTAAGTGCCCGTCACCCAGCGAATCAGACGGTTGGCCAGGCGTGAAGGGATCGTGCGCGATACTGAGTCTTGTCGCTGACGGCGCCAACCCGCAACAAAGTCGAAGCCCGCGTCGAGCTGAGCCACCATCCGCGGAATATCGGCCGGATCATTCTGACCGTCAGCATCCATCGTTACCACCACGTCATGGGTGCAGTGCTGAAAGCCGGCATCGAAGGCCGCCGTCTGCCCTTCATTTTTCCGAAAGTGAATGACCTTCAAATAAGGCAGCTGGGTCACGAGGCGATCAAGCTCTTCCATCGACCCATCTCGGCTGCCATCGTTGACGGCGATGACTTCGAGATCAAATGCCAATGGCGCGAAGACCGCCGCGAGTTCCTCAAAGAGCGGAACTAAATTTTCCTTTTCATTACAGATAGGCAGAATGATCGAAAGCCCGCGACGCATAACAAAATTCTACGCACTTTCACTGAGGAAGTCCACGCGACCCGTCCCTCGGGACGAGTGGCAGTTCTGGATAACTGGACTTTGGTCAATTCGTTTTTGGTCGCCGCAAAAGTAAAAAGGCCGAAACCCCAACCGGGCTCTTGAGCAGGGGCGCAACCCGCGTGTCCCAACTAAAAACCTGGTAGAGCACTTGGTTGAGCCATGGGGTATTGAGCTGATTTTCGCTCTCAATCGTTGAGGGAAGGCGTTTGAGAAATTGGCGAGCCACCCAAATGGGCACAAACAACAAATAATTAAAATAAAACTTTTCTTGAATTTCGAAACCACTGGCTCGCGCCAAACGAATCAAAGCGCTCAGTCGGTAACGACGACGGTGGTGGGACACCTCGTCCTGCCGCCCCCAGAGCGCGGCAAAGGTAGGGACGGTTACCAGCGCCCAGCCTCCCGGGCGCAAGACCCGAAAAAACTCATTCATACCTTTTTGGTCGTCATCTAAATGTTCAAGGACGTCGGTGGCCAACACCACATCAAAACTTTGTTCTGGAAACGGCAAATCTTGAGCGTCGGCGCGCGACACCAGACCTAAACCTTTTTGTCGGCACCATTCAATGGCCTCAGGGCTGGTGTCCACTCCTTGAAATTTGCGAAAGCCCATTTCCTTTAAGAGACGCAAGTTGGTTCCGGTACTCGAGCCCACATCTAAAATGATCGCCCGATCAGTCAGGGCCAGGCCACTCAGGAATCGCGCGACCAATTCACGCCGGGCCCTAAACCACCAATGAGTTGCCTCAATTTGAGCTTCCACTTCGTAGACTTGGGAATTCATGCTCCTCATTTCACCCGAACTCCCCCACCCTTGTCTATCCTCGCGGTAGCGCGAAATTCAAAAAGCCCCTGACTCAAATAGCCAGTCAAGTTTCCAATTGCAGCGCACCAGGGGTTTTGGGAAGATTGGAGCGTGAAAAAGAAATATTCCCCTTCAGAACTGCCCGCGGCCTTTTGTCCATTGCCTTGGACTCAACTCGCGACCAGCGTCAGGGGGTTTGTGCGCCTGTGCTGCAACACCACGGCCCTTCGCCAAACTGACGGTAGTCGCCTCGTGCTGGGTGGACCTCAAACCGTCACCGAGGTTTGGAATAGTCCGCCTCTACGAGCGGCGCGAAAGCAAATGCTCAGCGGGAAGCTGCCGGAGCTCTGCCGATTTTGCTCACAAATTGAGGCTCGCGGCCACACCAGTAAAAGAAACTCGCTGATGAACCGTCAGCCTGATTGGCTGGGTGATCTCAAGGAATTGATTGCTTCGACCTCTCCCGAGGGCGCGCTGCCCCACCATCCCGTTTCGTTGGATCTGCGCTTAGGAAACGTCTGTAATCTCAAATGTGTGATGTGCCGACCCGACACCTCGTCAAAATGGGTGCGGGATTTTGAACTTTTGCAACGGCAAAGCCCTCTCCCTCAGTCGGCCAGCCGCTTTTTGCAACACCCCGAAGTTCCCGAGGGCAGCCATGAGTGGTATGAATCCTGCGAACTGCTGGAGTTCATTAAGACCCATGGTTCGGGACTTCGTCGCCTCCATTTTTCAGGGGGAGAGCCGCTCCTTATTCCCATGCACAAAGAAATTCTCCTCACCTGCGTCAAACAAGGTTATGCCGGCCAAATTCGCTTGTCGTATGACACCAACGGAACTCAAATTGATCCTGAGTGGCTAAAACTCTGGGAAAATTTTGCGGCGGTCGAGCTTAATATATCAATCGATGGTGTCGCCGATTCTTTTGAGTACATCCGTTATCCCGCCAAGTGGCAGGATTTTGTCGACCAAATGACCTTGTTGGCTCAGTGGCGGTGGCCGAGTTACTCCGTACGCTGGATTATTACTGCGCAAATTTTGAATATTTTTGATTACCGCCAGATCTTCGATTGGGTTTCGCAAATGAAACTCTCACTTTCCGGTGATCATCGCCATCAAATCCTCTGGAATTCGGTGCGATCTCCTGAGTGCTTATCGGTGGCGACTTTGCCCGATGCCCTGCTTAAAGAAATTCATGGGGAAATCGACGAGCAGATAGCGGCGGCTCCCTCTGATCCCAAGTCCAGTGAGCGACTGGCTCTTCTGAGTAGCCTCAAACAGCATCTCACCGTCGTCTCCCGAATTCAGGCCAACGAACGACCTGAGCTCAGCGACTTCCTCCAGTATGTGGCCGCCCTCGATCAAGTGCGCGGCACGGATTGGCAGCGGGCTGCGCCTCGACTCGCTCAAGCTTTGCGCTGCTGAATCAACACTCGCCCAAGAGCTCTTTCATTTTTCATAAGGTCAGCCAGGGTGACCGTCTCTAACAACGAAGTGACAGTGTCGGAAACCGCTTGCCACACCGGGCGCAGGGAACATTCCGCATGCAGGACACAATCAGTTTCATGGCCCTTGAATTTCTCACAGTAATTGCAAAGCTCACCTTTTTCCGGGTGAACCGCCCGCAAAATATCGGCCAAATTGATACTCTGGGGGGGTGAACTTAAGCGGTATCCCCCCTTCTGTCCCCGCACGGGTTCTAGAATCCTCGTCCGAGTCATGAGATTGAGGACCTTGCGAGCGTAATCAATCGAAACTCCTTCGGCTTCGGCAATCTCAGCGGCTGCCAAATGAGATTTGCCGCAGGCCGCAAGGCGCAGACAAAATCGAATTGAATACTCGTCTAAAGCCGATATCGTCATCAATACTATCCCTTTATCAACTCTTGACCCCTTAGGGGTCGCTCTTTACAATAACCGAACAAACTGGACAAAAAAAGTACCAATTAAATGAAAGCTCGATTATTAACCCGACTTAAAGTCACAACAAAAAATCGATCCAGGAGAATTGCGTGAATCTCATCAAGTATGTGCTTAGCACCGCCCTCGTCGGTGGCCTCCTTTGGGACGTCTCTGCTTTGGCAGCTCCCGACCGGGGGCAATCGCTTTTTAAATTGTGTGCCGCCTGCCATGGCGCCCAAGGTGAGGGCCGCCAAAACTTGCTCGCTCCGGCGATAGCGGGTCTGCCGCAATGGTATTTGGAGAACCAACTCAATAAATTTCGTGACGGAAGCCGCGGGTCACATCCCAGTGACTACGCTGGCCTCAAAATGCGCCCGATCGCTCGCATGCTTCGCTACGAGGGCGATGTGAGTTCAATTGCAAAGTATGTTGCCGAACTTAAGCCGGTCAAGCCACCCATGACTTTCACGACGGGCAATGCTGCCAATGGCGGCACCACCTATGCCACTTGTGCTGCCTGCCACGGAGCCGACGGGAAAGGTCAGCAGGCCATGAACGCCCCACCGCTGGCCGGTCAGAGCGACTGGTATCTGCTCGCGCAAATCAATAATTTTAAGCATGGCAAACGAGGGGCCGATGCGACAAAAGATGCGACGGGCGCAACCATGGCGCCGATGGCCGCAACCCTCGCTGATGATCAAGCGGCCTTGGATGTTTTGGCACATATCTATTCATTACAGTAACAACGGGGTGGAGCGTGGAGCAAAAGGGGCCAGGAGATATTTTAGCAAAAAAGCTGTTTTACATTATTTTGGTTAGCACCATCGTGTACGCCGGTGCCGTCTATTTGTTTGTGTTTTAACGGGAGTCAAAGGAAGGTTTTAGCCCATGCAATTCATCATCGAACGAGCTTCCAGTTTTGCCGCTGATATTGATTTCATGATCTTACTGATCGCCTTGCTTGGCGGCTTTTGGTTTTTTGTTGCCCAAGGCATCTTGTGGTATTTCATGTTTGCCTACCGCCGGAGCAAAAATCCCAAAGCGGCCTATGTGTCCGGCGAAAAGCCTGAAGAAACCAAGTGGATTCACTGGCCCCACTATGCCGTGATTGTCTGTGACATCGTGATCATTGCCTTTGCCCTCAAGATTTGGTTTGGGGTCAAGCAAACCCTGCCTCCGCCCGACAGCACCATTCGCATCGTCGCTCAGCAGTGGGCCTGGAAGTTTTATCACCCGGGGCCGGACAATCAGCTCGGCACCGCCGATGATATCGGAACCGTCGACGAGCTTCACGTCGAAGTGAACAAGACCTATCACTTTAAACTTGAGTCCGATGACGTTCTCCATAGTTTTTCGGTCCCCGTGTTCCGCCTCAAACAAGACGCGGTTCCCGGCCGTATCATCACCGGCTGGTTTAAGCCCACCAAGACAGGCCAGTTCGACATCCAATGCGCCGAAATGTGCGGGATCGCCCACGGCGCGATGGCGGCCCGAATTCACATCGAATCTCCCGAAGACCATCAGGCCTGGGTCAAGAGTCTTCGACCCGACCAAGTCACCAAACAAAATCAGCAAGAATCGACCACTGAGCAAAATCCTAGCAAAGGGACCGAGGCAATATGAGTCACGCAGAACACGCACATCAAAGCATTTGGCAAAAGTACATTTTTTCGACGGACCATAAGGTCATTGGCCTTCAGTATCTCTTTACTGGAATGTTCATGGCATTACTGGGAGGGTTTTTCTCCTACGCCTTCCGTATGCAGATGGCCTTTCCGGGTAAAGATGTGCCCTTGTGGGGTCTGGTGACCGCGGGAGAGTACAACGCTCTCATTACCAATCACGGTACCATCATGATCTTTTGGGTGGCGATGCCGGTGTTGATCGCAGCTTTAGGGAATTTTCTAATTCCCCTGATGATTGGTTGCGACGACATGGTTTTCCCACGGATCAATCGCTTGTCCTTTCAGATTTTTTTCTTGAGTGCGGTGGTGTTGTTGGCTTCGTTTTTCGTTCCCGGCGGAGCCTTTGCTGGCGCCTGGACCGCCTACCCCCCACTGTCGTCTAACCCCGACTACAGCCTAACTCCCCTCGGGTCAGTGCTGTGGTTAATTGCGGTCGCTCTTGAGTTTGTGGCCTTTTTGTTAGGCGGTATCAATTTTATTACCACCATGATGAACGCCCGCGCTCCGGGAATGAAAATGTACGACATTCCGATTCTGGTGTGGATGATTGTTATTGCAAGCATCGTATTTATGGCCTCGGTCGGCCCGCTGGTCGCTGGCGCCGTGATGCTCTTGTTTGACCAATTGTTCGCCGTTGGTTTTTATAACCCAGCTAAGGGCGGTGACCCCATCTTGTGGCAGCACTTGTTTTGGTTTTTCGGTCATCCCGAGGTGTATGTGGTTCTGTTGCCAGCGATGGGCATTGTCGCTGAGATTCTGCCGGTCTTTGCCCGCAAAAAACTATTTGGCTATAAGACGATTTTGTACACCGCCATCGCCACGGGTACTTTGAGTATGTTTGTGTGGGCCCACCACCAGTTTGTGGCAGGAATTGATCCCCGCATGGCCAATGTTTTCACCATTACGACCGTCCTCATTTCGATTCCGATTGCCGAGATGGTGTTTGTTTATATCGCAACCCTCTACAAGGGCTCGATTGAGTTTTCCAGTGCCATGTTGTTTGCTCTGTCTTTCCTCGTCACCTTTTTGCTCGGCGGGGTCACCGGAATTTTCTTGGGAGCCAGCGCTTCAGACATTTACTTTCACGATACCTATTTTGTTCTCGCCCATTTCCATTTTACCTTTGTGCCCATCGCCATCTTGGCGGTCTTCGCGGGCATCTATTATTGGTATCCCAAAATGTTTGGTCGGATGATGAATGAGACGCTGGGTAAAATCCATTTTTGGGGCACAATCATTACCTTTCATCTCATCTTCTTGCCGCTGTTTTATACCGGTGCGGCAGGTGATCATCGCCGTATTTACAACTACGATAACTTTCCGGATCTGGCTAAGCCCTACATGAATGACCTGCGAATCATTGCGACCATCGCCTTGATTTTCATGCTGCTGTTCCAAATCCCCTTTCTCTACAACTTTGTAGTGAGCTGGAAGAAGGGGGCAAAGGCTGGCAAGAATCCTTGGAATGCCAATACCCTAGAATGGACCACCGAGTCTCCTCCCCCCCATGGCAACTGGAAAGAACTCCCGTCTGTCTATCGGGGCCCCTATGAATACAGCGTACCGGGGCGAGCGAGTGACTTTTGGCCACAAAACGAGAAAGCATAAAGAGGTACAACGTGTCTTTTCCACAACCAATTGCAACCAATCGAAGCGCAACAGGGATTCCCACAGGCAAACTTGCTGTTTGGTGGGTGATCGGGTCTGAGATTGTCATTTTTGGCGGTCTCTTGGTTAGCTACATTATGCTCCGGCTGTTTCATTCTGGCTGGGATGCCGAAGCCGCGCACACCAACACTTGGTTTGGGGCGATCAATACTTTTGTGCTGCTCACCTCGAGTTTGTTTGTGGTGCTCGCCCATCAGGCGGCCGAAGCCGGTGAAGAGAAAAAGGCTTTTCGGTTGATCTGGCTGACGATTGGTGGTGGAGCGATCTTCCTGATCAACAAAGCCATTGAGTGGTCCGGTGAGATTTCCCACGGGCTGGTGATGACCAAAAGTGTTTTTTGGTCATTCTATTACACCGCCTGTGGTCTCCACGCTCTGCACGTCATCGCGGGAATGGTCATCATGGCGATCATCTCCTTTGACGTTCTCAAGAAGCAGCACATGAACCGAGTGGAACTCATTGGAATCTACTGGCACTTTGTCGATATCGTCTGGATTTTCCTTTTCCCCATGCTTTACATTGCTAAATGAGGTCACCGATGAACGCACATGCACAATCCTCCCACACATCTCACTATGTAAAAATCTGGGCCATACTGACGGTCTTATTCCTCATCAGTGTCTGCGGACCGATGCTCGGAATTAAACTGGTCACGCTGATTACGGCATTTGGCATTGCGATTGTTAAAGCCTACCTCGTCGCGGCCCACTTCATGCATTTGAACGTGGAGAAGAAGTATGTCACTTACCTTCTCCTGGCCATGGTGATTTTCATGGTCTTATTGTTTGCTGGAACTTCGCCAGACGTCATGACTCCCGGCGGACAAAATTGGGAACGCATTCCCATTCCATCCGACAGCGGTAGTACTCACTAAAGGAGAGCACTTTGTCGACTGCATCCGTCGTAATGCCAACTTCTCGTCGTCCGGCGCTGCCTAATGCGGTTCTAGGAATGTTGATTTTTATTGCGACGGAAGTGATGTTTTTTACCGCCCTCATTAGCGCTTTCTTGGTCATTCGTCGAGAGCGCGTCACTTGGGCTTTACCCGCAGGTATTCAGTTGCCGGTCTTGACGACCGGACTCAACACCTTGGTGTTGATCGCCAGTGGCGCATTTTTGTTGTGGGCGGGCCGAGAGTTCGCCCGCCATCGTACGTCCTCCGCTCAGTCTTGGCTTCTTCGCAGTTTTTTGTTCGGTGGTGTGTTTGTTGGTGTGCAAGGGTACGAATGGCTTCAACTCGGCAAGTTTGGTTTGTCGGCAACGGAGCATATCTTTGGCGCGCTCTTCTTTTTGATTATTGGCTCCCATGCCTTGCATGTATTGGCAGGCCTGGTGGGACTGGGAATGATGTACTGGAAATTGCGTCGCAACACTTTGCGCCTACCCAATCTACGCGCAATGCAAATGTATTGGTCTTTGGTGGTATTGATATGGCCGATTCTTTATACGCTTGTTTATTTTTGATCCTTGCAAGCGCCGGGTTCAGCTCGGCCGCTCATGCCTGCACCGTTTGCGGCTTTGGCCAAGACGGGAGCCAAGGGCCCTTTTTATTGACCACCGCCCTCATGACGATGATGCCACTGCTGTTTGTAGGTGGAGCCGTCTATTATATTCGGCGACGGCTCAAGTCGCGTTCTCATGACGAAGGCTAGTTGGACCAGCATCTTGATAGTGAACACGGCGCTCCTCGTGGCGTTGGGAGGAGCCTTTTGGTGGATCCAAGATTACGAGCCTGAATCCCCTCTCACGGCGGCCATGATTGGGACCCCGGCTCCGCCCTTTGAACTGCCTCTGGTCGCTGCCAACGAAGCCAATCGTCCAATGGTCGCTGTCCCCCAACCGCGATTAACCTTACTCAACTTTTGGGCCAGCTGGTGCGGAGCTTGCGCTCAAGAAGAACCTCAACTCACCTACCTCTGGGAAAACTATGGCTCCAAAGATTCCCTGGCGATGGTGGGGGTCGCGACTTCGGACCAATGGAGCGAGCTATTGAGTTCACCCAAGCTTGCGGCCAAACACTTCCCGGTGGTGTTTGATGAAAAAGGCGAGGTCGCGCGCCGCTACGGCATTGCGGCCCTGCCAGTCAGTGTCCTGATCAACCAAGAGGGCAAAGTCCTCGCCCGCATCGAGGGAATTCTCGACGAAAAAAAAGTTCAAGCTCTCGAAAAGAAATTTTAAAAGCAGCGTTTGAGTCGCGGAGGTCGGGCCTGGAGATAGGTCAAAGACAATCCGCTGGTTCCTGAATCGGTAATGAGAGCTCCCGGTTGATTGGCGGCCCGGGAGTTGCCAAAGAAATCATATTGGGGATAGCCGGTGGCTGGGATCACGGAGGCCAACGGGCCCCCAGCTTGAGGGCTCAGATTGTAAGGCGACGTGGCCGCCGAACCCATAAAACAGCCGCTACTAGCTCCACAGACGACGTTGTCAGCCAGCGTGGCACCGATCGGGCTCGGAGAATAAGGAGTCGCGGAATAGATGGCGTTTCCGCTCACGACATTTCCGGCTCCGGCCGACCACCCTTGAACCATAATGGCAGTGCCACTCGAACTCACGATGGTATTGCTCACGATTGAAATCTTTCGTTGTAGCCCCCGCCCCCCATAGTTTTGTGCAAACAAAGCGGTTCCCGACTGATTGACAATGACGTTGTTGCGCACGAGGGCGGGGCCACCGCCTATGTTAAGAGCCGCATCGTTACGGGATCGCTCGAGGTAATTTCCCTCGATGATGTTTGCTGGTGCGTTGGCGTCATTGTTTCCGTACACCATCAAGGCCGGGCCTTGTCCGTTAAAAAAAGAATTGTCACGAATCGTCCCGTAACTGTTGAGCTTAATCTCCATCGCATAGCCGGTGATGGAAGAATTATTAATGGCCGAAGCGTCCAAGTAATTGCCTTCGATCAGCAAGTTCGTACTCTTGCAACTTCCGTCGTGGCAGCCAAAGTAGGTCGCGGTGTAGTTAATATTAAAAATTTTGTTTTCGCGAATGATCAAGCTATCGGTATTGCCCGAATTGGCGGTAATGGCTTGGCCATCGATATTTTCCATCTGAGTATTTTCCAATATCACATGGTGAGCCGCTAGAAAACGCACCATGATATCGGCATCGTTGTTAACAAAGTACAAATCCTTGATCACCAAATAGGACCCACCGACTTCAAAAAAATTGCTCACTCCCGAACAGCCGCTACAAGAAAATTTGGCCCGCTTACTGAGTTCAGAAAATGCGGAACGAATGTAGATGGGGCGAGCCGGCTCGCCATTCGGGCTAAAGCGACAGGGCGAGGTGTAGGTTCCTTGCGCAAAGATAATTTCATCGCCAGGTTGCGCTGAGCTCAGAGTCGCACAGTAGTCATCGCCGGGCGAAATGTACTTCTTTTGATTTATTGAAGGGGCTGGCCATTCGATTCGCGGCTCACAGGAAACCGTTTTGGCCTTTACTTGGACCGTAACCGAAGAAGATTTAAAAATACCGGCCTCAACCGTCCCAGCGGTGACTAGGAAAAATATGACAAGAAGGGTTGCTCGGTTGAGCCGCAATTCTTAGGGCTCCGTGTAGCTAAATACCACGCCTACGGTATCGCCCACACTTGCCGTTCCGACATCAAGAATACCAGCTGCCGAGAGCGTCATTCCGCCTGGGAGCGCGACCCCTGAAGGATCCACATCAAAGGTCCCTCCGGCCTTGACCAAAAGGTTCCCATTTCCGTCGCGAGGTAAGGTCGTCTTAAGATCAAAGGTATTGCCACTGTCTTCAACCATCGAGATAACTGTCGGCAAATTCCAATTGAGGCCCCCAGGATTGTTGGGGTTGGGACTCCCTAGTCCCCCTTGCTCAGTTTGCTTGGATGTAAAATCCGATGAACAGTTTTGAAAAAAACCTATACCGAAGGCGATGGCAATTCCTATGCCCAGGATTCTCCACTTCATGTGTTCCCCCTATTTAGTAGACCCTCACTCTTTAGATCACCAGATGTAGAGTTGGTCGTCAAGTCCCGCCCTCCCGCTGTCTCATCGTGGGCCTCGCCGCGTCCTTCTTAATTTTATTTCCATCTCAATTTGATACAAAAAAAATCGACTAATTGGTCAAGCGAAATTCCCACGCACTTTGATCGACGCTGTTCATGAGTGCAAAGACTCTCATTGGGGGGACCTGTGATATAATTTCTTGGTGGGGAAGCCCTACCGACAGACATGGAGGTTCGATGGGTATTTTGAAATCCGCAGCAACGACGATTGCTGTCGTACCCAAGTCAACATTCACGCCGCCCTACAGTTTGCCGGGACCTGGACAAGTCGCGGCCATTGGACTCAACACTGCTTATGACATCACTCCGACGGAAATGAGTTCGATGATGTGGAGCTACTCGCTGTTTAACTCTTGGATTGGCGGTGCAGTTGTCACTGACTACTCGCCGGGCGGAGCTTGGGTGCTCGCCGGCACCGGTGGCCACACTTCGCCGGCCAACATTGGCGCCGCTATTTTTGACTTTACCGATGCCAAATGGAAGCGTCAGGCGCCCCAAGGGGGCAAGTATGACAACTGGGATTATTACGTCAACCAAACGAGCGATGATCTTTACTACGAACTCAAAGACAGTGGTGGCGTTCCCTCCCCCGCACACTCCTACCAAAATCTTTGTGTTCTACCGACGGCGTGGGGTGGTGGTCCTAAGGGCTCTGTCATTTATGTGACTCGCACCGCGATTTGCCGTGAGTCGCGACGTTCACCTGCTTGCCATCGCTTTGATTTAGCTACGAGCACCTGGAGTCGATGGGGACAAAACTTAGCCCCTCGCACCTCCTATGACAGCTCAGCGGTAATCGACTATCAACGAAAATGCTATTGGCTCCTGGGCAATGACCAGAATGCTTACACCAACAACATTTACCTTGATGCCACCGATTGGAAGTTCAAGCTGACGGAAAATTATCCTTATCTTCCAGGCCCCATGGAGTCGGGCCGTATCTGGATGCATGAGGGACTCCTGATGCGCCAGGCGCGCGACGGAAGTCTATACGCTTTTAATCCCGAACAACCCACTCTCGGTTTTAAGCAGGTGGGTCTCAATGCCAGTTTGCCTTACAACCAGAATAGTTTTTGCTATTTCCCACTGACTAAGAAATTTTATTACGTTGATGACGAAGCGGGAAGTTCAATCACTCGTCTTTCTCCACCGCAAGATCCTTGGAATGGACAATGGATCGTCGACAAAATCACCGTCTCTCCGAGTTTACCTAAACGTACGGCGGATGGCGGAACCGATCCCGAGCACTACAATAGTTTGTTTTATATTCCCGCAATTCAGCGCCTGGCCTGGATTCCCGGAGGCGGCGAAAAAGTTTACTTAGTCTATCCCGCTTCCTGATACTTGAGATGAATCGACAATTGTTTGGAGCCTTGACTAAACCTTGGCCTCTTTACAGTCCTGCCGAGGTCCCCCGGCCTTGTTTCACTGGAATGCAGTTTGTAATCTAAAGCTATTAAAGGGAAAGGGCAGATCGTCTCAGTTTGAAACAGACGATCAGGGTTCTTACTGGGGGTATCAAATGAATCGGTTTCTTCGACCACGTAATATCGTGGCCTTTGTCAGCTTAACGGGGTTAATCCTTGTTGGCTACACTAACTGCGCGGGTGAAGGTCCTCCGCCAAACTTCGGCTACAGCAGCTCTAGCATTACGCCACCCGCACAAAGCGTGAGTACGAGGCCTTGCCAAACACTCGCCTTCCCGCCGGTCACCTTTCAATATGGTGGAACGAGCGATGGGTTTTTGGTTAACCCGCTCAATCTTGAGACGGGTATTGCCAATTTCAAGATTGGGAAGCTGGCTTGCGAAAACTTTCAACTCTCTTCGGCAGAAGTCGCAGGCCTGCAAGAACACATCATTCTAAATGAAACCAAATTCTGCACCCCGGACGGCATGGGGATTGGACTCGTGCAACTCACTGGGTCCTCGTGGCAGCAGAGCCTAGGTGCCGCCAGCCCCTCCGATGTCACCGTGGTGATGCCCAATGGGGGATGGCCGGAATTTTACAAAAAACTTCTCGCGATCAAAGCCCGTGCTGAGTCAACCGTTGGAGCCTGTGTTGAAGCTGTGACTCCGGCACCACCGCCAGTGGTCGTGCCGCCTCCAGAACCGACTCCAGAACCTCCACCACCGACAGCTCCTCCTGCACCCCCCCCAGACGAACCACCGCCTCCGGGCACTTCGCCTCCGCCGCCGCCTCCTCCACCTCCGCCAGAGGACCCGCCTGAGCCCAACCCGTGCGAACGGAGTTACCCGCGGTTTGAGTGCATTATTCCTTAAGCCAACTCAGGGTCACGAGATGACGATTTCCGTCAGCTTGTGACCCTCTTTGCTTCGGTTGGTGTATAATTCTAAGTCCTCAACCTTCCGTAAGGCACCTGAAGTGGCACCTTAATTGCGATTGCCCCCGTTAAATAATTAACGGGAGTCGCATATGATTCAAAAGGCCCTGATGTTGATCGCTTTGTTAGCAACCCCTTTGGCCTTGGCCGAAAAGGCTGCCATTCTCGATGTCCAATGTCGTTGGCAACAAACTGAGAACACCGATCCCGTCCAATTTGTCTTTCGAGTCGACAAAGCCGCTGGGCTGATGCGCGCAGGTGGCCATGAGGGTAAGTTACTTCCGCTTTCAGTCGACAATGAATTGGCCAAGCTGTTCCCGCAGCTTGATTTGATTAACTTCCAGCCGATTTCCTCTGATGGCCACATGAACTGGTACCGCGAGCTTAAAACCAGCCAAGGCGTGGCCACGGTCCGCGGACGCTACTATTTCGCCACTGATGGCAACATCAACTACGTCGACATTACGGGCATTCTTAAGGCCAAAGAGACGATGATTCAAGACACCACCCCGTTTGTTGGCACTGCCGCCATTATCACCTATAGCGAAAAGAAGGGTTCCGTCACCTCTCAGCTCAAGATGGTCGAAATGACTTGCACCAACTTGACTGACTTTAATTTCGAAAAACTCAAAATCTAAACTCCCTCCAGATTCGACTCATTCCCGAGGCCACTCGATTTCAACGAGTGGTCCTCCACGATCATGCGATTGATTGGCAAATTCCTCGAGTCATAGTGAGACACACGCAATCATTTAAAAGGACGCCATCACGATTATTAGGGAAAACCTAGGCTTCTGATTTAAAATGAATAGGTAAGACCTCGAGCGGAGAATTATGTGATCTCGCATAGGATTTGCTATCATTTACTCCCGTTTAAGAGTTTGCTGGCGTTGGCCCTGGTGACTGGGTCGTCAGTCCTCGCCGGTACCATTAATTCTCAGCCGACGACAATTGCGGTGAGAAGCCCTTCCTCGCTGACCCCATTGGCACAGGCGGCGGCCGCAATGAGCCCAGGTCAATGGCTTCAGCTTGAGACGACTAATTTTAGCGGAATGCTTTTGCCTAACTTTTCCGGTAATGGCAGCTCACCGTTTATTGAATTTTCCGACAAAGCAGTTCGCAATCCCCTAACCAAAAAAATCTACATCCTCGGGTGTGCCCGCGGAGCCCAAGACCCCGCCTACGAATGTGGCTCGACGGGATCACCAGACGCCGGGTACGTTGAGTATTCTGAAATCGACAACACTTGGAGACGGATGCCCTCGGCTCCAGTGAACAGTGCTCCCCACGCCTACGACCATGCCGCGATCAACCCGCTCAATGGTGACTACTACTACTATGAATCGAGCCACATCACGGACCACAAAGTTTGGAAACATTCAAACAATCAATGGACCTCGCTCCCCGCGCCCTCTGGGGTTTACTCCCAGGCGTCCTCATTAGACTTCTTTCCGGAATTGAATTCTCTAGTGTACATCGAGGGCGGAAACGGCTTTCCCGGGAAGGTTTTTACTCTAAAGGTCGGCGCCACCTCATGGACCTCGATTCCGGTCGGAGGTCCCATTGGAACTATTAGTACCTTTGCGCAATACAGTGCCAAACGAAAGCTCATCTATTTCGGTGGAGGAGTTGAGAACGAGAGAAAACTGTACACCCTAGATGCCCAGGGAACCATCACCGCTCGAAGTGATGCGCCGACCTCACTCGGCGTCGGTGGAAGTTGGGGACGCCAATCCATTGATCCGACCACCGGCAACCTGTTGGTTTTTGACAATGGGTCAGCTCTCGGCGGCACCTCCAAAGTCTACGAGTACAACCCCGACCACGAGGGTGCAGGACCGTGGACGTCTTCGACCACCACTCACCCACTTGCCGACACCTACGGCAACCTCATCGCGGTCTTTACTCCGATTGTAGAAGTTGGGGTCATTTTCGTCGCGAGTTGGTCGGGAGGTTCTCCAAAGGTTTACTTGTACAAGCCTCAGTAACCACGGAAGTGATCGAGACGTTGTTCTAACTCCTTTAGTCGCCCGGCCTTGGCCAGGTACTCAATAAAAATCAAACTTGAACCGTTCGTCCACCCAAAACCGGTTTCATTTCCGTAAATCTCAGAATTCCGAGGGACCTGAAGCCCCCCGTCTGAGGCCCGCTGCTTTTCATAGAAGTTGCCGGTCTTCTGGAAGTTCCGAAGAGTCATCTCCAAGTAGTCCAGGGCCAAGTCGCCGGCCTCTTTGTGCAGACCGTAGCGAACGAGACTCTGAAAGGCGATTTCATTAAATGGCGCCCAACTCCACTCGCCGTCCCACTGGCCGGGCCCCTCTTTGTTGGTGGTATGAATTCCTTTGTGCCCCTGAGGTTTCAAAATTGCCAACAGCTCCAACAGTTTTTTACGACCTAAGCTTTGGTCATAGAATCGATAGTAAAAGGGGAAAAGTGACGCGGCTGAGACAACCCCACTCAACTCGCCGGTTACAAAATTACGATCAAGATAAAATCCCGTCTGGGGGTCAAAGAGCTGTTTTTGAATACTGATCTTTAACTGAGCTTGGCGCTCCGAATACACCTGAGCTCTTGTGGTTTGGCCCACTTCGCGTAAAAGCCCCGCCAGCTGTCCGCAATAATCATAAAGAATAAAATTAAGCTCAACCGGTAGCCAATTACCTGGTTGGGTTCCATAGCGCGTGTACGAAAAATCGAGGCCCGACTCCGCCATAATCCTCTTATCAAGTGTCTCTTCCAGCCGACTTTCCCGGATATGTGCTTCAGGACGGACAACAATGACGTTGGGATCGGTCTCACCTCCGCGGGCATTGTCAAAAAAACCGAAGAGTCCCTGCTCCGCCTTGTATCGAGGAGTGCCTAACCACACTGTTTCGAAATAGCTATCTGCGACCTTGATTATTCGAGCTTCCAGAGAATTCGAAACTCGCGACCCCCGTATCGCACGACTGAAATCGAGCACTCCGGCATCCTTCAGGAGTGTGACCATTTCGATAAACAAGGGCACCTGAGTGCGCGACAGGTAGTAAAAGCGATTGCCATTAGGGATAATGCGGTAGCGTTCATACAAATAAACAAAATTTTCAAGCATTCCCACGGCGATTTTAGAGTACCCACTCAGTAAGAGCCCTTTCATGATCCAGAATGAATCCCAGTAGTAAAATTCGCGAAATCTTCCGCCCGCTACCACATAGGGTTTGGGCACCTTAAGTAAGGTCGACCCGTCATCACGATCAGACTTAAACAGTAGTTCCCCCCAGAGACGGTGAATTTCCACAACTGCTTTTGCGACCCAATTCCCCAAGCGGTAGTTCAACAAGGGTGATTGTGGTACCGGTTCAATCTGGTTAATGTCGGCACGGGCGAGAACTCCTGCATCGGCCAGCCGATAGTTCTTGAGAATGTAGTCAACCAGTTCTTGGTTGCTCAGTGTCTGGGCCTCGCGCCCGACCTCTGCCACGGCCTGATCGAGACGCCGGCGCGGCAAGGCATCGGCAATTTGTTTGAAATCCTGGATCGGCGCCTTCGCTCCTTCGCGGCTCACTGAATCGAGCAAAAATAAACGAAAATCCTCACGAGTCAGAGCTTCAATTACGAAGGGATCGCGGAGGACATCGGGTACTTTTGCCTTAACCCCAGGGCTAACCCACTGAGGAGTCATAAATCGCTTTACTTCCCCTCGGCAGCTCGAAGCCTTGGCTCCACTCAGGCCCACTATGGCTACGAAGATAATGACAAAAATCTGTGACTGCATCATGTGCTTGCCAGAGCAAGCCCCAGGCCATTGCCTCTCCTTAGATTGATGAGGCTCACCGGTCCACCCTCCCCTTTTCTGTCTAGAATCTTGACAGTCAGCCGACCAGCGGCCATCGCCGGTTGCCTGCAGGATTCAAGCGGCCCCAAGTCCAGAGAGACGACAGAAGAGTGGAACAGCTCTGAAACTTAACGCAACACAGGGCCCCTCTTCGCCGGGCAAAGGTTGTCGTTTACATTTTGGCGATTCACAATAAACTGATCTCATCGTTGTAACTCTCTCGGCCAATCCCACGCGGGGCCGGGGGCTT
>JADZEO010000117.1 GCA_020850475.1 Bdellovibrionales bacterium | reverse complement strand
TGTTGGGTGCGTCCATAACGCTTACGGGTCTGACGAGTATCAAAGTAATCAAAAAGGTTGGCTTGTTTGGCTTTCATGTGGGCACTATAGTAATAGATGTAAAAGACGTCAAATTATTTTACTCATAAATCGGTGATTTTACATAATTTGGGGCGCCGCAGAGTTGGAGTAGCCAAATGCTCAAAAAGTGCAGAGATTGGGGCAGCTCATGCTCAAGCGGTGCAGAGCTGGGGGCAGGCAACCCTCAAGCGGTGTAGAGTTGGAGTAGCCATATGCTCAAGCGGCGCAGAGTTGGAGCAGCCATATGCTCAACCGGCACAGAGTTGGAGTAGTCATATGCTCAAACAGCGCAGTGTCGGAGTCGCCCACTCTCAATCGGTGCGAGGCTGCAAGACGTAGGATTGAGTGGACCCGACAGTCCGCACCGCAATATTTGGGGTCAATCGAACGCTAATCAATGAAGAGCCTAGCTATCGAACGCTTATTGTTGAAGAACGCAGCCAGCGGTCGCCACAAGAGAAGAAGGGGGTGGGAAAAGCTTTAACGAAGAGTACTGTTCTCAAGAACTGCTGCCCAAAGGGGGGCGCCAACATCAGCCGGCCGCGACCGCTTCGCGCGGGTGGAGTTGATCGCCTAGCGAATTTGCCTTTGCTTTGTTTGGACCCTCACCAGGCGGGGTCCATTTGAAACAAAAGCGGCGTCTCAATAAAATGACCCAGAGATTTGAGGTCGGTTAGTCGCGGGTTATGAGTTTAAATTCGAGAATTATGGATTTCCCGTTAACTGTGGCGTGCACTCGAGCGAGGTCTCCGGCCTTAAGGCCCTTTTCGGGGGTAAAAAGCATCAGATGTGCTCCTCCCGGACGCAGCACCGCCTCACTCTGAGGGGCGATCGCAATGGACGGGATCTTTTGCATGCGGGCCACACCATTTTCCTCACGGGTTTGGTGGAGTTCGACGGCGCGAAACTTTTCAACCTTCTCGAACTTCACCTCCACGGCTTGGGCCGAGGAGTTCTTGAGAGTCCCGTATCCCGCCGTAATTTGGCTGCCGGGGATGGGAAGATAAATCTTGCCATCCATCACTTGGAGGCCAGGCTCACTGCCCTCCGCCACGCCCGACAAGGGGCCCGCAAAAACAAGTAACGCGGCCAAACCAGCGATGAACACAGCACCGTGGGCGTTGAGCGTTGATAGGAGATTGGCGAGTGGGGCTAACAAAACCGCTCGAATGACCACAAAGGGTTGACGAAAACTAAGGCTCACAAATGCTCCTTTAGTTTATGCACAATCTCCTCGCCCATGGCGGGGGCCACGATACTGTCGAGTACCCGCCCTTCTTGGTTAAGAAAAAACACGCGATCCGTATGCATGTAGGTGTAACCAAGTTGGGTGTCGGGTGCCAAATTTTTGGAATAGGTTGCGCCAAATTTGGCCACCACTTGATTGATCTCGGCAGTGGTTCCGGTTAAACCCACAAAGTTTGCGCCAAAGTGATGAGCATAATCGGCCACTGCAGTTGGGTTGTCGTGCTCGACATCAACGCTAATAAAGATTGGCAAGATTTGGTTTTGTTCAGCTTCCGTCAGCGACTTCAAGGCCTGTGAAATGCGTGACATCCTCAACGGGCAAACATCGGGGCAATTGACGTAGCCGATGTACAAAAGATTAACCTCTCGCGCATGGTCGGCAAATCGCCAAGGCTCGCCGGCATGGATCAGAGTAAAGTCGCCGCCCAGATCATTGGTCACCTGCGGCTGCCAAAAAAAACTTCCCAACACGACCACCGTCAGGACGGCGGTAAAGAGGAGAAACAAACGCACCGGAACACTCAAGCTAGACATTCTTGCCTGACTTTCTCTTTCTAGACATTCTTGCCTGACCTTCTTTTTGTGGTCGTCGGCGGCTGAGCCTTAAGCCCAGACAAGTTTTTAAACAAGCGCAGCGCCACAACTCGCTGCTGTTGATGGTCCACCAACGGGAGCGGGTAATCGCGACCGAGCACAAAGTCACTGGGGAGGTCCTTGGCTTTGGCTAAAAAAGGGCCGTGAATGACTTTACTCTCGAGCGACTTTAATTCAGGAACCCACCGCCGAATAAACTCTCCTGCGGGATCAAATTTGAGGGACTGCGAGACTGGATTGAAAATTCGAAAATAAGGCTGAGGATCGCAGCCGGTGGAGGCGCACCACTGCCAGCCACCATTATTGGCAGCCAAATCAAAATCCATGAGGTGCTTGGCGAAATAGGCCTCTCCCCGCCGCCAATCAATCAATAAATCTTTGACTAAAAAACTGGCCACGATCATCCGCAACCGATTGTGCATCCAGCCGGTCTGATTGAGCTGTCTCATTGCCGCATCAACGATGGGGTATCCCGTACGCCCCTCACACCAGGCTAATAAATGCGCCTCACTCCCCGGCCACTCGATCCCCGCCAACTTTTCCTGGAAGGGACCACTTTCCACTCGAGGGAACTGATCCACAATCATTTGATAAAATTCCCGCCACACGAGTTCTTTGAGCCAAGTCTCAGCTCCCTTGTTGCGTTGCTTGTAGACTCCACGAACAGCGGCCCGAACGGAGATGAGGCCAAACCGCAACAAGACCGACAGCCGAGACGTGCCCTCAACGGCGGGAAAATCTCTTTTCTCAGCGTAGTGCTCAACTTGCTCGAGAAACTGGCTGAGTTGTCTCTCGGCAGCACTGGCAGTCGAAGGAATCTCCGAATTTAACTCGGCAAAACCGAGCTCTTTGAGCGACGGACCAGTGACTTCCGGCACCGACGACCCCTTGACTCCGGTGTTGGTTGGGGATTTGGAGAAATTCAGCTTGCTCAGGTCCGGCGTCCACTCCGCAAGGTGGGTGGGTTTCAGTTTTTTAGTCCAGGCCCGCCAATAGGGAGTGAAAACCCGAAAGGCTCCGCCGTCGGACTTCGTCACTTCGCCGCCAGAAAATATGACCTGATCTTTAAACTTGAGAAAGCTCACCCCTTGCGCGCCTAAGGCCTCGGCGACGGCCTGATCACGCCGTTTGGCGTATCCCTCGTAGTCTTCATTGACGAACACCGCGCTCACGTTCAGTTGGCGAGCCCAGCGCGGAATCTCCACCACGGGATCACCGTGCAAAATGTCGAGTTGGCCGCCCCACTTGGCGACTTCCTGTTGAAGCTGGTGCACGCACTGATGGAGGTAAGAAACCCGGCGGTCCGAGGGAGCCAGACGGCCTAAGATCTGGACATCGAAGACAAAGACCAGTCGCACCTGGCTCGACTGAGCACAGGCTTCAAACAAAGCGCGATGATCTTGCAGCCGCAAGTCCCGGCGAAGCCAACAAAGACTGGTTTGAAACATCAGGCCCTCGTCACAGTGGAGATAAGATTGTCACGCGCCTCCCGACCTTGGTCAAGAAACGTGCCCGCATTCTCCAAATAAGACAAGAAAATTCCGATAGGTAACTGTCATGGCCCAACTCTACAAGAAAGTCATCTTTGACAACATCCATGGGTACATCACGCTGAATCGGGTCGAATCCCGCATTCTGGAAACCGCCTATTATCAACGCTTGCGCTGGGTTCGCCAACTTGGCTTTAGCTTTTACATTTTCCCCGGTGCCACGCACACCCGTCACGCCCATGCGCTCGGCGTGCTCCACGTGATGGATCGCATTCTCAAATCCATTGGTTTAGCCGTCTCCGAAGACAAGCTGTTTAATCCGAAAGCCCAGGACGAAAAGACCAACTTCCACCGCACCATGCGGCTTGCAGCAATGCTTCACGATATCGGGACCTTTCCCTTTTCCCATACCACCGAAATTGCCTACATCGCTCACTGGCAGAATCAGCAGAAGGCGGGAAAAACTAAGTACATTGCCAATCACGAAAACCTCGGAAGCCGAATTATCTTGCATACGGATTTTGAGGGGGGACTGACAAAAATTCTCAAAGAAGAGGGCATCGACCCCCAGGAGCTTTCAAAGGTCATCGCCGGTCAAAGTCCTCAGCTTATCGCCAACCAACTCATGCACTCCGACGTCGATGCGGATCGCATGGACTATTTGACTCGCGACGCCCTTCACACGGGAGTTAAGATCGGAATTTTCGACATGGATTTTCTGATTCGCTCGCTAGCTGTCCACAAAGAAAAGGGCCAAGAAATATTATGTATCAGGGAAGATGCTCTCAATGTAGTCGACTCGTTTTTGATTTCGCGCTACCTCTGGTATTCGCAAATTATTAACGACGGCACCGGCTATAAGTTTGATTTGATCGCCGCCAAGATCTTTGAGTATTTTCTCGAAAATGGCTTGGCCTATTCATTTGAACATCTCATGGATGGAGTGATCGAATCGCCCAATGAGTATTTCACTTTTAATGATTCGTATTTTATGGCCAAACTGCATGAATACTTGGCCGGACGAATCATGCACCCGATGATTCGCGAACTCAGCGAGATGCTCGCGCGCCGGATTCCGCCGGCCCAAGTGAAGGTGGCACCCTTAGCCCCAACTCTGGTTGAAAGCGAAGATCACCGCAAGAGTTTAGTTAAACAAACCCAAGCGGCTATGGACTGGTTGACTGCAGAAATCAGAAACATTGACCCCGAGGCTTGGGTGGTCTGTGACATTCCCACTCGGGATGTGATGTTTACGCAAAACGCGGACTCCCTCAAACGCCGCTACAAAACCAACAAAGAAGCTCTGCTGGCCCGCGATCCAGCTAAAATTCTCACTCGCCATGACGAGCCCCGGTTGCTCGTCGAAATGCAGGGATCTTTGATGAGCATCTTAAGTCAATACCGCAATTTCATCCCACGGGTTTATCTCAGTCCCGAGGTTTACGAGATCCTCAAATCTAAGAAGGTTCTCGATCGCATGCGGCAACAAGACTTTGCGGGCGCCTAGATGATCCATCCGCTGGTGGCTTTTGGCAGCATCGCGATCACCTTTTCGAGTTTGTTTGCCATCTTCTTGTTCACTCGGCTCGAGGTGGATGAGTTTTTCTTTTTGACAATACTGGGATTGATTGGCGTTTACACAGTTATTGCCATGGCCCGCGACCGCGAGCGCTACCTCACTCGACGCTGGCTCCAAAACCCCTTAAAGATCATTGGCAAGTATTTGTTTTGGGCAGTGTTGGTTTTTGTACCTTACTTCACCTACTCCCAACACAGCTTTTACAGTGAAGCCTTTCCCCATGCCGATGAGTTTTTTGATTTTTATTTGAAGCTCTATTTGTGGACGGGCCTACCCTACTTTGTTCTCGCCGAAAAATTCCGCTATTCGTTTCGGAATTTCTTTAACGATCCGTACTTGCGCGTTCTCTCTCTGGCTCGCCAACTCGCGCGAAGGCGTTGGCGCCGACTGCGCCGGCTGCTCGCCCAACGCCACTACCAGACCTTTATCATTTCGTGTTTTGTTCGGCTCCACTTCATGCCGCTGATGGTTGATCAGATATTTTTTACTCATCGAGGAATTTTAAATTCTCTGGCCTCAAATATTTGGAGTTATGGAGTGGTGGTGGGACTCCTCACTTCCCTGGTCTGGGCGATTGATGCCAATAACGCAGCGATTGGTTATTTTTGGGAGTCGGTGTTTACCAAAACCCGCTTTAAAGCGATGGATACCAACCCAGTTCATTACCTCATCACGCTCAGTTGCTACATGCCTTTTACGATCTGGGCCACGACCTTTTTGCCCGCTCTGATGGATCACCACACGGCGGTTGGCCACGTCCTCGATGGCGAGTGGTTTCGGGTTGTCACCGATATTTTGGGCCTGACGTTTTTGGCAGGCTATATTGCTTCAGGTTCTTCCCTTTATTTTTCGACTTCCAACCTCACCTATAAGGCCATTCAAACCAAGGGCCCCTACGCTTTGGTTCGCCATCCGGCGACTTTGTGCAAAGTGGGTTTTTTTGGCGTAGTGACTTTCAAATTTGCCGCCGCCTACACCTTAATGAATTTTGTGGCCTACCTCCTGTGGACGGGAATTTACATCGCCCGCACAATCTGCGAAGAGCGCTTCTTGCAACAATTTGAGGAATACCGCCAGTATCAACGGCAAACTAAATATCGCTTAATCCCGGGGATTTGGTAGTTTTCGCGGCTGAAGGTTTTCGAGCCTTGGCTTTTCGGGTCTTAGGCTTCGGCGACTACGGTTTCAATCTTTTTGACGATCTCACTAATCGGAGACCCCGGGCCAAAAACGCCGATCACTCCCTCTTGCATGAGTTGCTCCGCGTCGTCATTGGGGATGATGCCCCCGACAAAAAGCGGTTTGGCGACTTTTTCGGCTCGGAAGAGTTTGATCACGGCCCGTACCAAGGGGAGATGAGCTCCGCTTAATATCGAAAGCCCCACCACGTCGACGTCCTCCTGAATCGCGGCTTGCACGACCATTTCGGGGGTTTGGTGGAGGCCCGTATAAATGACCTCAAACCCGGCGTCGCGCAGTCCCCGCGCCACGACTTTGGCTCCCCGATCGTGACCGTCTAACCCTGGCTTGGCCATAAGAACTCGAATGATTTTCTTCATGTTTAAATCAATATACCGGAGTGCGTCCGGGCTCAAGCTCCCCGCCCACTTTTTGATTGCGATTGGCGTCACAATCTCCTTAGAATTTACGAATACCACCAATGAGGAGTTCTACTCATGTCTGAAGTTCGTCCTGCCCTTTCTCAATTTTCTGATGATGAAAATTCCTTCCGGGAGGCGATTCTTGGTTTTGCCGAAAGCGAAATCAATCCCTTGGTCACCAATATGGACGAACAGGCC
>JADZEO010000116.1 GCA_020850475.1 Bdellovibrionales bacterium | reverse complement strand
GGGGTCGCCCTTTAGGGCTTTCGTTCGAAACCCCCATAATGAAGTGGCGGGCCAAAACCCGGGAGAAACCAATGCATAATCTTAAAGCTTACCAACTCGCCATTGAGCTCAACCAAAACTGTTCGCAATTAGGTTTAACTGGTGAATTGCGCCCACAACTTGAACGCGCGGTTGTGAGTATTGCGCTTAACCTTGCCGAGGGCTCCGGTCGCGGCGGCAAAGATCGCCTTTATCACTTTCGCATTGCTTACGGCAGTTGCTGCGAAGTTAAAGCATGCCTAACAATTGCCAATCACCCCTTGTTCCTAAAGGCTGATTGCCTTGGTGGCATGATCTATCAACTCCTCCAGCGTCCCGGCCGTGGCCCGTGACCTTCGGGCCGACGACTTCGGCCCGGCTCCCTGATGGGCAAGTCCCGAACCACAAGCCCGCACTTACCAACACACTGAGTGTTTGCATTGTTATTGGTCTTATTTTTGGGTTTTTAATATCTGTGGTCCATTTCCTCGTAGCCGGAACAAAGAGTGGTGAGTAATCCCACTTTCCGCTTCTTTTGACGCCTAACTTCTGTCAGCGTTGCTTTAAAATGACCAGTTACCGGTCACCATCATCAGCGTGAAGTCTCCGGTAGGCAGCACCATGAGACGAACTTCTTGGGAGGTGAGTTTCGCTGTCCCTGCATTATACTTGGGCCACACGAAACCAATCGAGGGACCAATACTCGATTCACTGGTGGTGTTAGTTGACTCGATATAATTAAAAACCGCCCAGACCCGAGTGGTGGTGGCAAGCTTTTGTACTCCCATGTACAGGCCCGCTTGAATCCCCCAACCCTTTTGTTCAAGAGTGGCCGGGTCCAAGGGGTCAAAGTTTAAGTATTCATAGGCCAAAATCGCGCCGTAGCGGGTTCCCGTGACTTCACCATCGCCTCCGCTGAACGAGAGCACTCCCATCATCATTCCGAAATTGGGAGCCAGCAACATCCCACTCCAAGGCCCGCCTTCTGCCCCTGGGAACTTCTTGCCAAAACCCAGCAGAGCATTCATTCCAATATCAAAATTGATTGCGAGCAGAGCCACATCGGCCGCTGCGCCCGATCCCGCGCCGGTCACCATTCCCAGCTGCACTCCAAAATTGTACGATTCTGACGGAGGCTCGGTAACCGCGGTGACTTGTTTGTTTTCGACCTGTACCGCCAGCCCGCCCCCGGGAACCAGAGTGGTGCTCGTGGTATTGGTGCACTTGGAATTTTTAGGATCGACCGTGCAGTCGACTTCCAGGCTTAAACTCTTCTTTTGCAAATTGACATCAGTTTTAACGGGAGCCGTCTCTTGAGCCAAGACCGGTTTAGCCAATAGGAGAATTGTCAGAGCAATAATAAATTTTGACATTCTCAAATGGTCTGCTGATAAGCCGTGCGGTTCAAGTACGGCTCCGCATTTGTCGCTATTAATAGCCCTTGGCCCAGCGGCGGGTTAATTACTCATCAAGGTCGCCGTCGTCTTCAGGGACCACTCCGCGCAGAATCTCAATGAGGGCATTGAGAGCGTCGGTGTTGGTAAATATCCCAACGACTTTGCCATCTTCATCTTGCACAATTGCCGAGCCGATTTTGCGATCCGACATTTCAAACACCACTTGATCAAGCGGCGTATCGGGCGAAACGGTGAACGGATCTGAAACCATCACTTGGGCTGCAGTAACCTGATTGAGTTCCTTTACCGTACTGAGCACGCGCAAGTCCCGCTCACTAATGATCCCCACGGGGACTTCGTCATCAACGACGGGGATGTGGCGGATATTGTGTTTCCTTAGAAGCTTAGCCACTTCGGCGGCACTCGTGTCAGCGGCGACCGTAATCGGTGTGGGGCTGGTGAATTCGTCGACGGGGATTTTGAGTCGTTCCATGAGAGCCTCCTAAGTAAGGCCACTAGCATAGTGGCTGGACTTTAGCCTGACAAGCAGGACGCAGGAAGCGCCGGCCCATTTAGCTGATCCTCAAATAATGGGCTAGATTTGGGTGGGGGATGCACCCAAAAGCAACGAGCTTGGCGTCTAATTAACTGATGAAATCTCTCGGGGTAGCTCTCAGTCTAGCGATTGTTTTGACTTCGTGTCAGCCCGCTGGTGCGCCTGGGAAGTCGCTGGGACAAAATGCCCAGCGGGGAGAGACGGGCCCGCCTCCACCCAATCCTCCGCCCGGGGACAGTGGTGGTGACTCTGGGGGGCCGCCGGTGGGGTGGGGAATCTGCTCGGCCTTGGATTTTCAGGGCGTGCGGTGGCCCGCAAAACTCACGGCAAGAGAACGCGAAAATTTAGCTTTGGCCCTTAACGTGACCGGCAGTTTTGAAGGTCGAAGCGGGTGGGCGAATCTCACCAACAACTTCGACGGGCAGGGCGTGAGCCTGGGGCTTCTCCAACAAAATCTTGGGCAAGGTTCATTGCAACCCTTGTTGATTAATATGCGCGACCAAGCTTCTTCGGTCTGGCAGGCGGTACTTTCGCCCGCTCAGCGCCGTTCCCTAGAAGCGATGTTGGCGCGTTGGGAGCAGGCCAAGGCTTTGGAGCCTGAGAGTGCTTCCAATTGGGATTTGGAAATTTCCGTCTTGGATATCGATGCGGGTCGCAAAGTCAACTTGACGGCGCGCAATCAAGCGTCGGTGGACTGGGCCGTGGCGACTCTCTATCGCAACCCCACGCAATTTCATCCCGATTGGCAGCTGGCTTTGGAAGCTTTGGCTCGCACCCCTGAATATGTTGGTCAACAAATTGAGGCGGCACTGGCCCTCCACGCCCGAGCCACCGGCTATGCCGACGATCACGGGTTTGGGCTCCGCGCGAGCTATCTCTTCTTTTTTGATATCGCCGTACAAAATGGCGGGATTCCAAGCGCGGATTGGCAGGAGTGGCAGGGACTGGTGGAATCTCATCCTGAATGGGTCGAGCAAGATAAACTGGTTTCGCTTTTGGAGATTCGTCTGCGCCGTGTGCTCCCGCGGTGGCGCGAAGATGTGCGTAAACGAAAAATGACTATTATCGTTGGCCAAGGCGTCGTCCACGGGTCGTCACGCCATCTCCCTCAAGAGTATTGCTACCAGCAAGCGGATCGGCGCTAAGCCTGAGCCTCAACCTTACTTTGGAAATTCCGGAGGCCCTGGCCTCTCAAGCATTCCGGGGTCATCCGGACCGCCCAAAGTGTCTAAAAATAAGACACTCCACTAGTCTGTTCCGTTCAAATTGAATTTGAGGGCCACCGAGGAGGCCCTGGGTTTGCTCCGTTGTTTGGGTGAAGGGTGGGGATTCGTGTTCACTTATTTAGGTGGAAGATTTCAAATTATTTTTCGATTGGTCCTCGGGATGGGTCGCTCGAGCCTGTGGCTCTGGTCGGCTTTGGCGCTATCTGCGATGGGTTGTTCTGACGTGCGACTGCGCCCCCCACCGAAGGAAATCCCTTCTCTGGGAGTGGTCTCGAGCAAGATTTGCATTACCCCAGGTTCTGAAAAGATCGTGCACAATGTGATCTTTGTGGTCGACCAAAGTGGAAGTAATGGTCCTCACAATGGACATCCTGGCAATGATCCGTCGAAAAGCTTTCGCCACGGTAGTATCGATCCTTTTTATCAGTTTCACTCGGCCAACGCCAGTTTCCGTTGGGGTTTTATCTACTTTTCGGGCCAAATGATCGACGCTTATATTAAGGACGGTGCTGAACCTGCCCTTACGCCAGAGGGTAATTCTTCCGGCATGGCCGCAGCCCTGGCCGCCTTTTTGGCTAACCCCGATGTCTCCGGAAGCCAAGGGACCAATTACACCGCCGCCTTGGGCCTGACCGAACAATTGGTTCTCCATGATCTTGCAGCTCGGGCGGATATGAATCGTCGTGGCGAGGTGCGGGACTTGTATGACATCTTTTTTATTTCCGATGGTTTGCCAGTCAACGGCCAGGGTGAAGTTCCGATCAGTGGCCCGACCGACAGCCGCGTGCAATTGATTTCGAACCTCGTTGCGCGCTTGCCCGGTGATATTCACTTGCACACCGCTTTCTACCAAATGGCACCGTTTCAAACCCCAGATGTGGCGCGCGACGGGCTGAGGTATATGGCAACGGCTGGCAAAGGGTCCTTTGTTGATGTGAGCCTGGGTGAGACTTTGGATTTTCAATCGCTCCTCGGTGGAGTCAAAAACAAACCCATTACGGTTAAGAATGATCGTCTGCTCGTGACCAACTTGAACTCCGGCTTTTGCTTGGATGGATCCCGCGAGGTGGATTCCGATGCCGATGGCTTGTGCGACAAAGACGAGTTGGCCTTTAACTCGATCTACAAAACAGATCTGGATCGCTACTTTTCGGGTAAGCGTTTTGATCCAGCCCGCCGGCATTCAATCCACACCAACTACTCAGATGCCTTTGCTTGGAAGTATGGATTGTTTGGTGGCAGACGGGCCTTAGTTGATTGTACGGATCCGCGCGCCGACGAAGATTTTGACCTCCTCAATAGCTGCGAAGAACAACTACTCCTCAATCAGTCGCCCAACGGGCCTACCGAGGAGTGGACCAACCGAATGATTGCAAATTACGGACGTACCACTTACGATCTTAATTACGACAGTGACGGGGATGGGGTCCTCGACTTTCATGAGTTCTTTCAATTCTTGAGTTTACCCTCGGCCGAAATCACCCCTACGGACTTTCAGAATCTTTATGACCGCTATGACTCACAGACTGAGGTCAAAGATTTGGTGTTGAAACACCGTCATCCACTGGATCCCTTCAATGGCAGAGACGACTACAATATTGATTTTAACTTTATTGGTTACAACTCGAGCGACCAGCCTTGCTATAATATTCGGGTGACCGACATCGACTATTGGGAGACTCGGCCCTACAAGGGTGAGTTGACCGGCCTGGGAACGCGCTACCACACGCCCTATTTGAAGCATGACGCCAATGAAAACATCATAATGCTCTACTACATTACCTCTGAATTTGACGACCCCCATGGCACCGGCACCTTGTACTATCACCACTACAAGTTGGAGATGAAGACCAAAGAGCTTTATCTGAAGCAATCCGACTTCCGTCGTTTTAAGGCCTACGAACGCTGAGCTGATCTGCGTCGTGGCTTTTTTCTAGAAAACCCCTTCATTCAATATTAGCCTCATTGCCGAGCTCCGCCGGACTTTGTTACCAACGTTGGCAACAAGGTTCAACGGTGAGCGGGGTCGAACTTCAAGCCTCAGTTAGAGGTTGATCAAGAAAATGGGGGTATCGTTATGAGTCGGATTTTGGGTTGTTTGCTGTTGTTATTGTTGGCGCCGGGAGCCTTTGCCGACGGCGAATACTTTTTTGCCATTAATGTTTCGGGTGTCAGTGGACAGCGCGGGGCGGACGGACGCCAGCATTTTATGCGTGCGCGCGATGGGTACAAGGGATTCAACGGACAGAATGGCTCTGATGGCGCCCACGGCCAACACGGCACCGACGGGGCCGACGGTTTGAGTGGTGGTTCAGCCGGGCAAGTTGAACTTTGGCTAAAAGCGGGTACTCAACCCAACACCGTTCACTTGCGCGCGATGGTGCTTAAGCCCGGAATGACCCAACCGGAAAATATTGATCTGGAAATCGCCGTCGTCGCGGGACAAAAGATGTTAGTTTACGCCGCTGGCGGAAGTGGCGGAGCCGGGGGCACTGGGGGGCGCGGTGAAGACGGTGGAAATGGCGGAGACGGTGGAGACGCCACGAGTTTTACCTTTCGCTCGGGTGACGGCGGTAGTGGCGGCAACGGTGGTGATGCCGGGGCTGGCGGTAACGGGGGCGCCGGGGGACGCGGCGGCCGGGTGATTGTGCATGTGGCCCCAGCCGATGCCGCGCTTGTCGAACTTTTGGACATCGAAGTCGGTGGCGGACTCGGCGGAATGGCCGGTCTCAATGGGATGGCAGGACAGGGCGGTCGTGGCGGTTGGCCCGGACAGCATTGCTATTGGGAAAATTCAAATTACAAGTGCGGATCTCCTGGATTTCACGGGCGAATGGGTTGGCTGGGGCGAGCTCCCAGTAAAACTCCCCTGTCCGGAACAGCTGGTTCGAGCGGAGAAATTGTTTTTCTTTGAAACTTGATTGCCAGGCCCTTCGTCCTATTTGATGACAGTCTTGATAAACGGATTTTAACTCTCATCGAAAGGGGACGCCAATGGATCGGCAGTCAAGGGCCTGGTCTACTCTCAAAACATCAATCATAACAGTGACATTAATTGCAGGGCTGACCGCAGCTGCGGGAGGCAACGGGGCACCGTCGGGGTCGCACTACAACCTCAATATTATCGGAGTGCCGAAGTCGAAATCTGCCGACATGACCGGATCGAGTGGGCATCGCATCTTTGTGCCTCTCGAAGGTAAGTCGCAAATTTTGCTGGGGCCCGGAGATTTTCAAGTTCTCGATGCCAATGGCACGGACGGTAGTGCGAAGTTTCAACTTCCCAACCCAGATCCAGAAAATGACGGGTACACAGTCTACTCTGTATTTGCCCGCGCCTTAGGTAAACCCGGCGGCAGTTCGACCACCACCACTTGCGCAACAGATCCGGTTTCAGGTGAGGTCTATTGCTCGACCGAGAGCATGGTGATGGTTCGCAATAAAGGCAAGTCCTCTTTCAGCAACGTATCGCGCGAGCTTCTCTATATGTATGTCGACTTAGATGGCGATGGCACCGTCGAGCGAATTCCGCTCTTTGATGATCGCTTGCAGGATTACTTCTGGAGTTACGACAACAATGGACTCAAGCTTTTGCAGCTGCGCTTTTATCCGATTTCCACCAATGTGAACTGACCGCAGATTGCTCAAAATACCCGTCTCAGCGCTTCCGCAGTCTCCTCCACACCGTGAGACTGCGGTAGGCGCGAAACATCCAACGGTCTAAGAACTCTTCACTCGACAAGTAAAATAGCGCAAACAATATGTGGGCACTATAGACCAAAATGGCAGCCATCAGGAGCGCCAACACCACGCCCTCTTTCCAAAACCCCATGGCCGGCAAGAATGGAATGAACTCCGTGAGTCCTCCCACAAAAATGGCGATCACAAAGGTGATGGAACACAAAAATACCGTGGGTGCAAATTCGCGTTTGATTTCCTCGATACACAGATCTCGATCGCTTCCCCGAGAGCGCTCGATGTCGATAATTCGGGCCGAGACTAAAATTTGAAATAAGGCGAGGAAGGTGCCGACTTGCAGAAGCCATAAGCTGTCGGAGTGAAAGGTTTCGGGAATGAGTCCGCGCACCAGCAGCACAAAGCCCGTCGTCGCCAAAGCAAAAAACACGACCAGCGCACTGCGGATGAAGGAGTTAAGGTAAATGGCAAACAATAGGAAGACAAAAATCAGACTTAACCATTGGGTGGTTTGAAAATCACGATACTGCTTTAGCAAGTAATCGGTCCACGGGGTCGGAAAAATACGAGAATCGAGCCGCGGCTGAAAGCTTCCGCGGCTGCGGTCGGCCTGCGGCCTCACCCGGTCGCCCTCAATCATGTTGTCGCGGACAATCCGGGCTGGCTTTTGCTCAAAGCGCGCGGTGGTGAGCGCGTCAATCGAAATGCTGGGCGACAGCGAATCCTTAGCCGCAAAAAATAAACTGGGAATCCAGTCGGCACTTAGGCCTTGAGCCGAAAAGTGCAAAGGAATCGGCGTGGAGAGCGGGGGAGCCACATAGCCAAAGGGTTCTTGTCCTTGGACCTCTTTCATAGCCGAGACAAAGCCGATGAGATCCAACCGATTGAGGTAACGCATTCCGCTCGCCGTGAACTCGCGAACGCGCACACTTTCAAAAAGATTGCGGTCGGCATACTCATACTTTACGGCAGCCAAGTTCTCGGCTGTCAATCCACTGGCCTTAAACCACAGTTGATTGGAGTAGCCGCGAAGGTTTTGCACCATTTTTTGCGTCAGATCATCTTTAATCCGGTAAGAAACACCCAAGTCAAATTTTTGAAACAACAAGAGGGTTGCGGCGGCCAAAGCCACGAGCGACCAAGTTCCGATTTGGGCCTGGCGCGCGGACAAGTTCCAGAACATCTTGGTGCGCGGCTGGCCGATATTGTGGAGGAGAAAATCACCTTGGGTTGAGAGGGGAGCGATCAGCAAAATCGACAGGAGCAGCGGGAGACCGAGATAAAAAAAGCTTTCGAGAACAAAACGGCTTGGCAAATTGACCGTCGAACTTAAAATGGGCAGCGAGGAAATCCACAGGGCAACACTGAGCACGAGAAAGGTGGGCAAAAGCTCCGCCATGGCGAATAACTTGGCCTGCTCAAGAGTTTTGGGGCTTCGGGGAATGACAGTGGTTTGGCTAAAATAAGATCGAATGCGAATATAAAGGACCGGCAAAAACAAGGATCCCACCATGAGCGTGAGAGCCAGAGCGTGCAGGTCAATGACCGTCAGCGGTGGGGCCACCAGGCCTTTCCAGAAGAGGAAGTGAATCGCGACGATGAGTCCCGTGGCGCCCACATAAATCATGGCCTTAAGCGGCAGGCGAACAATCCACACCACTAAAATCTGTAAGAGAAAACAAATCGCGATAAGTAAAATAGGATGTAAGCTCTGACTGATCATCGCCCTGAGTCGCGGGCTGCTCGACGTCGCCTCTGGGTAAGCTTGCAAAATTTGATGGCGAATTTCATTTTTGTTGGCCCGAGTGGGATCAAGCCACAGGGCGAGGCGGGTAATTGGCGATTGTGACTCCACGCGAATGTGGGCGACGTCACTGAGGCGAAGTGGGCGATGGCCGACAGCACCCACCAGGGCGGCACGCAAATTCTCAATACTGGTAAACCCGGTGGTGGTCTCAAAGAGCAGGCCTTGCCGACGGCCGAGACTCGAGCTGAGTCCGAGGGCCTTCAGGGCTTGGACCACTTGGCTCACCGACATTTTATTCTCCGCAAGACGCTGAGGGTCAGGCTCTACCACAATTTGGACGCTTTGCTCGAGCGGTGGCTCAGTTTTTTGGATGACGCCTTGATGTTGGGCGAGGATCTGGTTGAGCAGTGAGCGAGACATCCCTTGCGGATGCTGGAACTCAAGGGTGGCGGGCTTGACGGGCTGAATGAAGTCGATTGCGGTTTTTTCAACATCGCGAGGCAGAATGAGACGAATGCGATCCATCTTTTCTTGGATGTTTAAGTAGGCCACATTGACTTTGGTGGCGGCGTCAAAGCGTAGATGAATTTGGGCCCGTTCGTCTTCAATGGCTGACTCCATTCCGAGGAGACCCGGCAGCCCATTGAGAATTTTTTCGACAGGTTCGATCGTGCGCTGGCTGATTTCTTCGGCGGTGCGAGCCGGGACTTCAAAACTGAGTAAAAACTCCAAGTGGGGATTGGCGGGTACCATTTCGAGATGAAAATCCGAACTCAGGAATAATCCTAAGATCGGGGTCAGGAGGACAGCCAAGACGGCGGAGCGATAGCGTTCGAGAAATCGGGCGAGCTTAAGCATAATTAGCGAACCTCATGGAGATGCCAGTCAAACAACAGCAAGCCAGGGCGGGTCGGCCGCTCCTGTTTGTATTGCGTGACCACTTGATTGAAACGGGTTTTCTGTTCGTCGTTAACGATCAAGAGGACAATTTCATTGGCCCCGGGCCAAGCCACGGAGCCTTCCTTTTTACCGCTGTCGCTGGAACCATGCAGTCCCACAAACTGAGTGTAGTTTTTGATTTGCGCCAGCTCCATGAGGGTAAAGATCTCCTCGCGCAATTCACTATCAAACAGTGCCATGAGTGCGTACATCGTTGCCTCCCTGATTGACCAGTTTACGGTGTTGGTACTCCAAGTAGGTTCGAACCACGACGGGAGTGACCACCAGAGTTAAAAACGTTCCAAACAACATTCCAAACACGTTGACGACGGCCATTCCCCGGTAGAGTTCTTGGCCCTCGGATTCAAAGACGAGCGTGGGAACCATCCCGAACACCGTTGAAAAAGTTGAGATGAGAATTGGCCGGGTTCGCGAGTCCACGGCATCGACAACCGCTTCGGTAATTGCCATGCCCGCGTCGCAGCGTTGATTGATGGCCTCAAACAAAAGAATGCCGTTGTTAACCACGATGCCAATTAACAAAATAAAACCGACAATGACGCCGACATTCAAGGTCTCGCCAAAAATGAGCAGGCCGCCGATGGCCCCTCCGACGGCGAGAGGAATTGAATACATAATGATGCAAGCTTGGGCCACCGACTGAAACTGGGCCACGAGGATCAGAAAAATCAGGAGCGACGACAACAACAGGGCGTTGGTCATCTTGCTAAAGGTTTCGTTCATGGTTTCAATTGCGCCCATGGGCACCAACGAATGGGAATCCACCTTGAGGCGAGTGGCTTCGGTTTCAAGGCGAGAAACCGCTTGGCCAATGGTGATTCCCCCGAGTCGAAAGTAAAGTGGCAGATAGTTTTGGCCGTCTCGCCGAAAGAGCACATTGTGGTTCGCCGAAAAATCGGAGTCGAAGAAGGCGCCCAAGTGAGAGACCTCTTGGCCGTTACGTCCGACGGTGAGGGGGAACGACGTGAGCGGCTCGGTTCCAGGCAAGCTCAGTTCGATGGGAAAAGACACCGGCAGATTGGTGAGCGAAGTCAGATCGAGTCGTTGGGTGAGACTGGCGATATCACCCAGAGTTGAAAGCAACGAGGCATGGGAGCGAAACATCTCCAGCGGGCGCGCGCGCAGTTGAAGGCGCGATTCCTGGTAATGACGGTCGGTGGTACAATCGGCAATCCCCTGGCTTTGGCAAAAGGCCGAGGTGAGCGATTGGCGCGCCGAGGGCGCAATTTTATCGTTGAGGTAATAGTAGCCGTCGTAACCCATGGGTTCCGTCGGTGGTGTGGGGCCTAAGGGTAAGGCCAAGATTTTAGCTTCGGGGAACTGCAAATCTTGGCTCACTTTGCTGATGATGCCCGGCACTTCCTTGAGGTCAACAATCCGCATGACGGAGTTGAGGGTGTCGTCGGTGCGCGAGGTGACCACCCAATCGACTGCGGAGTTGGTCCCAAGACTGTGGGCCAGTTGCTTCTGCAGAGTCTCGCCTTGTTCCATCAGTTTAATTCTTGGGACCGGCATTGAGACGGAGTAGATTTTGGAACTCACAATCGGTAAAAACTCGGAATTGGGTAAAAAGAAAATCATCGTGAGGCTTAGAAGAGTCACTCCCACCGGCAAACCCCAACGAAATTGCAAATGCGCAGCTGATTTTCTGAGTGCGCTGGTTGAGATTTGCAACATCCGGCGCACGATCGCCGTGCTGACCCGATACAAAACGGCAATTGGCAGGGGACGCTTTTCGTCAGAGGTTAAAAGTCGCGCACACAACCAGGGAACAAATGAAAACACGGCAATCAGACACAAAAATTGGGTGGCCACCAACACCACGCCGAGGTCGCCAAATAGTTTACTCGACACTCCGGTTTGCATTGAAATCGGCACAATCACCGCCGCCGAAGTGAGAGTCGAGGTGAATACCCCAATCATCACGTCCTTGGTTCCTCGGGCCGAGGCTTGCACCAGATCCTCGCCAGCCTGAAAGCGCCGCATGATGGCTTCCAGCACCACGATGCTACTGTCAGTGATCATTCCTGAGGCCAGGCTAAATCCGTTGAGGGCAAAAATG
>JADZEO010000115.1 GCA_020850475.1 Bdellovibrionales bacterium | reverse complement strand
CGGTTTGTCGCGGCAAGTTCTCACTCGCGACGATGTGATTGATAATGCGAAAGATCAGGTCTTCGCCGAAGTGAAGGAGTATATCAAAACCCATCCCTTTGAAATCGACGCGTGTTTGGATCTGATTTTGATTGCCCGCAACTTAGAACGCTTGGGCGATCACGCAACCAATATTGCCGAGGAAGTAATCTTTCTTGTGACGGGAGATGATATTCGCCATGGAAACGACCCTTCCAAAAACAGCACCGCAGCCGGGTAAAGTTGGGATTCACACGATGATTGAAAAAATCTTGGTCGTCGAAGATGAGTCGGAAATTCGTGAGCTCATCGCCCTCCAGTTGCGGCGGCAGGGCTATCAGGTGACGGAAGCGGAGTCAGCCGAGCAAGCTTTGGAAGTTTGGCGCGGCGGCGGAGTGGCTCTCATTGTTCTTGACTGGATGTTGCCAGGGATGAGTGGTCGGGATTTTACCAAGACTCTGCGTTCGATGGAGCGCCAAACGCGGACCTCGATCTTGTTTGTGACCGCAAAGTCGGCTCCCGAAGACATCGTCGAAGGTCTCGATGTGGGCGCTGACGATTATTTGCCCAAGCCCTTTGACAATGCGGTTTTGCTGGCGCGGGTGCGATCCCTGCTGAGACGAACCGCAGTGGCTGCGGGGGCTACTCCCGCTCAGACGCTCTCCGCCCCAACGGCCCCGACCCCAGGGCCACGATCGGCCGGGGAATCAGTCGTGCAGTTTGGTCCCTTGCAACTTGATATAGCTGGATTTAGAGCCCACCTTGACGGAGCTGAACTTGAACTGACCCGCTCTGAGTTTCGCTTGCTAAGGACACTCATGGAGAATCAAGGGAAGGTTTTAACCCGCAATCAATTGATTGATCACATTCAAGGCGAGGGCGTGGCCGTTGTCGGTCGCACGGTCGATACTCATGTTTTTGGCCTGCGCAAAAAACTGGGACGTCACGCTGATGTCATTGAAACCGTCCGGGGAGTGGGCTACCGGATCGGTTATTTGGAATCCTAACATGCGCCCACCGAGTTCCTTTCCTTGGCGCTTATTCCGTTGGTTTGTGGGTCAACAGTTGGCTCTGGTGGTGGGGCTCTTCAGTATTTACTATTTTATCGAGTGGATGCGCATTGATTCGCTCGCCCAACCTGAAGTTCGGGAAGCTCAACTGTCGATGCTACAGCGAAGCCTTGGGTTTGGTTTGAGCCTTGCGGTTTTGGTTTCTCTGCTGATGGGGCGTCGCCTCGTCGTTCCTCTGGGGCGTCTGATTGATCGCGCCAAGCGTTTGAGAAAATTCCCTTTCGCCAAGGAACAATTGACCGACGATGAGTTGCGCGAGGAGGAAGAAGGCGAGTGGTATGATTTGGAGCGCGCGCTGAATAAGTTGGGGCGCGATTATCGCAACAAGACGATTCGTCTCTCCCGCGAAAAGACCGAACTCCGCGCGATCATGACCGCCGTGGGCGAGGCCGTCTTGGCGGTGAATCGCGCATGTGATCCACTTTTTTATAATAATCAGTTTGCCTTGTATTTCCGCTTGCAGGGCTGGGACGGTCGCAAAGTCGGAATCGGCGAAATCATCCGCTATCCAGAGGTGATCGAAGGTTATCGAAGAACAATTGAAAGCGGGCAGGTGACGACTCAAGAGAACGCGATGATTTTGCCGGGCGAAACTCAAGTCCGAAGTTTTCGCATCACTTATCATCCACTGCGCAAAAAACACAACGGCGAGGTGTATGGGGTGGCGGGCGTATTTTTGGACCAAACCGAAGCCCGCTCAGCCGAGAAGTTGCGAATTGATTTTGTCGCCAATGCCTCTCATGAGCTTAAGACCCCGGTGACCTCGCTTAAAGGGTATGTACAAACCCTCAAAGAAGATTTAAACGCGGGTCGCACGGAGGATGTCTTAAAGTTTGTCGAGGTGATTGATCGCAATGTCACTCGGTTGAGTGATTTAATTAGTGATTTGCTGGATCTCTCGCAATTGGAGTCGGGGCGACAGATGCATCAGCAAGTGGCTTCGACTCGGGAGCTCACCGAGCGAGTTCTCCAACAACTCGATACGCGTCAGCACGAGGTTCACGTCGACTGCCGAGTGAACGAGGTGGTGGGAGATCCCACCCGCATTGAGCAAGTGCTCCGAAATCTCCTGCAAAACGCTGTTCGCTATGTGCCCTCAGGAAAGCGCATTGAGGTGTTGTGGGAATCAGGACGTGAAGGTCGGCCCTGTTTACGGGTAAAGGACAATGGCCCCGGAATCCCTGAGATCCATCTCAATCGGGTGTTTGAGCGCTTTTATCGAGTCGACGGCGGCCGCAGTCGTGACAAAGGCGGGACCGGCATTGGCTTGTCGCTGGTTAAGCACATTATGCAGTCCCACGGCGGTTCGGTGTCGGTGGCAAGCGAACTCGGGCAAGGAACAGAATTTACCTGTCAGTTTTAATTGGCGGGATGGCACTTCGCCGGACGATTCCTCAGAATACCAGACTAATTCCAAACGAAACGAGGTCATCTTCTTTGCTGACTTTGTTTTTGCGCTGTTGGTAGTCGGCTTTAAAAACCACATTTTCTTGGGGACGATAATTAAAGCCAAAGGTGGTGCGCGTGCGATTGAGCGTGGGATCGGCCGTGTAACCGGTGGGCATGGCCGCGTGCAGGTTGTATTGCGAGAACTCCACAAAAATCGGAAAGGTGCCGGCGCGACCGGGTTGATCTAAGACAGTCAACATATCGGCCGAGAGGGTAACATAGTAGCCGTTGGCCTTGGCCGGGATCGCCGGGTTGCCCGTGATGGCGAGCGAGATGGAGTCCGCATGTTCAAGTTGACCTTCCACGTAGACCGCTGAAAGCGCAATCGGCTTGCTAAAGGTTTGCACATGAGCCTCAAAGAGACGGATGGTGCCTTGATCGACGATGGTGGAATCTTGGGCGGTATTACCCACAAAACCTGACACACCAAAAATTCCTGACTTGCTGACATGATCCACTCGAAAAACGCCGGCAGCATCGCGGACCTTCGCCAGCTGACCACTTTGCCGACCGTCGCGAATAAAAGTGTCGGCGGTAAAGCGAGTTGCGGCGAGGGAGTTAAAGAGCCCGAGTTGGTAATGAATCGAGTCGCTGGCCCCCCACCAAGTGATTCCTTGTTCGCTCCAGGTGGCGGGGAGCAATTGGGTTTCAACTTCCGGGGGATTGACGGTTGGATAAAACACCCCGTCCTGTCGTTGGTTGACGAGTCCCACCGGCAGCAGCTGCTGACCAAGGCGAAGGTTGTAAGCTCCTGAGTGGATAATGTCGAGGTAGGCAAATTCAACTCGCACTTGACCCTTAGGCTCAGAGCCCGCGGCATGAACCTCGGCACCCGTGTTTTCAAAGGTGAATCGAGAGTTGAATATGAGATTTCGATTCAACCGATACCCGAGGTGGGGACTCAAGCGCCAAGTGTTAATCGAGGGCGAATCGGTGCTTTGTTCATCGGCAAAGGACAAGAGATCCGCGCTGGCCCCGATCGCGAGGGGACTGTCACTGTAATAGACCTTGCTCGCGGCAACACCAAAGCCATCGAAAACCTTGAGTTCAGTGGTGGGCGTGGAGGTTCCAGTTTGGAGGCTCGTGACTTTGCTGGCGACTTGCTGGAGCTGACGCTGCAGTTGAGCCTGTTGTGTTTGAATTCGTTCCAATTCCTCTTGAAGTTCCGCGGTTGAATGTTCGGGATTAATCAAAAGAGGGAGGGCAATG
>JADZEO010000114.1 GCA_020850475.1 Bdellovibrionales bacterium | reverse complement strand
CGAAACCAACGTCATTGAAATGGCGGAAAAAAGGCGTGCGAAGTCCTCAGGTTCGTTCCCTGATTCGGCGTCGGCTGACGAAGAACCTGACGCTGCCCCCTCATCAGGGGGCGATTTTCACAATTTGGACATCGGAAATTTGCAAGTTGTAGGATTTGGTAGGGAGTGCCGGGGTCGAACCGACGACATCCACCTTGTAAGGGTGGCGCTCTACCAACTGAGCTAACTCCCTACGATCAGAATAAATAGAGGACCAGAAGGTAAAGAAAAACGCCCTGGATGTCCAGAGCGTTTTTCAGGGAAACCACATCTCTATCGTTTGATCTTCCCTCTTGGCCGAGGGAAACTTTCAAGCCCTCGCTTACGGGGCCGGGTGCTTCGGGCGCCGCGGCTGAGAACTCTCATTTTTCCTAATCTTTTCAATTACATAGTGGCGGTCATAACTGCGGTCATTAAAATAGGACCGGATCGTCACGACGGTGTGAACTTGATCATGCTCGCAAGAATATTTGTCCCGCTCCAAATAGTTACCGACAAACACTGTGTAGCTCGACGGATATTGATCGGGGTCCACATTATACATGGCTAAGCGAACCAAGGTTTGACCCACCGGCGAAAGCCCTCGCCCCGAAGCAATGTGATTCATGTATTCATCAAAGCGCTTAACTTCAATAATGCGAGCTCCAGACTGGGTGGTGCTCACAACTTTAAACTCAAAAACATCAGCTAATTGGCCGTCAACAATTTGCCAAACACCATCGAAAGTTTTCCAGGGGAACGGACACTTCTCCGCAAACGGCCAAGGCACTGGATCATCAGATCCCGCCGACATGACCCCGGTCGCAGTCGCGCCCATCGACAAACAAAGCGTTAATAAAACTAAAAACTTTCTCATCCCACATCCCCCGAGAACGGATTCCCAAATCCCCTAAACATTCAACTGACTGTCAAAAAGTACCCGTGCGTTCTTATTCAAGTAATAGCCATTCTTCGCTCGGTAAATATACCGAGGCTTATCGTAATCCGGCTCAATCATTTTTCTGAGCCGCTTGATAGTGACGTAAATCTTATTGTCGTGAACAGCAGGATCATACTCCTGCTTCCAAACTCTCTCGACCAAGGCTTCCTTGGTGTAAACTTCGCCCGGATTTTTCAAAAACAGCCGAAGCATATCGAGAAGGATAAATTGATTTTTGAAATCAACACGACCCTTCTTTTTTTCTGTCACCGTGTTGGTGGCAGAATCAAAAACGATGTCGTATTCCGAGTCTTCCATCGCGCCCAAGCGCTTGAGACGCTCGTCGATACTGCGACCCAGGTAGCGCAAGCTGGCCGGATCGACCGCTCGCTTAGCAAGAGTCAAATACATACGACCTAAATCCACTTCACCTGAATCCGCATAAGTGATGCCCATGGCAAAAAGCAAACTCACGTACATATAAAGATTTTTTTGCTCTTTGAGGACATCGTAGCACTGCCAGAAGACATCAAGAGCTTGGTCGTATTTGCCCATCTTGAGCAGAATGTGGCCATTAAGAACCTGGCTCGCGAGGCGCAAATCCGGCAAATCCAACACCTGAAAGAAAACCTGCAAATTGTAGATCTCTTTAAGTGCATCCTCGTAACGACCCAAGAAGTGATAAACAATCGCCAGGCCATGAATCGCGTAGCAAATGTCTTCCTTTTGGTCCCCCGAAAGGGCAATCGCCAAAGACTTTTCCAGGTACTCAAGTGCGACCTTGTGTTGTCCCTTATATGAAGCGCAAAGGGCCAGGGTGTAATAGGTCTTGGAATTCAGCTCGACGTTTTTGTTGAGCACGAGATCTTGAAGGCTCTCTTTGATCGTTTTGATTTTTTCGGCATCTTCCATCTCGGCGTACATGCGCAACAAGATGTTTTGGCACTTCATGAACTCATCAAAATTTTTCTCAGAATAAAAGGTCGACGCCGCCTTCGAAATTTTTTCGATAGCGACTTTGAAATCACCGCGCTCAAAATAGAGTTTGCCGATTTCGTATGTTGATTCCGGCTTATTGGTCTTCTCTTCCACCCAGGAATCCCGCCCTTTAAGATTCTGTACTGTGACTCCCAATTTCTTACAAAATCTGACCTAAAGGTCAATCATTAGGAAAAGAATGCCAGCAATTACCCGAAAATGTTGGGGTTGAGCGGAGCGGCAACTGAATTTTGCACAATTTTAAGAATGACTTGTGAAAAAGCACCCCACAAATGCGAAGCGGGCCGGCAGCGGCCGGCCCACAAGCTTAGTGGTGTTGCATTGAGTGGCCCGTGTACTGAGCCTTAATTCCAGTTCCGGGCTCATTGCGAACCTTAAAGACCTCTTTGGCATTTTTCACATCGAGAGCATTTACTAAAACCTGATCAACATGATCGACCAGGATGATTTTGAGCTCTTTTCGTACTTCTGCCGGAATGTCTTTGAGATCCTTTTCGTTCTCTTTGGGCACAATAACCGTTTTGATTCCTGCGCGATGGGCGGCCAAAACTTTTTCCTTAAGACCGCCAATGCCAAGCACCCGCCCACGTAGGGTGATTTCACCCGTCATGGCCACGGTCTTTTTCACAGGAATCTTGGTAATGGCTGAAACAATACTAGTGGTTATTGCGATACCCGCTGAGGGCCCATCTTTAGGAATAGCCCCCTCAGGCACGTGGATGTGAACATCCATGTTTGAGTAGAATTCTCGATCGAAGCCAAAGAGCGGGCCTCGCGACCGAACGTAGCTCATTGCGGCAGAACAAGATTCTTTCATCACTTCGCCCAATTGGCCCGTGATCGTGAACTTTCCTTTGCCAGGAACGACCGATACCTCAACCACTAACAGATCTCCGCCCACCTCGGTCCACGCCAAACCATTGGTGAGTCCGATTTCATGTTGGCCTTCGATCTTGCCATAGCGGTACTTGGGCGGTCCCAGCAGAGTCACCACTTTTTTGGGAGTTACCGAATAAGCGCCTTTACTGTCTTTGGCCTTCTTCTTGCCACGTCCCTTGGCTTGATCCGTTACAATCTCCCGAGCCAACTTACGACATACTGTCGCCAGCTGTCGCTCCAAGCTCCGCACTCCGGCCTCTTTGGTGTAGGACCGAATGATTTCGTAGATTGCAGCGTCTGAAAAACTGATTTTGTAGCCGTCCAATCCGTGATTCGTAATCTGTTTGGGCACCAAATATTTTTTGGCAATATTGAACTTCTCCTTCTCAATATAGCCTTCGAGATGGATGACTTCCATCCGATCCAACAGGGGCCGCGGAATGGGGTGGAGCGAATTGGCCGTCGTAAAAAACAAGGTCCGTGACAAGTCGTAATCAATTTCCAAGTAATGATCTTGAAAAGTATTGTTTTGTTCGGGATCCAACACCTCGAGCAAAGCAGACGACGGATCGCCTCTAAAGTCCGTACTCATTTTATCGATCTCATCGAGCAAAATCAGGGGATTGCCCTTATCGACCTTACGCAACGATTGGATGATCTTGCCGGGCATGGCGCCAACGTAGGTGCGACGATGTCCGCGAATTTCCGCCTCATCTCGCACTCCGCCCAGTGATATCCGGGCAAACTGTCGGTTCAGCGAACGGGCTACGGATCGCGCCAAAGAGGTTTTGCCCACTCCAGGGGGACCCACTAAGCACAAAATCGGGCCCTTAAGCTTGTCGTTAAGTGCCTGAACTGCCAAATGCTCCAAAATGCGCTCTTTGACTTTTTCAAGTCCCCAGTGGTCTTCATCGAGAATGCGCTCGGCTTCGGCAATGTCGTGCTTGTCGACGGAATAATCGCCCCAAGGCAAATCCAAAACCCAATCAATGTAATTGCGCACGACAGTCGCCTCAGCACTCATCGGCGACATCATCTTGAGTTTTTTGATTTCCTTTTGAACCTTTTCTTTGCCCTCTTTACTGATTTTCTTTTTGGCAAGACGTTGCTCAAGCTCCAGAAGCTCAGCCTGGTAGTCATCTTTTTCGCCAAGTTCTTTTTGAATGGCCTGCATCTGCTCATTCAAATAGTACTCTTTCTGCGAACGCTCCATCTGCTTTTTGACGCGGTTGCGGATTTTCTTCTCGACTTCGAGAATTTCGATTTCACCCGTCATCATGTTCAAAAGCTCTTCTAGGCGCTTGGCGGGATCGTTAACTTCTAAGATTCGCTGCTTGTCTTCGACCTTGAGATTGAGTTGAGCGACAATGATGTCGGCCAACTCCCCATAGTTTTCTATGGTCGAGACCCTCATGAGAATTTCTGGTGGAATTCGCTTGTTCAACTTCACATAGTTTTCAAAGGTGTTTTTCACCGAGCGGGCTAAGGCCTTGGCCTCCAGCTCACTCACCACCTTTTCGGGAAGCTCTTCGGCCTCGACCACAAAAAAATTGTCGGTTTGCACGAAGCCTTTGATTCGCACCCGGCGCTTGCCTTCGACCAACACCTTTACGGTGCCGTCAGGAAGACGCAGCAGTTGGATGATGGTGCCCACGCTACCCACTTCATAGATGTCTTTGGGCTCTGGGTTGTTGGTCTTGGCATCTTTTTGCGCCGCCAGCACGATGTCAGTTTGTTTGCTCATGGCCTCTTCAAGAGCGTTAATGCTCTTTTCCCGGCCCACAAACAACGGCATCATCATGTGGGGAAAGATAATCAAGTCCCGCAGGGGAAGCAGGGGCAATTTTTGTACTGTAGATTCACGAGTGCCTTCACTCATAGGTTCTCCTTCCCTAAAGAAGCCTGAGTTGAGCTCAAAAGTTTAGTTTTGCTTCTGAGTCCGGACGGTATCTCGGATCAAGCACTCTCGGCAGAATCCGTCTTGGCAATTTCCGCGGCCTTTTGGGCTGCCTCTTGCCCGATTTCTGCTTCGGTCTTGTATACCAAACGAGGCTTCTCTCGTTTGGTGATAACATCCTCTTCAATTATACATTCCTTAACAGTCGGCATGGAAGGAATTTCGTACATGATCTCCAGCATTGCCGACTCCAGGACCCCGCGCAGACCACGGGCCCCAGTGTTGCGTTTAATCGCCTCTTGGGCCACGGCCCTTAGAGCCGCATCAGAGAACGAAAGGTTAACGCCCTCGTAGCCAAAGAGTTTTTTATACTGCTTAGTTAAGGCATTTTTGGGTTTCATTAAAATATCGATTAATGCTTCCTCGTCCAGAGGATCCAACACGGCAATCACCGGCAAACGACCGATGAATTCTGGAATAAGGCCGTAACGGGCCAAGTCGTCGGGCTCGACCAACTTCAGGGGGTTGTTATGGTCGTGCAGACGCTCATCTTTAGTCCTGATGTCGGCCGCAATACCCATGGCCTTGGCCGTCGTGCGACTCTCAATCACCTTGTCGAGTCCCACAAAGGCTCCACCACAAATAAACAAGATATTGGTCGTATCAACCTGGATAAACTCTTGTTGGGGGTGCTTTCGTCCACCTTTGGGCGGCAAGTTGGCAACCGTACCTTCCAAGATTTTTAGTAGCGCTTGTTGAACACCCTCGCCGCTCACGTCTCGAGTAATTGAAGGATTTTCTGATTTGCGCGAAATCTTGTCGATCTCGTCGATGTAGATGACGCCTCGCTGGGCCTTCTCGACATCATAGTCTGCTGCCTGCAAAAGGTTGAGCACCACGTTTTCAACGTCCTCACCAACGTAGCCTGCCTCAGTGAGAGCCGTGGCGTCCGCCATCGCAAAGGGCACATTCAAGATTTTGGCAATCGTCTGCGCCAACAAAGTTTTGCCGGAACCGGTTGGGCCGATGAGCAAAATGTTGGACTTTGAAATCTCAACTTCGTCCTTCTTGCCACCTTTGGTCGCCGAATTAATCCGCTTATAGTGATTGTGAACGGCAACCGCGAGTGACTTCTTAGCTACTTCCTGACCAATCACATAGTCGCTGAGGAAGGCGTTGATATCCACCGGCTTGGGAACTTTGAGGTTGGTCTTCGTGCCCTCTTCGCGCTCCCGCTCCTCGGCAATGATGTCATTGCAGAGCTCAATACACTCATCACAGATGTAAACACCTGGGCCGGCAATCAGCTTCTTAACTTCTTTTTGGCTCTTGCCACAAAAACTGCAGCAAAGGGTGCCGTAAGTGTTATCCCGTTTACTCATCGGCTTTGGTTTCCTTGTTTAGTTGCTTTCCGCTCTTCTACCACATTATCAACTAGGCCATACTCTTTGGCCTCGACCGCTGTCATAAAATTATCTCGATCCATGGCGCGATTGAGGTCTTCAAAATTGCGCCCCGTGTGCCGCTGATACAACTCCGTGAGGCGGTTTTTGGTGCGAATCAATTCTTTGGCCTGAATCTCAATGTCACTCACCTGACCCGAGATGCCCCCACCCATGATGTGTGGCTGGTGTATCATCACTCTCGCATTAGGCAATACGAATCTTTTTCCCTGTGCTCCCGCGCACAGCAAGAGTGATCCCATGCTGGCACCCAGACCTATGCAATAAGTACTCACATCACACTTCACAAACTGCATAACATCGTAAATCGCCAGACCGGCAGAAACGCTGCCGCCAGGCGAGTTGATGTAAAGGTGAATGTCCTTCTCCGGGTTTTCCATTTCGAGGAAGAACATTTGGGCAATAATGCTGTTGGCAACATCGTCCGTTACTGGAGTTCCGAGAATGATGATTCGGTCCTTCAGCAACCGCGAGTAGATGTCATAGCTGCGTTCACCTCTAGGAGTCTGCTCAATGACGATTGGCACTAAAGACATGGGACCTTCCTTCATGGGCTCTCTTTTCGTTCATAATGTGGGTCTATTTCCACACCTGACAAGGAACTTGTCGGGCTTTTGAGGTCCCGACTTTATCAATGAGAAAAATACTTTATTCATCCGCCGCCATGTGCTACAGACCAGTCTCACAATCTCAGTTTGATTTTGTTTTGTGCCGCGTTAATTCCTAAGGAGCTTTCCATGAAATTGTCTCTGAGCAAACCGTCCAAGGACTTTGGACCTCAATCGACTTTAGTCGTGTTTGTCCCATCGCAAGGCGACTCAACTAAGAGCAAAAAACCAACTCCGCTGGCTGTCTCTGATTTGAACAGTGAGCTCACGCAACTCCTGCGCGATGCGGTTGGCGAAAAAAGTTTTCTCGGTGGCGAAAAGGAGACGTGTTTTTTTAGGTCTTGCAATGTGGGAGGCGTGAAAAATCTCCTCGCCATTGGTCTAGGGGACAAGGCAAAAATCACTCCCGAAACCTTGAGAGTTGCGGGAGCCGTCGCTTTTCAAACTCTGAATGGCGGCAAAGTCACCAAAGCCCATTTTCATTTAGCTTCGGCTTTGTATGGACAAAAAGACGCAGCCCTAGCGGCCCAAGCCTTGGGCGAGGGGCTCTGGCTCAGCGATTATAAACTCGAAGAGCTTAAGAGCGGCGACAAGGAAAAACCAAAGGAGACTCCGAAGTTTTCTGAAGCGATTTTTGTTCCAGGTGCTAAGGCCAACTCTGCGGCCCTGGCTAAGGCCGTCGCCGCGGCCGAGATATTGGGCGCAGTGGTAAACACTTGCCGTCGCTTCGGTGACTTGCCTGCCAACTTTATGACGCCAGAAATTCTGGCCGACGAAACGGTCAAGTTTGCTAAAGGGACCAAAGTAAAAGTCACCGTTTGGGACAAGGCTCGTATCAAAAAGGAGCGCATGGGTGGACTGCTGGGCGTTTCCCAAGGAAGCGGCCATGATCCGCGCTTTATCATTCTTGAGTACAATGGTGGGGGAAAGTCGAAAAAGCCGATCGTTTTTGTGGGCAAAGGACTGACCTTTGACTCGGGCGGCATTAGCATTAAGCCCTCGTTGCAAATGGATGACATGCGCTATGACATGTGTGGCGGCGCTAATGTCATTGGTACGGTGATCGCCATCGCCCAGTTGGGCTTAAAGCTCAACGTTGTGGGACTCGTGCCCGCGACGGAGAATATGCCCGGTCCGGTTGCGACAAAGCCTGGTGATGTGCTGACCTTTCGCAACGGCAAGACTGTTGAAGTGCTCAATACCGATGCCGAAGGGCGCTTGATTTTGGCCGACGCTCTCGCCTATGCCACCGAACTAAAACCGGCCGCGATTATCGATGCCGCCACTCTGACTGGCGCAATTGTAATGGCACTGGGCAACACCCACACCGGTGTTTTCACTCGCAACAAAAAACTCTCGCAACAGATTCTCGATGCGGCCGAAACCTCCGGCGAATTAGTTTGGTTGATGCCGATTCATGACTTTCATGTCAGCGACATGAAGGGGGCCTTTGCAGACTTGTCGAACATCTCGTCGTTTAAGGGTGCCGGCAGTGCCACGGCCGCGGCCTTTCTGGAGCAGTTTGTCGGCTCTGACATTCCTTGGGCACACTTTGATGTCGCGGGGACCGCTTGGTCAATTGGCAGTCGCTTTCCCTATTGCCCCAAACAGGGCGCTTCAGGAATTATGATTCGAACCTTTGTGGAGTTAGCTAAAGATTTATGAGTTTCTTGGTAAGTGCCGTTGCGCTTACCAAGTCATCTTTATCTGATTCTTGGCGGCCATTTCCTGCACTTGGCTCGACTCAATGACGAGCTCCTGCCCGTGGACCGTTTGATTGTAAAGTTTAACGGAAGACAGGCTCCACTCTTTGGGCCATTGACCGACGACGTGGTGAAACTGAATCGTCACTGGATTTTCTTCAAGATACTGCAATTCAAGATCGCCCGGAGACTCTTGCAAAATTTTTGACACCGGAACAGCAATTGCGGCGATTTTGTTGATGTCCTCACCAATGCGGCAATCGGCCTCGATCACCATCGCGGCCCGCTCGCCCGCATCGGCAACTCCCTCAGCAAAAAAGGTTAACTCCACCCGATCGTAGGCGTGACAAGCAAATTGCTTACCGCCTTCAGCACCCCTGGTAATAAAGTGCCCCAACTCAATTCCTACATCTTGCCCGGACAAGGCCACCACCCGAGCGTCCGAGAGGAGTCGTTGTTGCGATGCCAAAGCTAAGGCGCTACCTTCCAAATGAGAAAAATCAAAAACTTTGCGAACGGCTGCGGGGTATCGCTTTTCACCGTCGAGGTAATAGTAGCTAATGCCGTCCCACGACCGCAGCGAATGCCACCCGCCGATCAAGGCTGCGCAAAGAACGATGATTGTTCCGCTCAACACACGAGTATCGTGCATTCTCTTTCGACCTCACTGCCCGCACTCACGGGCTCCAGTGATTATTTTATCGGATAAATCCTCAAGGCTTATGAGGAATTGTAAAACTACTCGACTTCCGTCAAGCATCGACCGGACGTTGATCCACTTTTGTAGAGCGGAAAGGCGCAGCAATCCTTGTAATCTCGAAACTCCACCTGCGCATCTTTGGCTTCGTTGGCAATCGCCAGGACCCCAATCTTGGCGACCCAGCCATAGACATTTTCTAGGGGGGCACCATCGATCGAAACATTGAGATCCGACACGCACAGGCGCTTAAACACTCCCCCCGGAGAGTTGAGACTTTCGTCCGGCCCTTTTTCGCTATGAGCCCTCAAAAAACCTCCCGCCAACTGACAGCCGAGCAGATAAATCGCCGGCTCGGCGGTTTCGGAGCCCGTCGTAATTCGAGTTGGAATTCCTTCCTGGATAATGACTTCTCCGACTTCGCGCCCACCTTTTGCTGCTTTCATTTTTTTGCGCGCCTTATAGGTCCAAGTGCGAATTTCGTCGCCACTGCGGGATTGAATCACCGCGAGTCCGTAAGTGCCCGCGTTGTTTTTAACAAAGACAAAGGGCTTTTGCTCAATGCCCAAGCGGGCATATTTTTGAGTTAATCGCGCCAGCATGGCGTCCACGGCAACGGCCAATCTCTCGCGGCTGCTCTCATCATTGACATCAAAGTTGCTAAAGACTTCGGTTTCGACTTGGATCATGTACTCGGGAACTTTAATGATCTGAGCAAATTCCCCGGCCAAACGATTGTACCAAGCAAAAAACTCACTCTTTTTGCGTCGATGCCATCCCAAAGTGTGGGGCGGATTCATCGGAGTGAGCAAGGAGCTCGCCCAGTCCTCATAGGCCTGAGAAAAATCATTATTGCAAACAATCAAGTCGGCACGGACGCCGTCGATGACCACCTCGCCGTTAACTTTCGTCGCTCCGTGAACCGTCATCGACTTACCCGAGGCGCTGGTAATGTGTAAGGGTTCGCTGAGCGTTTTGGGCCATGCGATCTGAACCTTGCGGCCCGCCGCGGTCAATAAGTCATACAAGGCGCCCACGTTGTCCCAATAGAACAAATTAGTCGTATGTTCCTCAGCCAGCAGCACGATGTTTTGATAGTCTTTTCCATAGTGGCAATCTAAGAAACAACGAACCAGGGCCACGGCGTTGCACTTATCCGTCGGACAAATGTTGTTAAACCCTGCGGGGAAAATATTAGCGTCGACCGGCGCCACCATTTGACCGGAGTCACGAATGTCAAAGCTTGAATAAAATGGAAAGGCCAGCCCCTCGCCCTGACGCTTAAACCAAGCATCGACGGCGAGACGATTTTCAACGATCCGCTTGTGGATAAGCTCGTGGATGACCATTATTTTCTCCCCAAATTGGGAACGCCTTTTAACATACTCGCGCTCCCAACAATCGCGGCCGGCATCAACAAGAGTGTAAGCCCGGGCACCATGAGGCTAACGGCCAGCGCACCCGCCATCCCCGTGGCTTCAGGAAACATTTGTCGAAAAACCTTCATTCGCTCGCGAAAATTCATTTCAAGAATCTCAAAGGAACAATCAAAACTATCAAACGCCATAACCTGTAAGGCCAAAAAAGACGAGAGCAAGTTAACGACGGGCACAAAGGAAAGCGCAAAAATACCTACACCCAGCAGTAAAAACACTGTGGCCTTTACCAAGGCCGTGATCATCATCCTAAAAGAAGTCGCCGACCATTGGGTGAAGTTAAATGGGCGCGAAGCAATAACTCCGGCCTTCATCAAGGTCCGTTCCGCAAGCACGGTATTAAAGGGCGCCGCGATGACGGTGGCAAAAAGAAAGATGACGTAAATCCAAAGGATGAGAAACACCAGCCAGAAAAACAACAGTAACGGATAGTACAAAATACTGAAGGCCAAACCCGCACTGGCGGGAATCACCATTGCAACTGCCGCCTGTACCCACCCCGGCATGAGGACTGCCCCGGCGAAAAAGCCAATCACAACCAACAAAAGATCAATGACAAAAGGAACCGCCGCCCACCTCAGTAACTCACCATCTTGGCGAATTAACCTCAGGCCATCCATAATAAAGGAGAATCCCTTCCCCGCGCGGCGAATCGGAATCACGGATTACTTCCTTTGGGCTTCTGCGCCTTGGGTGCGGCTTTGGATTCAAGCGAGGTATTGGGAGAGACAACTCGGCCTTCGCGCTTAAGACCCTCACGTTTTTTGGCATCGGGAGTAAGATCCGTCGTGACCGCCAGGTCCGCAAGGTAGGCGGTCAGCTTACGCTCTTGGGTTTCCATTTCACGAAAAATCTGCTGCACAACCAGCGGCTCTTTGGGATCAGGAAAGCGCATCGCCCGTAAAGACTGAATGTTGGCGATGGCGCCCTGGGCGAGTTTCAATTTCCATTCTTGTGTCGCCTTCTGAGTCAGCGCCTGATCGCCTTGGTCTTGCTTGATTTGGGGCGGTCGTTCGAGCGCCTGCCAAATGACCTCGTAGGCGCCGACGAGGTTATCTGCCGCTCTGAGCGACCAGTCTTTGCTGTCCATTTCGGAGCTCTTCAACAAATATCCTTGCAGATATTTGAGACTGCCGATGTAGGCTTCCGACAATTCACTGACCTTTTCGGCTTTGGGTTGCATTCGCCCCATGAAGTAAAGAGTCCGCGCCAACAGTTCCTTCTTTCTTGAAGGATCTCCCTCATCGGAGTGAACCTGGACCAAACCCTTTTGCGCCATTTCAAAGTATTTTTCCGCCGACTTGAGATCACCCGTTCGAGCGTAGGCAGAGGCCAGTCGGGCTGGCAATTCTGCTTCGGAAATCTCTCGATACAAGAACTTCTTTCTCCGCAAAGCGTCCCGCAAGCTGGCAATTTGCTTGGGGACATCACCCATGCATTCATAGGTGTAGGCCAAGCGAAAAAGCGAGTGGGCTTCAATTCGCGGAAAGCGTTTACTGGCCAATCTCAAGGACTGCCGATAAACGTTGGTTGCTTCAGAGCAACGCTCGAGACCTTCTAGAGCGGCCCCCTTGTTAAAAAGCGTAACGAGGTAAAACTCCGAAGAGGCATTGTCCTGGAGGGCGGCATCAAATTCTTTGAGCGCCAACCGAAATTCATTGCGTTCCAGGTGCGCCATCCCGCGCTCAAAAGCCTGTTGATGCTTGACCGGGACCGGATTCTCATAAATTTCGTCATTGGCGTCCTTGGATCCAGACGAGGTGCAGCCCACGAGCAAACTGAACCCGACAATCAATCAGCAGTGCTTTAAAGGGTTGGTGCTCATCCTCGCTCCTTGACGTAGGGTTCAAGCTTATCTGCCAGCTTTTGCAATCCCTGTAATCCGGTCACGTCAGATACCAAATCTGGTACTCGAACGAGAGGTGTCAAGGGTCCCAAAAACTCTTGGAATAATTTAAATTCACTTTCTCGATCCTGATTATAAGCCTGTAACTGACCGTAGAAGGCAAGCAGCTTTTGGTAGTCCTCATCCGCCCGCAGATCCGCATTAACTGCGGGGTTGGGTGTCCATTGGGGCAGGCAACGATTGACGATGACCGAGTCAAGAGTGTAGCCGCCCCGCCGTAACTCAGCAATAAAATCGCGGGTTGCGCCGAGTTTGGCTCGATCAAAACCCGTGATAAGCACAAAGGCTGTTTGCGGGCCCGTCAATAACCGATGAACGGCAATGCTTCGCCCACTGACCTCACCTTGAATTTCAGCCACGCCCTCAAAAAAATCTGACAACTCACGAATAAAATGGGCGCCGGTCACTTTTTCCAAAGCCGCAAGGGCCGTCTTGGTTCCTCGCTGAAAGAGTCCCTGCAGCAGCCCTTTCGAGCGGGGACCCTGCACGAACCATTGAGTAATGGCATTCTGGAACAAGGCGTAGATCTTTTGCGGGGCATAGAGAAAATCCACCGCGTGCTGGGCCGGTGGAGTGTCAAGAATCACCAAGTCAAACTGACCCGAATCAACTGCGGTCAGTAAGCGCTCTAAAGATGTAAACTCCTGAGAGCCACTCAAGGTCGTCGACATCTGACGGTAAAGACTGTTTTTCAGGATTCGATCCGCTAATTCCTTGCGGCTCGCCGCCCGCTGGATAAAGCGATCAAAAATCGAGGCCGGATTAATCATGGCGGCGGACAACTGTCCCGACACGCCCCCCAGAGCGACCGGTACCTCTTCATCATTTACCGTATCAATGCCCAAGGCATCGGCGAGTCTTCGGGCTGGATCAATTGTTAACACCAAAACGCGCTTGCCTGCTCGGGCCGCGAGAATTCCCAAGCAAGCCGAGAGAGTCGTCTTACCAACGCCGCCCGTGCCGGCGCAAATAATCACTTTGTGTTGATCAAAGACCCAAGTCACTCAGCCTCACCCTTTCTGCAAGACTGGCGATCAGGTTTTCGCCAACCTCAGCAAATCGCTGTGTCAAGGTGACAAACTTGGGATCAATGGCTTGCAGAGTCTGCAGCGCCTGTCGTTGTCGCTCTTCGACGACGTCGAGATAGTTCACCAGCTCGAGACCACTTGAATCGCGTCCCGCCAAGTGCCGACTGAGTCGTAGCAAGGCGGTTGGGTCCAGCGGGATATCCCACAGCTTATTGCAGATCACTCTCGCTTGAATGCCAAATTCACTGGCCAGATCTCGACGAAGATCACCACACTCAGAAATCGGCAGATCTTCCGGCAAAGTCACGATAAACGTGCTCGTATGTCGCGGGTCGCGCAGCAGTTGATCAATCTGTCGGGTCTGATCTCCCATCGGTCCAAATTGCACAGCCTCCGCCAAACCCTTAGGCGCTCTGAGCAGCGCTCGAAAGTGGCCGGTGGCAAAGGCATCAATAACCACTAAGTCATATTCAAAGGTGGGACCCACTCGCCGAATACCGCTGGTGGCCTTGCCTAAGATGGAGATTTCCTTGAGCGCCGGGGCTGCTTGGATAAAGGTCTTCATCACCATGTTATTGAAAAACAAATCAACGACCGCATCGATGCGCACATAGTGTTTGAGGTATTCCCGCAAACAAGTGGCTCCATCCCAACAGGCCACGTGAAGTCTCTCTCGCCACTCGGTGGGACGAAACCCAACTTCTATATTCAACAAGTGTCGCAGGTAGCTTTGTTCAGCCAACTCGACGAGAATCACTCGACGCCCGTCTTGCGCTGCTCGATACGCAAGAGCTGCCGCCACGGTGGACTTGCCGACGCCCCCTTTTCCCGTGACAAAAACCACTCGCTGATTGCTATTCGTCACCGACAATTACCCTTCATAAACGGGTTGTGCAGCGCATTATTGCCTTGCATTGGTGCCGCGCTTCCCATAAAAGGTTCCATCTGATTGGCACATCAATATTAGACGCAGACACCATTACATAAATAGCGAAAAAGGGGAAGTCATCCCATGAAAATCACTTTGGATAAATTGGAAGGGCTTGCGCACAAATTAAATTTTGAGGTTCCTGCTGACCGGGTGCGCGCTGAATTCGATCGCATCTATAAAGACCTGCAAAAACGGGTGACCTTAAAGGGTTTCCGAAAGGGCAAGGCTCCGCTGAATGCCATTCGCACCCAGTATGGCGAACAAGTTAAACAAGATGTCCTGCAGAGCCTCATCTCCGACTCCTATCAAACGGGGTTGTCGCAACACTCGCTCGATCCCATTGGTTATCCCAAGATCAAATTTGACTCCTTTGATGCCGATAAAGACTTTATTTTTTCTGCTGAATTTGAAGTTCGTCCGGAAATTAATTTGAAAAAATTCGAGGGCCTCGAAATTGAACAAGAGGTGGCCGAAGTAACTGATGAACAAGTCGCAGGAGTGCTGACAAAAATTCAAGCCAACCACGCGGATCTCGTTCCTCTTCTCGAAGATCGACCGGCGCAAAAGGGCGACGTTGCGGAAGTGGCATTCGAGGGCTTTGTCGGCGGCGCCCCTCTCGAGGGCGGCAAGTCTGACAGCCATTCACTCGATCTTGGCAGCGGCCAATTCATTGAAGGCTTTGAAGAGGGTGTGGTGGGAATGGTGCCCGGTGCGGAGACGACTTTGCACCTCAAGTTTCCCGACCAGTATCACAACTCCAAGATTGCCGGTCAGCCGGTTGAGTTTCGCGTGAAGCTTTTGTCATTGAAAAAGAAGTCTCTTCCCGAAATCAACGATGAGTTGGCCTCTAAGGTCGGCGAGTTTGCAAACTTAGCGGCTTTAAAGGAGCAAATTCGCAAAGACTTGGAGTCGTCTGAAAAGCAAAGATCCGGCGAGGAACTTAAGAATCGCGTACTCCGCGCCTTGGTTGAAGCCAACCCCGTGGACGTACCCAAGTCGCTCCATGAGCGCCAAAAATCGATGCTGATCAGCGATGTTCAACAACGCATGAAGCACCAAGGTCTGTCGGAAAAAGATTTTGAAGAATACAAAACCCGCTGGGATGAGGACTTCAATCAGTCGGCGACCTTTATCGTTCAGTCGAGCTTTTTGGTTGATGCGTTGGCGGACAAACTAAATTTGCGGCCGACCGATCAAGATTTCGACGCAAAAATTGGTGAGATCGCGGCTCAAACTGGACTGGAAGCTGAGCGCTTGAAGACGTATTACCAAGAGCAAGACAATGCCTCTCGTCTGAGTTTTCAAATAATGGAAGAAAAGGTGGTTGCTTGCCTGATCGAGAAGGCCAATATCAAGAAAGTCCCGAAGACTAACGCTTAAGGCCTCCCGACCCCTTTGCTGTTTCAAATAAAAAAGCCGCGCTTAACTAGACGCGGCTTTTTTATTGGTATTCGCCGGCGGCTCGAAAACTACTCGCAGTAATTGTATGAGCGGAAGTGACGATCACACACCGAACTCGGAAACCGGCAATCGTTCATGGTCCAAGAGGAGTAGTAACCACTCGGGCAGCGGCGAGTCCCTTTGTCCACGACCTTTACATCGTAGGTGCCGGACGCCACCGTTTGGCCGCCCTGGCTCATTTCCCAATCGATCTTGTTAACGCCGTAGTCCAACAGGGGCCGCTGAAGCAAAGTTGAAATCCATAAATTGAGAGCCTTGCCGCTGCGACCTTTATCGTTGTCGTACGACGCTTGTTTTTCTTCACCCTTGCCATTTTCCCAAGTCGACTTGACTTTCACCGTGTCAGCGACGACGCCCTCGGGTCCGACAAAATAAGTATACTCGCCTGGGTTAAGGAGACTTTCAGAGCAGGTGACATAGCGAACGTCACGCTCCATACCCTCTTGGCAACTCACGGTAATATCGGCCTCTAAATCAATGGCCTCAAAGGTGTCGCCGCCACTAAAGCGTGCGCTACCAAACGCCTGGAGCGAACTCACCGTCAACAACAAGCACACCAACCACAGAATCAGCTCTTTCTTGTGAACCATATTTACCCCCACCCCTTGTCTCATCGATGTCCCGAGGCTAACATAGAGCTTACCGATCGCCAAACGGAAGGACGTGTATGAATGACGCTCATGGTGTGAATTCACAAAACCACTCCGATGCTGCAAAGCATGAAAAGCCCAAAAGGTTGTGGCGGAACTATCTTTTAAATCCACAATTCCAATTAAAATTCAGCGTTTATTTTATTGTCAGTGTTTTGGCTGTGGTGGGCGTTATGGTCGCCCTCATTTTCACTCGCCTCCAGGGCGTCCGCGAAATCATCCTGCAGTACTATGGCGAAGACACCATTCTACAGAACCACCTCGACCAAGCCGTCTTTGAAATCACTTTGATCGCTTTTCTAATTTTGATCGGGTTTTCGGCGATATCTTTTTTCTATTCTCTCGTCATCACCCACCGAATCGCGGGTCCGACGCTGGTGATTTGTCGGTTCATCGACGATCTCAAGAAGGGCGACTACGAAGGGAATCGCAAACTTCGGCAATATGACGAGCTGAAGCCCATCATGGAGGGCTTAAACGAGCTCGCGGAAGCGCTGAAGGGGCGTTCCCGCCGATAACGGTTCTCTTACTTGGTCGTCGTGGGATTCGGGCTCGGCGCTTGCGCCGCAGGAATTTGCGGTCCTTGCGGCGAGAACTGGCGCATCACATCCCAAGCTCGCAAATAGTTGTAGGCCTGAAGCACCTGGAAGTCTCCAGCGAGGAGGGTTTCCTTGGGTGACAAGTTGACCTTGTCGCCAGTGGCAGACTCGGCCCACCAGAAATCAATCGCGGATTTCCCCGTCGACTTGTTGTTCGGTTGTTTGGCTTTTTCAGACTCGCCAAGGAGGTGACCCTTGATGTCTTTTTCGCGCTTGATCCCTCGCTTATCCCCTTTGGCTTTATCAAGTACCTCGGAAGCAAGGTTTTCAACGAATACGTCAGGAGTAATGCCCTCCGCTTGGATCGATTTCCCGCTCGGAGTATAATAGCGCGCCACCGTCAGTTTGAGACCCGAGCCATCGCCCAGCTTAACCACCGACTGAACCGATCCTTTGCCGAACGACCGTTGACCCATAATGAGTGCGCGCTTGTTGTCTTGGAGAGCTCCGGCCAAAATCTCGCTGGCACTCGCCGAATATTCGTCAACTAATACCACCAGGGGGAAGTCCTCGAGCGTGCCGGCTTGCTTGGCAAAGACCACTTCTTTTTCTTTTTCATTGCGGCCCTTGGTGCTCACGATGGTCCCTGATTTAAGAAAGAGGTCACTGATCTCAACGGCTTGATCAAGTAGACCGCCGGGGTTGCGCCGCAGATCAACGACCATTCCCGCCAATCGCTTGTTCTTCTTCGTAAAGTCCTTAATGGAGTCTTTCATTTCTTTGGCCGTGTTTTCGATAAAGCTCGTCAGTTTCACATAAATGTAGCCGTCTTCCAGGTCGGTAACCTTTACGCTATGAACCTTCACGGTACCGCGAACAATCGAAAACTCCTTAGGCCGTTCAAAACCCTCGCGAAAAATTCCTAGTCTCACTTTTGAGCCGGTTTTGCCTCGCATATGGGTCGCGGCTTCGACGAGCGTCATCCCTTTGGTCGACTCTCCGTCGATCTCAACGATCTTGTCGCCTGCCTTAATTCCCGCATTAAAGGCCGGGGTATCTTCGATGGGCGAAATCACGGTGAGAACACCTTCTTGAACTGTGATTTCAATTCCCAATCCGCCAAACTCGCCAGCTGTTTCGGATTCGAATTCTTTGTAAATGGAAGGCTCAAGAAAGTTCGTGTGCGGGTCGAGCTCGCGCAGCATCCCCTTAATTCCGCCATAAATGAGTTTTTGCGTATCAACTTCTTCGACGTAGTACTGTTGCACTAGGTTTAAAACTTTCGCGAACAATTGCAATTCGGTGTAGCGTTCTTTCGCCCAACCGGTGACTCCTTGGGTGCTCACTATCCCCAAGACAAATAACATTCCGACAAGCGCTGAGGTCAAAAAACGCCACGACCTTTTGGCACGGTTCACTGGTTGTTGATGCTGAGTCATGGTTGCCCCCTCACAGAGTCGTTTTTGGTGTGTCGCCCTTCCAGTTTACCCACAGCCGAGGATCAATTGGATCGGAAAAGTGGCGAATTTCAAAGTAGAGTCCAGTCTGGCCAAACTCATCGGCCCCCACATTCCCTAGTAGCTCTCCTTCGGTAACCTTTTGATGCTTCTTTACTTTTACCTCTTGGTGATGACAATAAACTGAGTAGTAGTGATCACCATGATCAAGGATGACGGTGTGGCCACACCCCTCAAGCAGACCGACAAAGCTCACCTGGCCTGGAAACACGGCTCGCACCGGCTCACCCGATTCGCTGGCCACAAAAACTCCCTTGTGATTGAGTTTGAATTTGTAGCGATCGTCCTGGATCAGACCAAAGTCTTTGGCAATCGTTCCGCGAATCGGCGCCAACAGGCGACCCTTGCGCTCAAAAAAAGACTCTTCTATGAGACTGGCAATCTCCTCCGCAACTCCGGCCGACCCGACTTGTTGACGCAAGCCCGAAAGCCGGTCGATATAGGTCTGCTTGGACTTGCGCAAAACTGCAAGCAAACGACTCTTCGAGTTTTGCTCGTCTTCCAATTGGCCTTCTTGGCGCTTGAGACTTTTTTCTAAGCTCACCATCCGCAAAACATTGCGCCTTAGCTTGCTCCGGTTTTGTTCGAGAGCCGTCAAGTTACTCTGAAAGTCAGTGATGAGTTCCACATCGCGATCCGCGACCCGCTTAAGGTAAGCAAGGTTGCGGTCAAAATCACTTGCGCTTTGCGAAGAAAAAATCACCTGCATCGTGCCCTGTTCACCCAGTTTGTAGAGCGAACGCAGGCGTCTCGACAAAATTCTGCGCTGGTCGGAAATGCGATTCTCGAGCCGACCGATCGTTCGAGCAACCAAGGAGACATCGCCCTTGGCCGCCAGCATTTGCTCACTTAGGCGTGAACGCTTTTCACTCATCTTCTTGAGTTTGAAGTTAATCTCATACAAGTTGCCTAGGATCTTGCGGCTGTCTTCTTCGGTCGAAATGACTTGCTCCCGGGCCTGCGTGAACTCTTGGACAATGAACTTCGACGTCGCCGGCTCGGCGGGCGTCGAAGTCGCTCCCCCCTTGACCGCAACTGCCCCAGCGGGAAGGGTCATCACCGTGAAAGCGATGAGGGTGCTTGCCCTGGATCTCAGCCCACTTACCACTTGGCCTCCTCGAATTGAGCTGCCGACCACCCGTTGCAGATGCGACGTACGCACAAAAAGGCTCCAAGGGCGCCAAAGGCTCCCCCTAAAAAGAGCAAGCCCAGAACGTCAGTTACCGTCAGAAACGATATTGCCTGTGCAAGATTTAAAAATCCCAAGTCAGAGCGAATCATTTCCGCTTGCCAGGTGAAAAGAGCAAAGCTGAAAAGGATGGCTAGGCCACTCGCGCTCACGCCCATCAAAACTCCCTCAACCAGATACGGACGCTTGATCATCTCGGGAGTTGCGCCGACCAGCTCGAGGATTTCGATCTCGTCTCGTCGTTGGGCAATCGCATTGCGGATCGAATTGCCAACCACAAACAAACTTCCGGCAAGCAAAATGAGCATCAAAAACCAGCTGGAGTATTCGAACGTCTTCATCGCCGTCGCGTAGTTTTCGACCCATCCTTGCCCGAAATAGACATCCTCAACCGATGGTTGAGTGGTGATTTTATCGGCAAGTTCCTTGAGAATCGCATACCGAGATGCGGCCGGAATATTGTCTCTCAAGCTCGCCTCAAAGCTCATCGGCAATGGATTGCCAAACTCCGGATCGCCGAGAAAGTGGGGGGAATAGGAACCCATTTGGGCCTGAAAACGACGACCGGCTTCCTCTTTTGATAAGAACTCAACGGCCTTGAACTGACCCAGTTCATCGAGAAATTTTTTGGTTGCATTGATTTGCTCGGAATCGACTTGGTCTTTGAGGAAAACTGACACCCGGACGGCCTCTCCCCAATGAGTCATAACCCTCTCGAGATTTCGCTGAACCAACCAGAAGATCGTAATGACCGTAAAGGTTCCCGCCAGGACCGAGAGAGTTGCAATTTGCATTCCCGTTTGCTGACGCCACGATCTGATAAATCCTTTTACCGAACTCATTCTCATCATTGGTCCCTCACAATCCGGCCGTTGCTAATTTCGACGACCCGACGGTGTTTGGCTTGAACCAACTCGTGGTCGTGAGTGGCAACAAAGACGGTGGTGCCCCGGGCGTTAAAACGTTCCAGCAGATGCATGATTTCTCGACTCAAATCTGGATCAAGATTGCCCGTCGGCTCGTCAGCGATTAAAATTCCGGGATGGTGAACTAAGGCTCGAGCAATCGCGACCCGCTGCTGCTCTCCGCCGGAGAGTTGCGTGGGGAGTTTATCGGCCTTATGAGACAAGCCCACTTCATCGAGGAGCACGTCGACTTTCTTGCGAATGACTGATGAGCTATCACCCCGCACCTCAAGTGGTAGGGCGACGTTTTCAAAAACGGTTCGGCGCTTTAAAAGTCGAAAATCCTGATAGACAACTCCGATGTGGCGACGAAAGAACGCAATGTCCCTTCGGTTCAGGTCACCAAGATTGTACCCAGCAACCCGCAGATCACCGGAGGTCGGCTGATCGAAAGCCGAGAGCAAGCGAAACAAAGTGGTTTTACCTGCTCCACTCGGTCCGGTGAGAAAGACGAACTCGCCTTTTTCGATGAATAAATTGACGTCGCACAAAGCGGCAACGTCGTCCGAATAAGACTTATATATATGTCGAAAATCAATCATTCTTAAATTTTAGATGGGACTACAGAAGTTGACCAGAAACCAGAAGGTCTAGAATTTTCTGATGTTGAAATTGCATCGCTAAATGGATGGCCCGACTCTCCGAAGCTGGCCCTTTGGGGAGGACATCGGTGTAAGCGGTCTTCACACTCTTAACAACGGCTCCGTTGTAAAAGACTTGGCTGACCAAAAACGGATTCGCTAGACCCCAGTCTTCCGTCTGAACATGGTATGTTAGGCCGTTAATCCTGATGTCTGAATTGAAACCCTTTTGCACCAATTCCCACCCCAAAAAGAGGGTTATTTTGCATTTGAGTGGAGGCGGGAATCAAGGCCAAAAATCCTGTTTCAGAATAATACAGTGATTCCCATAATTTATTGAGACGACTCCGTTTTTTAGTTTAATGACCTAGCCAAACTGCCGATAAGTCCGACATGAGGTTCAGGGGGCTCTTCCTAGCAATCACGCACACCTTTGTCTTGTTGGCCGTACTGGGCCTCTCGCTGTCGTGCTCTAAGCGCTACAAAGACAAATCGGGCACCACCGGCCGCATCAGCCCCACCTATCAAGGTCCTAAGGAACCCGCCTACTGCGGGAGCAGTCCCACTTCCTATGGCGACGCGGTTACAATCTCGGGAGTCGCCCAATACACTGCTCGAGAGGTTTTTCTCGTGAGCGGGTCCAATGGGGGCTTGGGATCTCCCAGTGCTCCTCGGCCCATTCGCCATGCCGAAGTCCGGGTGACCAACTCGGTTGGCGATGTTGTTCAATGTACCGAAACTGATGCCAGCGGGAATTTTTCATTCACTCTGCCACGAGGCGATGGGCAGTTCTTAGTTTCCGTCAACGCACGCGCTGACAATAGTTTCTTGAAAGCCACTGTGTTTAATGCCCCTGAGCAAAACGTCATTTACGCGATCAAACAAAATGTCATCGCTAACTCCTCCCAAAATATTGGAACACTGACCGCGACGGCGGATGGTGATGTGCTCGGAGGCGCGTTCAATATTTTGGATCAAATACACAACGCGAATGATTTTTTGCGGAGTAAAGTTGCCACTTGCTCGTCGTCCTTCTCGGAATGCCCTAATTTCTCGGTCGCCACTAAAGTGAGCGTCTATTGGGAGGCTGGATTTAATCCGGGATCTTACTTCCCCAATACTGGCCCCTTAAGCTTTTACTTGCCGGGATACCGGCGACTATTTGTTCTCGGCGGCTCCAACGGCGACGTCAATAGTTCGGATACAGACCACTTCGACAACTCAGTGGTGCTCCACGAGTACGGGCATTTTCTCGAAGATGCGGCCTTTCGATCTGACTCGCCCGGCGGCGAACATAACGGTAATCGGGTGATCGATCCCCGATTGGCTTGGTCCGAAGGTTGGGGCAACTTTTTTCAGGCCGCCGTTCAAGGCTCCAACTACTACATCGATACAATGGGGAACTCGAGTGGTTCGACCTCGTTCATTTTTCGCATTGATGTGGAGGATCTGGTAACCTCGGGTGCAAACAAATCCAACGACGTCCCCGTGTTCGATGGCGAAGGCAACTTTCGCGAGTTTTCAGTCACCCGCCTGCTCTTTGACGTCACCGATGCCGCTGATGTCGGAGACGACAACGACAACGTCGCTGACGGCTTTGCGGAGATTTGGGCCGCGCTGACTTCGAATATTGGGTTTATCAAAGGCGCCTTTGCTTATCGCGAGGTGGGCCTGCTACATGACATCGTCGCCAATCGACTCAGCGGATCTCCCCAAGACTGGTACTCGCT